>CAZION010000056.1:0-34785 GCA_964540865.1 uncultured Victivallis sp.
ACCCTCGTGATCAGCTTGGAAGGCTGGAGCATTACCATTATGCTACACCCGCATATTCTTCTCATTTATATTGGAAGCGGCAATATTCAATATTTGCTGTTACCATTCAATGCCGTCTTTTTCATATAACGATTCGTAATATGTCGCGGTGTTTCATAAAGTCAAAACAAATTTGTTTTTTTCTGACGAATTAGTCTTCTTGATTGGATTAACTGCTTTTAATAATTGATTTTGATGTTGGCTTCTAATAGATCGTTTGATTTCAGATTGCTGACATGTCCGTCGGCGAATGCGGCTGTTGAGGACTTGTAGACATGGCGCCAACGGGGCCATCCGGCATTGGCGTTAACTCCATCCTTGTCATGGCCGCTGAAGTCGCCAGCGATAACCTTGCTCCTGTCGGCAGGTATTCCGTCGGTTAGGATTCCTGGGATAGCGCTGAGGATTGGTTCGCAGGACGCAGATTCCTTCTGACATGACTCCATCAGAAGGATGATGTCTGAAATCCTGCGGAGACTTATTGTCTTGAGGCAACTCATGCCTGTTGAGATATCCGGCATTATTCGGGGGTGTACGGCATAAGAATACCTTACTATATATGGGTCAGGGCCCTGCTCTGATTCCGGGCAGAACAGCAAGGGGGAGGTGGCATCAATCCTAGGCCAAAGGTATGGCCTTAATGCCACGGTATAGTCAATCGACTGTGCTTCCCATTTGCCTATTGGGTATGTGCGGTAGTCCTCAGCATAGAGATTGATGCAGGTGGTTATTTCCCTGGCCTGACCGATACATTTTATCTCGCGGGCCTTCTTCTTCGCCTGAGACAGGGCTGGAAGAAGGAGGCCTGCCAAGATCGATATTATTGCTATTACGAAGAGTAGCTCGATAAGTGTGAACTTTAAATCCGTTTCAGGCCTGGATTTCAGCTCTCCAGACGGAATCGAATCCCTGATTTTATGCGTACGGAACATGATAAATCCCTTTAACTCCGACATTGAGTTCTTTAATGAAATAATAACAGCTGCCAGGAATTTCAATTTTATCATACTGCGCGTAACATAGCAGGAGTCTGGAAATAAATCAAGTATGTGGTTCCTTTAACAACCAAACACGCATCATCCACCATAACTGTTATGAAACCTGTTATCTAGCCCCCCCCCTCTCTCTTTTCTGAGGGGGTGGCAGTGTTCCTCCAAGTTGAATATCATGTCTTTATCTGGGAAGTATTGCCGCCGACTTGTTCTGGAAATATAGAATATCCAGGTAGTCCGCCAGTATCCTGGAAGATTCCTCAAGGAAAATGTCTTTTCCTGGCTTCTTGGATTTATCCTTACCTGTGGTCTTCTCGTCGATAGGCGAATCTTCAAGTTTCATAAGGGCATACTGCTGTTCAGAGATTTTCTTTTCCTCTTTATACAACCCCCAGCGCTTTTCCTCGTTGAGTGTGACTTTTTTATCCTCCCTCATTTTACGGAACCTCTCGATATTCGTTGCAAGTATTTTGAATTCATTTTCAGACAGCCTGCGTTTCTTTGATTTTTCATCAAGCGCCGGAATGTATTTCGAAGTGTCGGCAAAGACCTCATACTTTACGGGATTTATGGTGTCCCATGGCAAGGCGTGCTCCAAATACTCCTCTCCGATCTCCATGGCATCTGTGAAAGAAGGGAAAACAATGTCAGGGCGGACCCCTTTGTTCTGCGTTGATTCGCCATTGATCCTATAGAACTTGGATGTGGTTACCTTCACCGAACCGGAAGAAGCCTTTACTCCGTAATGCCTCAGGAAAGCGTCCAGGTCAAAAATAGTCTGAACGGTCCCCTTGCCGTGGGTATGGCTGTCGCCAATGATTACACCCCGTCCATAATCCTGGATTGCTCCTGCGAAAATCTCAGCCGCCGAGGCGCTGAGCCTGTTTACAAGAACAACCATCGGTCCATCATAGCAGATGTTTTTGTCAGGATCATTTTTAACCTCAACCGAACCGTTTTGATTCCTGACTTGGACTACAGGCCCACGTTTGATGAACAAACCCGTAAGGGATATGGCCTCAAAAAGGCTTCCTCCTCCATTGGATCTGAGATCAAGCACAAGTCCATCTATTTTCTCCTTATTGAAGTCTGCGAGTATTTTCTTCACGTCATTCGTCGAACTTTTATAATTCTCCTTTCCGCTGGAAGCCCCTTCGAAATCGAAATAAAACGATGGTAGTACAAGCACCCCAATTTTCTTTTCGCTTCCATCCATTGTTTTAACCTTGCGTATTTCGGCTTTCGCCTCCTGTTCGGTGAGTTTGACTGTGTTGCGCTTGATTGAAATTATTTCAGGAATGGAATGAACCCCCTTGTCGCCCTTTAGGACGGTAAGCTTAACCGTCGTATCTTTTTTCCCCCTTATCATGTTTACGACTTTTGACAGAGGCATATCCATTACATCCACGGTCTCTCCATTATCCTGTGCTACTGCGACAATCCTGTCTTCCGGCTTCAATCTTCCATCCATGTCGGCGGGCCCGCCGGGAACTATATTGATAATCTTGGTATAGCCGTCCTCTATGGTCAGGGTTGCGCCTATCCCAACCAGGGACAGCCTCATCTGGATGTTGAAATCATCTACAGTGCGGGGCGACATGTAGCCTGAATGCGGATCATAGATGTTGGCGAGTGCCGTAAGATAAAGTTCGAGCACATCTATAGCTTCGTTTTCCTTTAGGTATTTAAGGTTGTTGTTGAGCCTCTTCATGACACGTTCCTCTGGGGTTCCCCTATCCCATTTAGAAGTCTTTGAGTTCTCGTTTTCCTTATTGCCGGCCTCGGCTTTGTTCTTTTCCGATTCAGCAGATTCCTTCGCAGCCCTATCCATGAGCCTGAAGCTGACAATGTCGTTTTTGATTTTCAGCCTCCAGAGCTCTTTTTGTTCTTTTGAATCGGCTGGCCACTGTGCTTTCGTCCTGTCGATCGTGTAGGTCTCATCAGTGCTGAAATCCATCTTGCCCTTAATTATCTCTTCAGCCATATTGCGGCACTCCTCAGCTTTCTTCAGGAGGTAGCTATAAGCTTCAAAAGCGAAAGTTACGTCTCCATCAAGAAGCCTATTGTCCAGTTCCGTACGGTATTTATCGAAGACGTGGATATCCTCCTGTGTGAGGTAGAGTTTTGAAGGGTCAAGCGTTTTGAAGTATTCATCGAAAAGCTGTTTTGAAATCTCATTGTCCAGAAAGTGTTGCTTGTAATGTTCCTTGCTGAATATATTGGATGTAATACGGGCGATCGTCCCCTGATCCTTCTCGGGTTCAAGCGCACGTGTTGCGGAGACGATTAAGGAGAAGGCAGCTAAACATGCCGTAATTTTCAGGAAACGAGAAAATATGTTTATTATGGTCATCCTATCCCTCGGTATTTTGATTATTTTTCATGAAATTTAAATATGTATTTTGATTTTCAGTTTTCAACCCTCCACGGGAGATGAGGATGAATATTGTCGCTGATATGATATGATAGACAACGAATAATCATCGAAGTTCAGTTTTTCATCATCATTGAAAGAAGAAAATAAAAGGGTAAGTTCTGAACGGATTTCTAAAGAATTGGCGTGTGACCCGTATCAGCAAGTTTCAGAAGTAAGGATTTAATGGATATTCGTACAACCCAAACGGAGCCTATAACATGAACATGCTTGAAACCATTCCCGCCTCCATGCAGATCGAAAAATCTAAGTATCGTTCCGAGATGAAAAAACTCGAAAACAGAATAGGGGAACTGCAAAGGAAGACGCTCGATTCCAAAACTCCGGTGATTATCATATTTGAAGGCTGGGGGGCCTCGGGGAAGGGGACTCTTATAAATAAACTGATGATGGCTTTCGATCCACGGGGATACAATGTCTATCCGATAAAAGCCCCCACAGAAGAAGAACGGATGCGCCCATTTCTTTGGCGTTTCTGGACAAAAACACCGGAAAAGGGAAGGATAGCCATATTTGACAGGAGCTGGTATAGGCGCCCCTCCATTGAAAGAGTGGACGGGGAAATCGGCAGGAAGGATTGCAATCGGACTTTCCATGAAATAAGATCCTTTGAGAAACTGCTTACAGACGATGGATGCTTGATAGTGAAATTCTTCCTCCATATAAGTAAAAAAGAACAGAAGAAAAGATTCAGGAAACTTCTCGCGAATCCCGCAACAGAATGGCGTGTCACCAAAGACGATTTGCGGCATCACAGACAGTACGCTAAGTATTTCAAGGTGTTTGGTGAAATGATTGAGGAAACCGATACGGATTACGCTCCATGGACTCTTGTTGATTCAAAAGATCACAAGATGGCGGCCCTCAAGATATTCACTGAAATAACAGACAGGCTCACTGCGAAGCTCTCTGCCTTGTCAACTGCGGGTGCGGCCTGCCCTCTACCTGCTAAATCCACCTCCGCAGGAAAAAGCATAATAGGCGAATCCAATCTTTCGCTTTCCCTGAATCGTGTTGAATACCTTGAGAAGTTAAAGGTGTGCCAGGATAGGATGAGGGAGCTCGAGCACGAAGTTTACAGGAAACGCATTCCTGTCCTTATTCTTTATGAGGGGTGGGATGCTGCCGGCAAAGGGGGCAACATCAGGCGACTGGCACAGTCCCTGGATCCACGCGGTTACGAAGTGGTTCCAATCGCCGCTCCAAGCGATATCGAGAAAAGGCACCATTACCTCTGGCGCTTCTGGAACAGGATTCCCAAAGCGGGGCACATAACTGTTTTTGACAGGACGTGGTACGGAAGACTCCTTGTTGAACGTGTTGAGGGATTATGCTCTCCGACGGAATGGGGCCGGGCCTATGATGAAATAAATGAAACTGAGAGGCAGTTAACTGATTTCGGTGCAGTTATTGTCAAGTTTTGGCTTAATATCAGCAAGGACGAACAACTTAAAAGATTCAACGACAGACAGAAGAACGTATGGAAAGACTGGAAAATTACTGACGAGGACTGGAGAAACAGAAAAAAATGGGGTCCTTATCTGGGGGCTGTTGACGAGATGCTTTTAAGGACGAACACGTTACATTCACCATGGGCCGTAGTTGAATCCAACTGTAAGCTTTACGCAAGGATAAAAACATTGAAAACAGTTATTGAATCCGTAGAAAAGGCTTTGTAGGAAAAACCAGGTGGATTATTATATGTCCCGCTTTATCAAAAACCACAAACCCTTGTTGAACGGATACCGGAACTTTTTTATACTTTGAGACTTATTTCAGGGAAGCTTTAAATCCATGACAATATTAGACGTTAAAATATCAAAGACTATATGTGTTCTTCTTGTTGTTACGCTATGGGCCTGCATTTATCTGCCTGGCCTGGGCAAGCGCGAAATCCAGGGCAATGAGCCCAAGAGGATACTTCCATCCATGGCCATGATAGAGACGGGCAACTGGATAACGCCGGAACTGGCAGGAGAGAAATACTACAAGAAGCCGCCTCTGATAAACTGGATTATTGCAATATCTTTTCTCATCGCCGGCAACAACTCAGAACTTGCAGCACGACTGCCTGCGGCTATTTCAGTTTTATGTTTCATCCTCCTCCTTGTGCTAATGCCCTCTGGATGGCTCAGTTACGAGGGGAGGCTCATATCTGCAATTGCATTTCTTACATCAGTTGGGATTCTCGATAATGGGCGCCTGATAGAAATCGATGCATTATACACAAGCCTGACTGGAATGGCGATAGTTTTGTGGCTCAATATGCGTTCCCTAAATTATTCCAAATGGCTTATGTGGACGGCTGTAGGATTCATGCTTGGGCTCGGACTTCTTCTGAAGGGGCCCATCATTCTCATGTTTTTCTATCTGACTGTCATTTTCATTCTTCGCTATGATAAAAAACTCAAGGAGCTTGTAAGCTTACAGCACTTGTCCGGAATATTTGTAATGCTGTTCATGTTCCTGGCCTGGGCTGCGACCGCATATGCGATGACGCCCCAGCATATCGAAGCTAAAAAACATGCGACAATGAGCGGGGAATGGATTTCAGATGTGCTGGATTGCATAATTGGAATGGATAAGATGGATATCTTCGGATGGGGAATGAACTTAATGCAGGCTTTGGCGTATTTCCTGCCATGGCTTCTGTTTTTTCCGTGTCTAATGGATAGAAAATGCGTGGAGGAACTCCCGAATGATAGAAGATTATTACTCAAAGGCATGCTGATGGCGCTTGCAACCGGTTTCATACTGGTAGGTCTTATGCCCGGAACCCGTGCTCGCTATTTCGTCCCCCTTATATCAATATCCTGTATCATGACTGGGTTGCTGCTCTCAAGTATTACTTTGAAGAACACCGCCTGCAAATTGTGGAAAAACCTGCTTCTATCCATTTCCCTGCTTTCAGTTTGCTCTCTTGCCGCTGGAATATTTCTTGTCAATATGCGCTACATTATCAAAATATTCGATCTTTTCAAAGTCAAAACAACCCTGCCGCTTGAAGTTGCATGTATTGTGCCGCTCCTTGGAACCGCAGCGGTTACAGGCGGAGTTTTGATGTTGATCTATTGCTCAAGAAAGAAGTTTTGCGACTCCCTCTCACTGTCCGTATTAACGGGAGCGCTGACTGCAGTGTTCGTCTTCCAGTTCGCCTCTTTTACGCTGCCGGTCATGAAACAGTTTGAAATCAAACGCCCACTGGGTGAGGCAATAAACAAGTTCCTGCCCCCGCAAGAGCCGGTATATCTTTTTAATTTTGGAATTTCAAACTATCAACCTTTTGTATATTATATAAGACCTCCTGTGAAATATATTTTCCAGGACGATGAAATCACCGAAAAAGTCAACTACGTGCTTTTCGATGCAGATTCATACTATAGGAAAATCCGCGAACCGGGGACATTCAAGAGGAAAACCGTGGTTCTATGTGAAGGCGCTATAAAAAGAAACAAGTTTATTCTTGTCCAATTCAAAGAACCAGTTGCTGGGCCGAAATAAATCCATCCGCACCGTAATAATGTCGTCGTGAAAAACTCCGGAGAAATGTATTTGTCGCCTATTTTCCGCCATGCTTTGATTTTTCCCCAGTTTGAGTGTAAAATACCGGTTTGTATCGATTGATATTGATTTGACATATTTCAGGTTCCATTGAGGGCCTGTACACTACTTGCCAGGGTATTCTGAAAACAAAGAGATTTCGATGTTAAGTTTTTGCAATTCATGTAAAAGACAAGTTGAGTTGATCGTGAACAACGCATCGGGTAAATCCGCCTGCGCATACTGCGGCGCCGAAATATATATTCCTTCCGTCAACCAGCTCCACAGAGGGACAGTCATAAACGGGTTCATGATAGAAGATAAACTGGGGCAGGGGGGGATGGGGGTCGTCTACAAGGCTAAGCAGCTGAATCTCGAAAGATATGTCGCGCTGAAAGTGCTTTCAGATGAGCTAGCCAGAGACGCGGAATTTGTAGAGAGGTTCTTCAAGGAGGCCAGGGCGGCGGCAAGCCTAAGCCATACAAACATCGTTCAGGTCTATGATGCCGGCAGCACCCTTGACGGGATTTATTATTTCGCAATGGAGCTTATAGAGGGTGAAACCCTCGATACCAGGATTTCCAGGGACGGCATCCTTCCTCAGAAGGACGCCATGGATATTGCCATGAAAATAGCCTCGGCGCTTGATTATGCCTGGGAGAAACAAACCCTTTGCCACGGGGATATCAAGCCGGACAATATAATCCTCAACAGCAGCGGCGGAGCAAAACTCGCAGACCTAGGACTAGCGAAGTCAATACACGACGAAACCGATTTCAAGGAGGGCATAATGGCCACTCCGCTTTATGCGCCCCCTGAGCTGATCTCAGGTGACACGCACAGGATTGACTGCCGTTCCGACATGTACTCTTTCGGCGCAACCCTTTATCATATGCTTTCGGGGATGCCGCCGTTTTCCGGCGATGACCCTGAAACAGTGATGAGGAAGCACCTTAATGATAAACCATCCTCTCTTTCCGAAGTAAGCAAGGAAATCGCCCCAGGAATATCAAGACTGGTAGACCATCTTCTACTGAAGAATCCCGAAAGCCGCCCAGCCTCTTGGAAGGAAGTCTGCAAATCACTTGACAAAATACATGATATTGAACGCAAGGTTTTCCACAAACCGATACAGAATCCTCTGAACCTCGCCCATGTTCAGTCACGCGCCAGAGCAGGAGAGCAGACGGCATCGGAACCGCTTTTCAAGATAATAGTCGCTCTTGTCGTGGCGGTTATAATCCTGGCCGTTTCAACCATAGCAGTCTATATTTACATTGATGCGAAAAATACCAGAGGTTTAGTTGCGATTGAACAACATGATGCCCGCTCCTCCACGTCTCTTCTTTCGGAAAAGATCCAGAAGGAATGGCATAGAGTAAAAGCGGAGATCGCCAAGACAGATCCGGAAACAGGGATAATCCTCATACAGGACTATGTCAAACTTTATCCTTCAAACATCCCGCCAGACGCCGACAAACTGCTCCAGGACCTCAAACAGAAACTGTTTTCCATAAAGAAATCAAGAGAAGAGGCAGGAAAGAGAAACGAAGCTATCCAGAAGGACCTGTCCAGCTTTGTTGCGTTGGTTGCCTCTTCCGATTTCAAGTCAATGGAAAAACAGAAACTTGAGGAATTAAGCAAAAGGATCGAAGAGAATCTCGTGTTTCTTTCAAAAAACACAGAAGTCTTTATATCTCCCGAAAGCAGGAATGTACTCAATCAGGCATTTCTCAAGATTTCCGACATATTGCAAAAAATGAAAACGGAAGAGGAGGTTAAAGCGCTTGCCGAACAGGCAAAAAAGGAACAGGAACGAATTGAGAAGGAAAAAAAGAGGAGGGCCGATGAGGAAAAACAGAGGCATGAAAAGCTTGCGGCCAACAATCTTCTTGATGGATATTATATTCTTGTAGGCGACCTCATGTCATCCTATTCAAATAAAAAAGACACCGCGTATTTAAAGAAACTAGCAGAAACATGGCGTGCGGAAAATCAAAAGAATACCATTCCGGAAGCACTGATGTTTAAATGCGATTTCCTGATGAAGACAGTCATTCCGAGCGAATCCCTCATCTTCTCGGTGTTTGAGAAAAACGAAGCAGGTCTCCGCGGCAAAAGCATTCCCGGGAACACCGCAGCGTTGAAAATATCGGATGAATATCTGATTGATAAGATTTCAGAAAAATCAATAAGGCTGATGACGACCATGGGGAAAGGAAAAATCGGCAAGACCATCCCATTGGATCAGTTTACTCCTGATATGATTTTACAGTTGCTGCAACAAAGAATTCTGACGTCTGATTCAGGGATAAAGCCCGACAAGCAGGATGTATGCATAATCCTTGGCTTTTATCTGCTCAACGGGATGCTTGCGCCTTTCAACGAACTGTTGAAGACATCTAATCTGCTTTCTGCGCCGGAGAAGAAAAACTGGGAGTCTGCGGCCGAAGACATAAGACTGGCAATGGAAGAAAGGAGGGCGCTCGAACTATGGCGAGAATTCGCCAGCCTCAACAAAGAAGGCAAAGCTCCGGAGGCATCTCGGATTCTGATAGAGCTCTGCGCCGATCACAAAAACACCGATATATCTAAAAGGTATGCTGATGAAATCAGCAGGCAGCTCGCCTGCAACGGGGAATATCTTCCCGATGTACAGGCGCTTGCACTTCTTGAAAAAGCCGCTGAAGACATCAAAAACAAACAATATCTTCAGGCTCTTCATAAGATAATGACTGCCGCGGCAAGGTGCGGAAACCTGAACAACCTCAGTCAGTCTTTGAGGGAAAGGATTAACGGAGGACAGAAGCTATGCCTTGAAGGACTTGCCGAGTCCAGCAGTATAAAGAATATAAGCGACAACAGGATCCCGTTCTATTACTGGGAATCCGAAACACCAGGCGATGCGTGGATATATGAAAGTGTTCTCAGAGGTGGTGGAGGATTCAACAATGAAAGGATTCTCTCCACCATGGAAATAGGGAGCGCCCTTGACTACGGGGCCTGGGGCAGGGCGCATGAAATATTGAATTCAGGAAAGGCGATACCGCTTGACAAGCTTACTGCACTTAAAGGGAACTTCGCATTCTGGGGCTCTTCATTTATTTTTGCGCAGGGCCTGATCAACTTGAATTACAACGACTGGATAGCACAATCTAATTCCCTTTCCGCACTTCAGGCGACTGCGGAACATTTCAGGGATAATCCGGCAGGACCAATGGATTCCATGTCGGCTGCACTTGCTATTGAATACTCCCTAATGCTTCACATTCCGGTAAAGGCCAATGACATTGCCGTTAACTACAGGTATTCCATGCAGAGACCCGACAGGGAAGTCAGGATCGCCCTGCTTCACCTACTCGCAGTCCTTAATAAATGCGATTCAGGCAAGGCGGAGTTCTCCAGCCTTTTAAAAAAATATTCCGATCAGTTTGGAAAGCATCAGGAAATGGCTGCGGATTTCCAGTGGTGCAGAACGGCCGGATGGATTCTCGAAGAAACAAGGACGATGGAGCCGAAAATCTTACAGTTCATAAGGGATTCAAGATGTATTGCACCAGATATATGCGCTAGGATAATGGCATCCGCGCTAGCTAAGTCTTATTCGGAAGGCCCGGCCTTCAATTCAGGAAACGAGCTCATCCCGCTGCTTGAGTCAAAGGTGAGTGGCAATCTCGCATCAGGCGAACTTTGGAGAAAGCTGGCTATCCTGAAAATGTCAAGGAGCGGCCCAGCCATGAATGTGGCAATCGACAGTCTGATCAATGATAGCAGGATATGCGCCATAAGTTTCTACCCGAAGCTCTGCATCATGAAGATCGGGAATGAGGTGATGTCGGGAAAAATCAAACCTGAAGATGCGGCTAAAAAACTCAAGGTCCTTCTTGATTCATCAACCGTAGCTTCTGATTCCGATAAAAAATGCATTGAGGCGATTGTTAACGCCAAGCCGGCAAAAACAGTATCGGCGCTGATATCTGAAAACAGGCCCTCAGCCGCGTTCTGGTGTGGAATCATGGGGATAATGACCCACAAGAAGGATCCTGCAGCAACATTGGAAATATATAAGCTTCTTGAGGAAAATTTCAACCTTATCACATGGGATGAAAGACTTCTGCTTGAAGTTCTCATGAAATAGCACGGGAAAAATCATGTTTGCAAATGTATATTGACAGAAAGAAATGGAACCTCTAAACAAATCTGGGGCGATCGGTAATATTTATGTATAAAATATTAATTGTCGATGATGAGCTCACAATCATTGAAGTTCTGAAAAAGCTCCTTGTGAAATCCGGGTATTCCGTAACTTCATGCCTTAACGGAAGCGACGCCCTGGACAAACTCAAGGAAGAGGTCTTTGACCTTATGATAACCGATGTCCGCCTTCCCGGAATCGACGGGATAACCCTGCTCCAGAAGGCAACTGACCTCCAGTCGCATATGGCTGTAATAGTAATGACCGCATATTCAGAGGTGGAGCCTGCGATAGCAGCAATGAAAAACGGTGCTTTCGACTACGTTATTAAACCTTTCAACTTCGAGGAGCTATTGATCACGGTCCAGCGGGCGCTCAATTATGAAATGGCTCTTGCTGAAAATGAAGTTTTAAAATCAACATTGACAGCCAATTACCATTTCAACATCCTTGTCGGCGACAGTGAACCCATGCTGAAGGTTTACAGGTTGATTGAGAAAGTGGCAAAGACAAACAGCACCGCGCTGATACTGGGGGAAAGCGGAACCGGCAAGGAGCTCGTTGCAAAAGCCCTCCACACTTCAAGCCCTCGTCACGACAACCCGTTCGTTACAGTCAACTGTGCCGCTATGCCTGAAACCCTGCTTGAGTCAGAACTTTTCGGATATGTGAAAGGAGCCTTTACCGGCGCCAACACAAATAAGAAAGGACTTTTTGAAACAGCGCACGGCGGAACAATATTCCTTGATGAAATAAGTACAATACCTCTCAGCATGCAGGTTAAGATGCTCCGCGTCCTCCAGGAGAAGGAGATAAGAAAGGTCGGGGGCACTGAAACCATTCCTGTTGATATCCGTGTCGTAGCGGCCTCAAATGAAAACCTGGAAGAGAAAATCAAAAGGGGCGAGTTCAGGGACGACCTCTACTACCGCCTGAGCGTGATCCCCATAGAAATACCACTTCTTAAGGACAGGCTGGAGGATATTCCGCTTCTTGTCAGTCATTTCCTGGAGCAGTACGAAAAGGAGAATAAACAGTCCGTGGCAATATCAAAGGATGCCCTCAAGGCTCTTTTCCTTTACAAATGGCCAGGGAATGTCAGGGAGTTGGAAAATGTTATCAAGAGGGCCGCAACACTTTGCGAAAACAATACGATACTGCTGTCGGACCTTCAGCCAGCCATCTTGAATTCCGCAGCCATTGTGGCTGTCAAAAAAGGGGGGGGCAACCATGGCACGGCTTCAGGGATATTCAGAAAAAACATCACTAAAACAAAGAAGGGATATAAAGATGAAAAGAAATAGGTTCGTTAACACCATTACGTTATCACTGCTGCTGGGCCTCATCTGCAGCTGCGAAACGCTGAACCTCGATAAACAAAAAAAGGAACCTTCCTACGTGCTGACCCTTAATGAGATTGTAAAGAATCCGAGGGCGAAGGAGCTTGAGAAAGAAGTTCCGACCTACAGCGGGAAGACTATATGCGTAAACACAAATGCATTTCTCCACTCACGGAATGTGCAGGAAATCGAAATCATACCATCCGCCCAGAAAAAGGGGTTTTACGACCTTGAACTCAAGCTGGACTACCATGGGAAAAACGTATGGATGCAGCTCAGTGTCAACCATGCCTACACTGAACTCGCCTTCCTTATTGACGGTGTTTTCTACCGACCAATCATGCCTGACAAGATTTCAACCGAAGCTCAGGATCTTGTATATCTCAGAGGACCTTTCGATCCGGTTACCGCGAAATCCCTAAAGGACAATGCGCCTTTTAACTATAAATTCTTTAATGGAGAACCCAAGGGAAGATAGTTTTATCCTACCTTGACAGACAAATCATGACTACATCTCAAAATATCGAAAATCTTTTTATGGAAGCGGCGGAATCAGGCAGAAAAGAAGTTATTGCGTCGCTATTGTCGGCCCTCTCAACTGCAGGGGATCTTTGTTCAGCTGATATTCCCGGATATATCAAGCTCCTCCTTGAACACTGGGGGGATTCCATCGAAAACTCACATGAAAAGTCGATTTTCTGTTATCAACTTTGCGAACTGGCCCCGCCTGATTCGCCAATCCTAAGAAATGCACTCAACAAGGCTCTTAAGAAAACCGCACCCGACGGTATTTCAAAGAACATATCAGCGGCAGCTCTCGGACTTAAAGATTCATCTGTTTCAGTCAAGGAAATATTCGATAGGTTCAGCAAACTTCGCGTTTTGAAAAGCGGCACAGCCTTTTTCTCCGAAAAGGAGAACAAATGGGGTCTGATTGTATCATTCGACTCTTTAACCGGAGAAATAACCATCAAGGATATCGGTGGAAAAAAGAATTATCCTGTAACACTCTCGAAAGTCCTTTCGGAATTCCTGCTTTTCGAGAATAAGCCCGAATTGATGGAGCTTATTGGTCCGGCGGTGAAAAGCGGTAAGACATCATTTGCCCATTGGACACTGTCATTGGGAAAACTTTCACTTGCACCGATCTCCGAGGCGAAAACACATAAGATAGCGTTTGCATCCCTTGTACCTGCATTCTTCACCCTCGATCAGTTCAACGGCTGGAAGAATCCCCAGATCCCGGAGTCCGCTGACCGGGCAAATTCGCCCCTTAAATCACTCTCAACCGCAAGAAACATAAAAGAACTCCACGGTATGCTGCTGGATTTCAGGAGGAGCAATCTCAAAACAGACAGCATTCCATCTGAAGAAAAAATAAAGATTGTGGAATGCTTCTCCAAATTCAAAGATGAGTCCTCCGTCAATGAACAGATGTTTTTAGCTGAATCAATATCATTGTTGTGGATTTGCGGCATGCCTGAAAATGATATTGCCGCCCTACTCGAAAAGATAAAAGACAAGGTGCCGTTCTGGCCTGCGGGAATCAAGGGAACTTCCCAGGAGAATTTGAAGGTATGGGAAAAACTCCCAAGCGAATTTATCCCTTCCCTGCTGAGCGTTACTGGAGCCCTTCTCTCAAAGAAATATGTTTCCTCCCTTCTAACAGTCCTTCCTCAGAGGGTTATTAACTCAGCCGCCGATTATATTGACGAAGAAAGAATCAAGGAAACAGGGTTTGTAACTGCCGACATGCTCCTCTATATATGGAAGAACAGAGTTAAGTTGAGCAGTGGAATCGTTTTTAACATAAATATTCGGAATATCCTCCTTGCACTCTCGGAAATGGATACGGTTTCGTGGCAGAATGCAAAAAAAGACCTGAGAAAGCTTATTGTTGAAAACAATGATTTGCATAAATTCCTACTGCAGGTGCATTCCGGAAAAGAGGAAGACATCCTTGACTCGATAAAAAACATCAGATCCCTTCATCACAATGAAATTCAAAGTCTTCTCGTAAGGATCTCACGAATATCCCCGGATTTTAAAAATTTCCTTGAAAAAAACCAGAGCAGGGGGCCTTTGTCTTTCAAACAGGAGACAGCAGCTTCGGCCGACAAGGTTCCACCGGTAACATCAATGAAATCCTATAATCAGAGAATAAAGGATTTTGAAGATATCATCAACAAGCACCTTCCCGAAAACACTGCAGCCATATCTCATGCTAGAAGCTATGGCGACCTCCGCGAAAACGCCGAGTATTCAGCTGCGAAGGAAAGGCAGAAGTTTCTTAACAAGAGAAAATCCGAACTGGAATCTGACCTCGGCGGAGTTATACCAATCAACTTTGAAAGGATCGAAGATTCCGAATTTGTAAGAATCGGAACAACTGTCACCCTGGCATACGAGAACCATAAGGATGAAGTTTATCACATAGTTGGGCAATGGGATTCCCATCCAGAAAGAAACATGCTTTCGTGCGATTCGAGATTCTCCAAAGCAGTTGTTTCAAAGAAAATAGGCGAATCGGTGCTTCTTCCAGATGGAAAAAACGCAAAGATTGTTTCCATCTCCCCGTTGCCTGACGAAATGATTAAAGATCTTAATAACGAATAAGGAATATGTCCACAAGTTATTAACATGCTTTCGACTGCATAACCATAACCTCTTAATCATTAACACTATACCTATATATCGGCAATCCTGCATTGAAGGCAGATGACTTAACATAATGTATATTATGCGACGTTACGTGCGGTTCGGTTTCAATAAATAAAGACTTTGATTTGATGGTGACTTAACATAATGTATAATATCTTTAGCATTTTAAATTTCTCTTTCTTGAAGGTTTCTTATGCCGCTTAGTTGGAATGAAATAAATAAAAGAGCGATTGATTTCTCCGCGGAATGGAAAGATGTCGACTGCGAACGCGCTGAAGCAAAGTCCTTCTGGGATTCATTCTTCAACATCTTTGGAATATCCAGAAAAAGGATCGCTTCTTTTGAGAAACCTGTAGAGCTCCTCGGCGAAAAGCGTGGTTTAATTGATTTGTTCTGGAAAGGAACACTCCTTGTAGAACACAAATCAAAGGGGAAAGACCTTGACAAGGCATACTCACAGGCTTTGGGCTATTTTTCCGGACTTAAGGAATACGAGCTTCCCAAATATGTACTAGTGTCTGATTTTGAAAGATTCCGCCTTTATGACCTTGTGGAGGGCATTCAAAGCGAGTTCAATCTCATCAATTTGCACAAAAATGTCCACCTGTTCGGATTCATTGCAGGCTACAGGAAGCAAACCTACAAGGACGAAGACCCGGTCAATATAAAAGCCGCCGAACTGATGGGAAAGCTCCACGACAAGCTTCTCGGGTCGGGTTATTCCGGACATCAACTTGAAGTCTTACTCGTAAGAATACTTTTCTGTCTTTTTGCCGATGATACTGGGATATTCGAAAAAGGGACTTTTACCGAATTCATAGAGCAGGTGGCCACAGACGGTTCGGATACGGGGTCAAAACTCGCACATCTCTTCCAAGTATTAAACACCCCGGAATCCAAACGCCACAATACGCTTGACGAAAGACTTTCCCAGTTCAGATACATCAACGGGAAACTATTCGAAGAGCCCCTCCCCCTCGCCTCATTTGATTCCGGAATGCGAAACTCGCTCCTTGAATGCTGTTATTTTGACTGGAGCCTTATATCGCCAGCAATATTCGGCTCCCTGTTTCAGTCGGTTATGGATCCGGAAAAAAGAAGAAACATCGGTGCTCATTACACTTCGGAAAAGAATATTCTCAAAGTCATAAAATCTCTTTTCCTTGACGAACTCCAGTCTGAATTCGATGTGATAGGCAATGTAAAAACAAAACTCCGCGTCTTTCATGATAAAATCGCATCACTGAAATTCTTCGATCCTGCCTGTGGATGCGGAAACTTCCTAGTGATAACCTACAGGGAATTGCGGCTTCTTGAAATAGAGATACTAAAAGTCCTTCACCAATACGGCGATATCCTCGATATAAAATATTTTTCCAAGATTGATGTAGATTCGTTTTACGGAATTGAGATTGAGGAGTTCCCGGCACGTATTGCGGAAGTCGCAATGTGGCTGATGGATCATCAGATGAACATTAAACTCTCTGAAGCCGTAGGCGATTATTTTGTCAGGCTCCCGCTCCAGAAATCTGCGAATATCGCAAATGCCAATGCGCTCCGGATTGACTGGAACCAGTTTATGCACGGGAACTATTTTGATGTTTCCGCAAATGTTGTCAACGTCGGCATTATCAAGGAGCCACAGACACATTATGACACAATCAATGTCCTGACAAAAAAACTCAACGTCGTTGACGCAAAGGAAATCCAAGACCAGAAAGACCAGCATTGTGTGAAATTTGACTATATCTTCGGAAATCCGCCATTCATCGGAAAGCACCTGCGCAATTCACAGCAGGATTCCGATATGGACTTAGTTTTTCAAGATGTAAAAAATTATAAGTCTCTTGACTATGTCACATGCTGGTATCTCAAGGCCGCTCAATATATCCAGAACACAAAAACAAAAATTGCGTTTGTCTCAACAAACTCAATTTCACAAGGAGAGCAACCAGGAATCCTCTGGAATGAACTTTTCGGCAAATATCATATCAAGATTCATTTCGGACACAGGACTTTCAGGTGGAACAATGAGGCAAGGGGAATGGCGCACGTCTATGTAGTAATAATAGGCTTCGCGAATTATGACACAAACAGGAAGCATATCTACTATTATGACAAGCCCGATTCGGAAGCGCATGAAATTGAGGCGGAAAACATAAGCCCTTACTTGATAGACATGCCAGACTTTGTTATTGCCTCTTCCAGGAAGCCAATTTGCAAAATGCCTGAAATGAACAAAGGAAGCCAACCTACGGATGATGGGAATTTGATATTTACAAATACAGAGAAGGATGTGTTTTTAAAAATTGAACCTGACGCTAAAAAATTCTTCAGACAACTTCTTTCCGCTAAAGAATACTTAAATAATGAGAAGCGCTGGTGCTTATGGCTTGAAGATTCGAAGCCGGAAGATCTCAGGAACATGACACATGTAATGGAACGAATACAAAAGGTCAGACAATTTAGACTTTCAAGTTCTAGACCTCAAACATTGAAATCGGCAGACATTCCGGCGATTTTCTCTGAAATTCGTCAACCTAAAGGCAACTATATTTTAATTCCACGGCACACGTCCGAGAACAGGAAGTATGTTCCTTTTGGTTTCTTCCCGCCGGATTGCATTGTTCATGACAGCTGTGCATGTGTTCCGAACGCCAATCTTTATCACTTCGGCGTATTAAGTTCGGAAATGCATATGATTTGGATGAAGTATGTTTGCGGAAGACTCAAAGGCGATTTCAGATATTCCAATGACATTGTCTATAATAATTTTCCATGGCCGCACAAACCCTCGGAAAAGAATTCAAGGGCGGTAGAGCAGTCGGCTCAGAAAATCATTGATACCAGAAAAGAATTTTCCGATTCATCTTTGGCGGATTTATACGATCCGCTCTCGATGCCCCCTGCCCTAGTAAAAGCTCACAACGACCTGGACAAGTCGGTTGATCTCTGTTACCGTCCACAGCCTTTCCCTAATGAAATGAAGCGGATCGAGCATCTTTTCGATTTATATCGCAAATATACAGAACCATTACTAAAGAAGTGAATTAATTATGAAAACATTTGCTGAAATATTGAAGGTTATTGACTCGGGCGCAGATTTGTCTTTTGACGATATGAAGATTCTTTTAAGCCTATCAAACAAGACCGAAATGCAGGACCTGTTCCAAAAAGCTTACCAGATTAAATCGGACCGTGTTGGCAAAAAGGTTTATTTCCGAGGAATCGTGGAGCTTAGCAACATATGTGAAAAAGACTGTTATTACTGTGGAATCCGCAAGAGCAACCAGTCGCAGCAGAGATATCTCATGGCTGAAGATGAAATTCTCTCCGCGGCCGATTGGGCTTTCAAGAACAATTACGGTTCAATTGTTCTACAGTCTGGTGAAAACACAAGCAATTCATTTGTCTCATTTATCGAAAAAATCATCATTGGCATTAAAAAGCTTTCAAATAATAAACTTGGCATCACTCTTTCCCTGGGTGAACAGCTTGATTCAGTTTACAGAAAATGGTTTGAAGCCGGAGCCCACAGATACTTGCTGAGGATTGAAACCTCCAACGAGGAGCTTTACGGCAAGCTGCATCCTGAAGAAAAACACAGTTTCAAAAAGAGGTTGAATTGCCTGAACCATATCAGAAACGCAGGTTATCAGATGGGGACCGGTGTCATGATAGGACTTCCTTTTCAGACGATCGACGATCTTGCAAATGATATCCTTTTCTTCAAGAAGATAGATGCCGATATGATTGGAATGGGACCATATATCGTCCATAAGGACACCCCCCTCGCCCAGTCACTCCCCAGTTTTGAAAAAATTAAACAATATCAGTTAAATCTCTCACTCAAAATGATTGCCGTTACAAGAATATTCCTAAAGGATGTCAATATAGCCTCGACAACTGCGCTTCAATCCCTTAACCCCACCGGCAGGGAGATGGGGCTGCTTGCAGGGGCCAACATAATCATGCCGAATATCACGGAGACGAAATACAGAGCCGCCTACCAGCTGTATGACAATAAACCATGCCTCGACGAGAACTCTTCCATGTGCTGCAGCTGCCTTGAAAAAAGAATTTCCTCCATAGGCGAAACTGTCGCCTACGGTGAATGGGGTGATTCAAAACATTTCATTGGCAAGAGGAAGAAATTCATCTCCAGGGATTGAAGATCAGCCTTTCTTATCAGAACACATTCCCGATGTGGACGCTTTTGAATCCAAGCTTCAGTGCCTTCTCCTTAATGGAGTGGAGTGTTTCAGGAGGTGTCCCGGGACTTCCATTATACTTATAGTCCGGATGGTAGGCGGAAAAATGGATTGGTACGCCATATCCGAGATTCCTTCGTGTCCAATCGAGAAAACCATAAATCATCTCATCGGAATCGTTTTTATTCGGAATCACCAGATTGGTAATTTCGAGGTGTTTCCCGAGTGATGCTAAATATTTAATCGCCTCGAGTACTGGCGCTAGCTTGCCGCCAGTCATCTCGGAATAGAATTCCTCGGAAAAGCCTTTCATGTCTATGTTTGCCGCATCTATCAAAGGATAGAGGTCCTGTGCGGCCTCAGGAGTTATGTATCCGTTTGAAACTAGAACTGTCGCCAATCCCTCTTCTTTTGCAAGTCTCGCTATATCCATTGCATACTCTGCCCAGATCAGCGGTTCGTTATATGTGAACGCAACGGACTTGCAGTCTTCTTTTTTTGCAAGTTGAACTATTCTTTCAGGTGAGTAGAATGTGGCCTTCTCTGTTTTCTCCTCATCGTAGAACTCCCTGGAGAGATGATAGTTCTGGCAGAACGAGCATGCAATGTTGCACCCGTATGTTCCAAGCGAGAATGTCCATGAGCCGGGCAGGAATTCCGCAAGTGGTTTCTTTTCTATGGGATCGATATGTATGGCTACAGGATGGCCGTATGCAATGGAATAAAGTCTGCCCTGGATGTTTTTCCTCACATCGCAGAATCCTATTTTGCCTTCATGGATCAGGCATCCGCGCGGGCAAAGCAGGCAACGAACCCCCCCCTGCTCCGCCTTCCACCATTTTGCTTCATGAAACTTGGTCTTTTCCTGGATAATCATATTCTCCCCCAGCTGTGTTATGCCGCAAAAAAAAGAGCATCGGGATATATATTCGCGATGCTCTTCTTTGCTACAAGTATTGTAAAGTCGGATATATCAACTATTGGCTTTTTCAAACTCATTCATGAAATCAATGAGTTTCTCAACGCCTTCCAGCGGCATCGCGTTGTAAATGCTGGCCCTTATCCCACCTACGGAACGGTGTCCTTTCAATCCGATGAACCCCTTTGCCTTTGCCTCTTTGACAAACTTCTCTTCAAGCGCTTCGGAGGGAAGGCGGAATACGACGTTCATTTTCGAACGGCTTGCCGGATCGACCGGATTGTTGTAGAAATTACTCGTCTCTATTGTCTCGTAAATGGCTTCGGATTTCGCGTCATTTATTATTTCCACCGCAGGAAGGCCGCCCTTCTTCTTCATCCAGTCGGTGACCATGCGGATCATGTAGATCCCGAAGGTCGGAGGCGTGTTGTAAAGGGATTTGTTTTCAATATAAGTCCCATACTTGAGCATTGTAGGTGTATTTGCCGGAGTCCTTTTTGCAAGATCCTTGCGCATGATGACGACAGCAACTCCGCTTGGGCCGATGTTCTTCTGGGCACCTGCATATATGAGTCCAAACTGGTTCACATCGAGAACCCTTGACATGAAATCGCTGGACATGTCGGCAATCAAAGGAACCTTAGGTTCCGGGAAAGAGTGGTACTGGGTTCCAAAAATGGTGTTGTTTGTGGTAATATGTAGATAGGAGGCCTTGGAATCCATCTTCCAGTGGCGAAAATCCGGAATTTTGCTGTAGTTGGTGTCCTTGCTGGAGCAGGCGGCCTTGACATCTCCGAAAAGCTTTGCCTCCTTCATCGCCGCTGAAGCCCAGTGTCCTGTATCGGCGTAATCCATGGAGGTTCCGGGAACATGCAGGTTCATCGGGATCATGGCGAACTGAAGGCTCGCGCCTCCCTGTATGAACAGGACGGCGTAATCATCGCTGATGTCCATAAGCTCCCTGATGTTTTTCTCCGCAGCATCGACGACCTCGGTAAACTCCGTCCCCCTGTGCGAAAGCTCCATTATTCCGCAACCGCTCTTATGGTAATCGCAAAACTCGCGCTGAGCCTGTTCCATGACTTCCGCCGGGAGCATTGCAGGGCCTGCATTGAAGTTGAATACTTTCATCTTTTTTTCACTCACTTTCTCTTTTTGCCAATATTTTGTTTTCTTAAAATAAATTAATAAATCTCTCTAATTATAACAAGTCCAAGTAAAAATTTCAATCCTCAAACCCTTTTTTTTAAATTTGACATGGAAGGCTTGATTTTTCATTCCCGAAAAATAGATTAATGGGCTGTTTTGACAACTGATACGAAAAACGGCATTTGGCTTTTTTTCTAAAACTCAATACTAGGGATTTTACGTAAATGAATAAGCTTATTTGTCTAAGTGGAATGAACAAGGGAGAGGAATTCGCCCTTGTAGACGGTGAAAACTCCATCGGCAGAAGCGATAAAAACAACATCTGTGTTTTTGACAAGAAGGTTTCCAGGGTCCACTGCAGGCTCCATGTATCCAGCAAAAGTGTTGTGCTTGAAGATTTCGGGAGCACTAACGGATCCAGGATCAACAACGTGATTGTCTCCGGGAATCAGGAAATCAAACCGGGAGATCACCTGAGAGTCGGACAGACAGTGTTTCTTCTGAGCGATACACCTCTTTCAAAAATTTCAGAGGACAACGAGTCAGTTCACAGTGATGACGACAAGGAATATGAAACACTGCTCGAGGCAACTTCCTTCCATGTCACAAAGACCACAGCTTTCAGGAAGATAAAAACGGATAAATCAGGCAGCAATGTCGGATTCCTCTCTTTTTTCGAAAAAGAAAATAAATAAGCAACAGCCTCAACTCAAGCTTATTACAGAAAGAGACCATGAAAAAGAAAAAGTTTGCTGCGGTGATAAGCAAGGACGAATGCAAAGGCTGTGAACGCTGTGTCTATTCGTGCCCCCAGAAAGTTCTGCGCATCGAGAATACACTGAACTCACAGGGATACCGCTACGCAGTTTATGTCGGGGAAGGATGCGTTGGCTGCGGCTTTTGCTTCTACAGCTGCCCCGAACCGGGGGCAATCACAATCTTCGAGGAGATTGAAACAGAGGCGCCTGTAGAAAAAAGTTGACTTAACGCCGCGACATAAATTTATAAACAGGTTTCAACTCGGTGGCTTATATATAATGAGTGAAAAAAATAAAATAATGCTTCGCGGCAACGACGCTGTAATCTACGGTGCTCTCCTCGCCGGATGTGACTGTTTTTTCGGATACCCGATAACTCCTGCAAACGAGATAGCGCATTCAGCTGCCGCCCTCTTCCCCATGCTTGGCAGGATATTCATTCAGGCTGAATCCGAAATAGCCGCGATAAACATGGTGCTCGGAGCTTCAGCGGCAGGGAGAAGGGCCATAACCGCCTCGTCCGGACTTGGAATAAGCCTGAAGCAGGAGGGGATTTCATATATAGCAACAATGGAGCTCCCGGCAGTTATAGTTGATATAATGCGCGGCGGTCCGGGCCTTGGCAACATAGGCCCGGAACAAGGTGACTATAATCAGGTTGTCAAAGGCGGCGGACACGGAAACTACAAGTGCATTGTCCTCGCCCCTAATTCTCCTCAGGAGATGTGCTCCCTTACGATGAGCGCCTTCGAGCTGGCAGACACATACAGGACCCCGGTTTATGTCCTGGCGGACGCAGTCATAGGACAGATGATTGAATCCATCTCGCTCCCTGATCCGATGGACAAGAAACCGGTTCCCGGATGGGCCATCGACGGCACCCGCGAACACAGGGGCAATGTGATCACCTCAATCTATCTCGACCACGACGACCTGGAAAACATAAACATCAAGCTCCAGGATAAATACACACTTATAAAACAAAAGGAGCAGATGGCGGAATCTTACCTCACCGAGGATGCCGATACCGTCATCATATGCTACGGTGTGGTAAGCAGGGTTGCTAAATCCGCAGTGAACCTGCTCCGTGAAAAAGGGGAGAAAGTCGGACTGCTGAGGCCGAAGACTCTTTTCCCGTTCCCGGAAACTGAAATCAGACGTCTTGAAAAAACGGCGAAATCATTCATCTGCATCGAGCTCAGCAACGGCCAGATGATAGACGATATACGGCTCTCGATGGAATCATCCATACCCCTTCATTTTTTCTCCAGAATGGGCGGCAACCTTCCAAATGAGCAGGATATGATTGAAAAATATATGGAATTCAAAGGCAAATCCAAATGAGCAGGAAAATCATATACGGGAAACCCGAGGGCTTCTTCGACGAGTATTACAGGAAGCCTGGCTCCAAGACAAGCACTCATTACTGCCCGGGATGCGGACACGGCATACTTCATAAGCTGATTGCAGAAGCTGTTGTCGATCTCGGCATGAAGGACAATACCGTTTTCATATGCCCGGTGGGTTGTTCCGTCTTCGGTTATTACTATTTCGACATGGCCTCCATTTCCGTACCGCACGGACGCGCTCCCGCCGTGGCGACAGGTCTTGTAAGGTCAAATCCAGATTGTTGCGTCATCTCATACCAGGGCGACGGCGATCTTGGCGCAATCGGCTTCAATGAATTCATCCAGGCCGCAAACAGAGGTGAAAACATTGCCGTTTTCTTTGTCAACAACGGTGTTTACGGGATGACGGGCGGACAACTTGCGCCCACCACCCTGCCCGGCCAGAAAACACTGACATCCCCCTATGGCCGTTCCGTTGAAACAGAAGGTTATCCTCTCAAGGTCTGCGAAATGGTTGCCGCCCTCGACTCTCCTGTATATGTTGAAAGGGTCGCCCTCACCTCACCCAAAAACATCCGCGCGGCAAGGCAGGCGATGAGGAAAGCGCTCACTTACATGAAAGAGAAAAAAGGATTCTCGCTGGTGGAATTCCTCGCCGGCTGTCCGGTCAATCTCAAGAAAAACACACGTGATACGGATGAGTGGATTGAAAAGAAGATGATTCCGTATTTCCCTGTGAAATGTTTCAAGGATATTGCAGCCGAAAGGCAGCCGAAGTGTGCTCCAGTTGGAATCTACGGCAAGGAAAAAGTCAAGGAAATGCTCCTTGCCACAGAAAAGATACATCCATTCAGCGAATCGGAGGTTCCGGTTCCGGACCTGAAAGGTGAACTGCGGGTCAAATGCGCAGGGTTTGGCGGACAGGGCATATTGAGCCTGGGCATGCTGATCGCGGAGGCCGGACATCTTCAGAATCTAAATGCGAGCTGGCTTCCTTCATACGGACCCGAGATGCGCGGCGGCACTGCTAACTGTTCCGTAGTGCTGAGCCGTGACTCCATAGGCTCGCCAATAGTGAAAGCTTCAGACGTTGTGATTGCAATGAACCAGCCGTCAATAGACAGGTTCTGTGCCGACCTCTCTGAAACCGGAGTTGTCCTCTACGACTCGGTCAATATAAAATTCGACAATAAGAACAAATGCAGGGCCTACCCCATAGACGCATCCCTCATCGCAAAGGACACCGTCGGCGATGTCAGATGCGCGAACAGTGTCATGCTTGGGGCCTTTTCTGAAATAATAAAGGTTATTGATGAGCGTGCCTTCATTAATTCCATTTCCAACAACTTTCAGAACAAGGAAAAAGTCATCGAGCTTAATGTGAAGGCGTTCAACGAAGGCAGGAAAAACGCCAAGGCGCTCATGCAATAATGCTTGCTAAAAGAATAATCCCATGTCTTGATGTAACTGGCGGCCGAGTAGTTAAAGGCGTCAAATTCCTCGACCTCATCGATGCCGGAGACCCTGTCGCAGTTGCACGTGAATATGACCGGCAGGGCGCCGACGAGTTGGTTTTCCTCGATATAACCGCCAGCAGCGACAACAGGAACACCATGGTCCATGTTGTCGAGAAAACCGCTGAACAGGTCTTCATCCCGCTTACCGTAGGCGGCGGAATCAGGACTGTCGAGGATATGAGGATCATGCTGAGTTCGGGCGCCGACAAGGTTTCAGTGAACACCGCCGCCATAAACGATCCCCGTCTGATAGGCAAAGGCGCTGAGAAGTTCGGAAGCCAGTGCATTGTTCTCGCAATTGATGCGAAAAGGGATCCGCACCAGAAAAACAAATGGATGGTTTATACCCATGGCGGAAGAAACATGACGGATCTCGACGCTGTCGAATGGGCCAGGAAAGGCGTTGCCCTCGGCGCGGGGGAGATACTCCTGACCAGTATGGATTCCGATGGGACGAAAAACGGCTATGACTGCGAACTTACAAGATATGTGTCCGAAGCTGTGGGCGTTCCGGTCATCGCATCCGGTGGAGCGGGCACCCTTGAACATCTGCTGGAGGTGCTTGACCGCGGAAAAGCCGATGCCGTCCTTGCGGCCAGCATATTCCATTTCGGCACTTTCACAATAAAACAGACAAAGGATTTTCTTTCTTCAAAAGGAATCCCTGTCCGTGCGAAATTCGCAGAAGAATAAAATTCCAATAATTAAAATAAACATTGCAAACGGAGGACACTACAATGGCTCTTGATGAAACCCTTAAAAAAGCGGCATGTGACTACCATTTCGGAAAAACACCCGGAAAAATCTCCCTTAAAATCACCAAACCGTGTAATACACAGCAGGATCTTTCCCTCGCATACACCCCCGGAGTTGCAGCGCCATGCCTTGAAATCCAGGCCAACCCCGATGATATCTGGAAATACACGGCAAAGGGGAACATGATTGCTGTTGTCAGCGACGGCACGGCTGTTCTCGGCCTCGGCAACATAGGTCCGGGCGCCGGTCTTCCCGTCATGGAAGGGAAAGCCATTCTCTTCAAGAAGTTCGCCGATATAGACGCCTTCCCACTCTGCATAGGTTCGGTTTTCGACAAGGACGGTAACTCTGACGCCAGGAAGATTATTGAAACAGTGAAAAGACTTGAACCCACATTCGGCGGCATCAATCTCGAAGATATCGCTGCGCCTGCATGTTTCAAAGTTGAAAAGACTTTGAAGAAAATGATGTCAATCCCGGTTTTCCATGACGACCAGCATGGCACTGCGATTATTTCCCTCGCCGCAGTCATGAACGCATTGAAGCTGCTCGGCAAGGACATAAGGAAATGCAGATTTGTCATTAACGGTGCCGGTGCAGCCGGCATCGCATGCGCTGAATACTATATAAAGGCGGGCGGCGCCAAAAGGAAAAACTTCATCCTCTGCGATTCAAAAGGCGCGATTTACAAGGGGCGCACGGAGGGTATGAATCCTCAGAAAGCAAGATTCGCCGTTGAAACCGATGCCAGAACCCTTACCGACGCCCTTAAAGGCGCAGACCTCTTCATAGGTCTTTCAAAAGGGAACTGCGTGACCGAGGAGATGGTGAAGCTCATGGCTCCGAATCCTGTGATTTTCGCCATGGCGAACCCTACCCCCGAGATTATGCCTGACCTTGCGCTTTCCGCAGGCGCTGCTGTCATAGGGACAGGAAGAAGCGATTTCCCGAATCAGATAAACAATGTCCTCGGGTTCCCTGGAATATTCCGCGGCGCACTCGATGTCAGGGCCACGGACATCAACGAGGAAATGAAATTCGCAGCATCAAAGGCCCTCGCTGAAATTGTCACTGAAAAAGTGCCGCCGCACATCTATGAAATACTGAAGAAAGCTTATCCGGAAGAGGCGGCATCAGGACTCTTCGAAGGGGATTGCCCTCTTAAAAAGAATTTTGTCATACCGAAACCGTTCGACCCCAGGGTTGTTCCGCGGGTTGCAAGATATGTTGCGGAAGCCGCAATGAAATCCGGCGTGGCGAAATCTCCGATAACCGACTTCGACAAGTATGAACAGGATCTCATAGCAAGAATCAGCATATCCGGTTGAGAAAATTTTTCCGTCGCGGAGAAATTGACAGGAAAATTAGAGTGCACAACCTTGGAAACATAATGTTGCCTGGCTGGGCCATGCCAGCGGATCTTTATACTGCATTATCTGGAAATCCGGAAGATGTTTTCGACTTCGGTTTTTTTTCGGATAAACCTGCCGCTTCGCCTCCTGTGTTTGATTCCGAAATACGAGAAATGTGCAATTTGCCGTGCATAATGACAGCGCATTCCCTTGGTTCAATCCTGGCGTTCGGGATGATTCCCGTCCTGAACAATGTAAAAGCGCTGGTTGTCTATTCTGGATTTGCGAAGTTCGCAAGGGGCGATGGCAATGCTTCAGGACAGCCTGTTGAAACAATTCAGGCCATGAGAGAACAGCTCGGGAACAATCCTACAGGGCTTCTGAAAAGCTTTTACAGGAACGTTTCATTTCCATCCAAACATGAATTCAATGTTCCGGAAAAACTCAACGTCCCGGCGCTTGATGCCGGCCTTGACATTCTTCTGAGTTGCGATTGCCGCGCCAAATTGGCGGAAATAAATATTCCGGTCCTGATTATCCATGGCGGACAAGACAGGATCGTAAATGTGAAAACGGCCGATGAGCTTGCCGGAAATATCAGGTTTTCCAGACTGCATGTATTTAAAAATGCCGGGCACGCTGTACCTTTCACACATTCAAACGAATCAAAGACAATAACAGAAAAGTTCTTGACAGATTATGATATACACCAAGATAATTGAGAAAAACTTCTCTAAAGGCGCAGCCAACTACGACAAGTCTGCGACTTTTCAGAAATATGCCGCATCCGAACTGGCAAAAAAGATTTCCTCCTGCGTCCCCGAACTTGTCCCAGGTTCAAAAATACTTGAGCTGGGATGCGGTACCGGCTTTCTCACCAAAAGACTTTTCACCCAGTTTCCGGAGGCTGAAATCACAGTGGCGGATATTTCCGGACAGATGCTCGAGCTTTGCAAGACCAATACGAACGGGATAAAAGTCTGGAAGAAACATTTCGTGAAATGCGATTTTGAAGAGAATATCCCGATCGGCAATTACGACCTGATCGTCTCCTCCCTTACGTTCCAATGGGTGTTGAACCTGCGGCGGCTTGCCGAACGCATGAAGATTATGCTGAGTCCAGGAGGCGTCCTCATTTTTTCAATGCTTGTCGAGCCCACATTCGGAACACTCAGGAAAAGTTTCTCCGACCTAAACGTCCCCTACCCTGCCCCGCGATTCCTGACGGAGAGCGACATTGAGAAAACCTTCATGGTCTTCAATGACAATAAATTCGGTTCAGATCTACACCGGGAATATTATCCCTCTACAATCGCCTTCCTGAAGCATATCAATTCAATCGGTTCCGGAAATGCCACCGGTGAAACACTGCCTGTGGGAACGCTCAGGAAAGTCATTGACTATCACACCCGTAAAAATCTCGTTTCCGGAAAAATCCGCGCCGACTACAAACTGCTCTACGGAATCTGCAGAAATAAACCGCTGGAAGTGGAAATGCCTCCAGCGTTTGGTACCGGCAGCCTGTAGCTCTCAATCTTCTTCCCTTGCCAGATAAACTGGCAGGGGAAGTTTTTCGGAGGCTCCATTTGAAAGTACAGATTTCGCAATTCCAACGGCGGGTATTTTCCGTGAGGCTCCCCCGTGGGCTTGCCCCACGGGAAGCGGAGATTGAAAAGCCAGAGCTAAACCACACATGCCCCCCTGCGGGCTTGTCCCGCAGGAGGTAAAGATTGAAAGGCTAATCGAGTGGAAATAAAACCACTTTATGAACCCCATAACATCAATCCTGCATACCGACTCATGTATAACTGGACCGGATGGATTGATGACAACTCCTCGTTCCCCGAAAATATATCAGAAAACCTCTCATCTATTTCCCCATATTGGAAAAAAGATGGAATTCGTTTACTGGAACACAGAATTAGAAATAATGCGATCTTCGCAACAATCAGCACTAAACCATTTCTTTCGCCGGTATTGATATGCTCGCGATTGAAGGGGCGCATCCAGCATTCAGCCAGAGAGAACGATCACCCCATAAGATTCAGCCGAAAGCTGTCATTGCGAAGCATTGGAGAAAGCAAGTCTGCCGAAGTTGCCGGATATATAGCAAAACAGGCGGCAAGGGAAGATTTAGCCGATGAGCGATACCGTGAGATCCTCCAGAAATACACTGAAGTGGATAAGAGTATTGACCTAGCAACTCCACAACATACAAAAAGCGGAATGTATTGGTATAACCTTCATCTTGTCCTTGTTGTGAGCGGACGGTATCATATTCAAAATGAGGAAAATCTTGAAAAGCTGAAAACATGTTCTTTCAGGATTGCAGCAAAGAAGGGATATGAAATCAAGGCGTTGTCAGTTATGCCAGACCATCTCCATGTTGCCCTCAGAGGAAATATTGGACAATCCCCAGAGGAAATAGCGTTGTCTTTTCAAAACAATCTAGCCTATATCATGGGAATGTTGTATTTCTGGGAGTTCAATTATTATGTTGGAACTTTCGGGGAATATGACATGGGGGTTGTCAGGCATACTTAGCTGAACAGTCTTGCTTTCCCGTCGGACAAGCCGACGGGGGAAGTTAAGAAAGAAATGCTATGTCTTCTAGCGGCACAATCTTCCTTTCCTGCCAGATAAACTGGCAGGGGAGGTTTTTTCCGAGGCTCCATTTCTAAAAACAGATATAGCAATTCCAGAGGCGGGGAATTTTTCGTAAAGCTCCCCCTGTGGGCTTGCCCCACGGGAAGCGGAGATTGAAAAGCCAGGCAAATAGCTAAACCACACATGCCCCCCTGCGGGCTTGTCCCGCAGGAGGCAAAGATTGAAAGGCTAATGCAAAAAGCCTTAACGGTTTTACTCTTCCACGAGTTTTGCAGGTTGAAAAGCCCGCCGGTCGTGGTTGTTTGCGGAATTGCTCCTGCTGTCGGCATATATGAATGTTGGATAAAGCTGAAGACCGGTTTCGGCCGAGTTGCCTGCCCCCTGCCCCCTGTAGTTCCTCACAACCTGAAGAAGTATTTCCTTGCCTGATCCGAGCTTTGGCAGCCCCAGATTGTTCGACAGGTCTATTTCCATGTAAATCCTGTAACCTTCATCGCATTTCTCGCCACGGATGATGGGTTTTTTGAAATCAGAAGGGAATTTGCTTTCATTGATTCCGCTGCTCGGATTGTCAGTAATCTTATAATAGTAGACCTTGCTTATCCCCGATGCGGAGCAGACGTACTGAAAATAGTGATCAGCCTTCGGATTCTTTATCAGGAAAAACTCTATGCTGTCATCTTTCCATGCGAAAGATGCTCCGTCCGTTTCGGAATACTGGGTGATAATCTTCGACGGTTCCGAATCAAAGCAGAGGAACGACGCTTGAAGCGTCCAGCCATCAGATGCCATTCTTATTTCAGTCTTCTCCTTTTGCCATTCAGTCCCTTTGAACGATCGGAGCTTGGGGAAAAGCGGACTTTTCTGCAAATCCTGTTCGGTGACAGTGTTTGCATAGAATATTTTCGGTTGAACGGTGGGAGGGAGATTGCTTTTGACCGGCTTGCCTTCAGGAATTGTATTGCTGCTTACTGTTTTTTGAGGGGCAGCTAGCTTTGCTTCAGCTTTCTTTTCAGGCGTGGAGCCGGATTTTTTTTCATCGTCGCCATCCATCTTCAAGTCGCCTGCGGAGGTGAATTGAATCTGCTGGATTTCGCCGGTCATCGCGAAACACCAGGCGTTTATGTTATAAATCTGAAGCCTGAAAAAGGAAAAGATGAATGCAAAGAAAATGAACAGGAGGATCCCGTAAATAATCCCCCGCGATATTTTTTTCTTTTTAGTTGTCATCTAGTAACCCTTGTACTGGAAAACATGTCCTGCTTTTCAATAAAAAAAGGCGAAAACTGAAGTCTGTACTCCGATAAAGAGGTGTCCCTGTTGGAGTTCAAGCTTCAGCTTGTCTTCTATCCTCGCTGGATTCGACCAACCTCAAAAATCTACATCCCATTCATTCAATTTCAAGGACGGTGGGAAAAGACGTAATTGTGTCGACGGAATCGTCCCTGACAACAACCGTATCTTCAAGCCGGATGCCTCCCCATTCGGGATAATACAGTCCGGGTTCAACTGTTACTACATTTCCGGTTTCCAAAGGAACGCTGTTTTTCGGTGACAGACGTGGATTCTCATGGATTTCAAGGCCGAGCCCGTGCCCGAGTGAATGGAAGAAACCATAGCTGCCCTTCGGCGTTTTGCCTGTTGCAAAGCCATGCTTTTCAAGTATCCTCATGGCCGCAGCATATAGCTCGGACGGAATAGCACCTTTGCGCATCACACTCTTTGAGAAATCTCTCGCCTCCTTGACTGCGTTGTAGGCTTTCTTAACTGTAGCCGGCGCCCTGCCCTTTACGAAAGTCCTTGTGATATCCCCCCAGTAACCGCAGGATTTAAGTCTTGGAAATATGTCGATTACAATCGGCATATCTGCAAAAATATGCCCCGACCCGGTATTGTGCGGTTCCGCCCCCTGCTTCCCGCATGCGACAATTGTATCATTCGAGGAACCACCACCCATTACTATCTCATAGTCTATCTGTGTCTGGAGGAATTCGGAAGTGAGCATCTGTCCGTTGGCAACAAGTCTTTTCTTTGAATCAACGGAAGAATCGGAAATCAGGGTCCTTGCCCGCGCCATCGCTTTTTCGGCAAGCCTTGAAGCCCTCACAAGATTCTTTACTTCGAGGGCTGTTTTTGTCAACCGCTCCGGAAAAAACATTCCGTCCTTCAATCCAAGCGATGCGCCCGCGGCTCTCATGTGTTCAGCCATGGAGAACGGGAAATCGTCTGGGACAACCCAGGTTGCGCCCTTATATTTACGGAGTATCAGATCAACTGTCTTTTTAATCGAAGCATCGGTTAGTTCGCAGACAGAGATCCCTTTCTTCACCTCTTTGACGGCTCTGGAGTATTCAAGCGCTGAAACGTATGCGGACTTCTCATCCCCGCATGAGACAAAGATAAAAGGGTCAGGCGCAGTAAAACCAGATGCGTAAATTATATCCGCACTATTATGCGAGGAAGCGACTATTATGTATGCTGTCATGATCTTGCGTCCTTCTTGAATAGGTTCTTTTTTTAATGAGCGAGTAATAGTGCATACCCCGTCAAGTAGAATGGCGCTAAATTGAGTGTTTCCAAAGAAGTAACTCGGGTCTATTTGACCCGAGGTTCGCGGGTCAGATAGACCCGCGCTACTCTCGAATGAGTCTTAACTTAGCGGCACTCGGGCTACATTATATTCCAAACATTCAAAGAAATAGAGCCAATTTCAAAAGTAGTCGGGAGTCAGAAGTCAGGATTCAGAATAAAACCGAATTTGAGTTCAAATTCAATTCTGTCTCCAGGCTTCTGACTCCTGAATTCCTGGTTTTGAAATTTCATCCTTCATCATTGGATATTCAGTGTTGGATATTGGATATTGAAATTATTCTTCTTTTCCCAGGACAACCATCTTCAAAGAAAAGGGCGGACTTTTCAGCCCGCCCTTAGTTTTTTTCAATCAGGAACATATCTTTTTTTAACAGGGCAACCCTGTAAAAAAAAGAATTAATCCATTTTGATTGCTTCGACAGGGCACTCCTGAACACAGGCGCCACAGTCCACACATGCATCCGTAACAGTAGCCTTACCATTCTTCATGACAATCGCTTCTGTTGGGCATGCGCTAACACAGGACTCACAGCCTGTGCATGTTTTCGGATCGACTTTTGCGGGCATATTCACCTCCATATTTAGTTTGAAATTTGGCCTTAATTTATCAACCCTAAATCATTATGCAAATAAAAAATACCAGTTACAGGTATTTTTATATTTGAAATAAAACATGTTCTACTGTATGATTTCACCAATGATTGGTTTAAATTATGCTGCACTTCACTAGTAGGTTGGGTTTTGGCCCGACAGTTTTTTTAACAATCAGTTAAGAAAGCATATTAATCGGAGAATTACATGAAGAAAAGAGTCCTAAAACACCGGTTTTCATTGATAGAGCTCCTTGTTGTCTGCGGCCTTCTCATGGTTCTGATGGGCATGGGCGTAGGAGTATATTCACTTGTCAACAGGAAAATGTCAGATTCCAGATGCAAGGCAATGATCGCTAAAATGTCCATAGCCTTGGAAAACTACAAGAGTAAGACTGGGTATTATATTCAGGCAGTCTCGGCAACCTCTTTTTATATGGATAACTACCGTGCTAATGAAGTTGATTTAAATGATTTTATAGATATTCCTCAGAGCGAACTTGGGACAGGACTAGGCAGAGGCGCTTGGAAAGATCCCTACGGCAACCTGTTCTATTACCAGTGCCCCGGCACACACAACCCAATGTCTTTCGACCTTTATTCTTCCGGAACCGATACTACCACTCAGGCAGATGATATAACAAATTGGAATCAGTAGATGTAATGGTTGGAACGCCACCAACTTGGTGGCATAATGTATAGAGAAAAAGAAGTAGCATGCCGGCAAGATGCCGGCGTTCCGACAAGATGGAACGCCAATTTCCGGTTTATTAACTTCCTGAAAAAATATAATAAAACAAGGAATTTAGCCATGAAAAGAAAATGCTTCACATTAGTCGAGCTCCTCATAGTCATATCAGTCATCGCCATCCTTGCCGGACTTCTTCTCCCTGCAATCGGCAAAGTCAAAGACAAAGCAAAAAAGGTGAAAGCAAAAGCCGAAGCCAATACTCTCGTAATGGCTATAAAAAGCTATGAAAGCACTTATGGGCTGTTGCCGTGGGGGCCCGATGGTACTACCGATGATCCTACTAGCACGACAAACAATGACGCTGTATGGCAGGATTATTCGGCCCACACAACGGCCCACACAAAGAATTATGATACTTTAATGCAAATCTTAACCAAAACTAATGCAGGCAAAATCATCGTAGATGCAAGTGATAATCCTATAGATGGACCTGCTTATGGAAGGATAAACTGGGGTAATGCACGTAATATAAGATTTTTGGATCCTCCAAGTACTTTTACCGACCCTATAACTAAATTCCCAAAACCTGCCGGGCCTATAACTGATTCCGGAGTTGGCTCCTACCGGGATCCATGGGGAAAACGTTTTGGGGTAGCGATTGATCTTACCTATGACAATCAGGCTACGGTAAATACCGTGATACAAGGAACTGTATTTGTATGGTCCTTTGGAGCAAATGGGAGCAATGAATGGGGTGGTGGCGACGACGTAGCCTCCTGGAAGGAATAGACTGAAAAAGGCTGATTTATCATAATAAAAAAAATCCACGCAATTTGCGTGGATTTTTTTTGCAGTAATCCCAATCCTCCCCGTTGGAGTACAAACTTCAGTTTGCGTCTTTACTAATAGAATTCCCCGATATCTCAAAGAAATTGAAAAATGCAGAAGCCTTACGTAGATGGAAAGAATATGATATAAACGGAACGGGGGTATGGGATATTGAGAATGAGAATAGGATAGATGAATTAGGCGGCTGGAAGCCGCAACTTTTTAAAATAGTTACAGAGATACAAAGGCACAGAGGCACAAAGTT
>CAZION010000057.1:0-22624 GCA_964540865.1 uncultured Victivallis sp.
ACAGCAATTGCAGAAACTCAGCAAAATGGAATTCAAGGCGGCGGGAGGAAAGTGAGTGCTGTTTCACAAAAGCATGCCATAAGTTTGGATGAATATATTAAAAGTTGCAATGCAAGTGATTTTCTTAAGGAGAAGCATGAACAATCAGATTGAATTCGCCCGCAGATGCGCAATGGACATTTTGAATCCTTCCCAGAAAGATCTTGAAAGGGGGCTGGATCTCCACAAAAACTCAATCGTTTTCGACGCGTATGGTTTTTCCCCGATATCTGCGTTTGACGGGGAAGCAATTCTGAAGACGATACATGAGGGAGCTTCAGCTAATGAATTGACTGACCTTATCGAAGAGGTTAGAATGACGCGGCATGTTGCCGACAAGGAACTGTATGACGAGTATGTCGAGGCATGGCAAGCCTCTGGAGTCACCTGTGTTTTTCAAAATGCCGGAGAGGAATCCAATGACCCCATGAGAATCATCAAGCGGCTCGCAAGGTTCACATACGTAACCGACACTCTGCGGGATGTGCTGAACAGAGCGGTATTGCCTGATGACGTGGCGACCGCCAAAAAGGAAGGTAAGCACTGCCTGTATTTCACGACGAACGGCGTTCCTCTGGCCCAGTTGTGGAACAATACAACCGAGGAACTTGGATACATCAGGTTGTTCTCCCAGCTTGGCTGCCGTATGATGCACATGACCTACAATAGGAGAAATATGATTGGTGACGGCTGCGGCGAACCTGCAGATGCCGGTTTGAGCGACTTCGGAAGATTGGTTGTTAAGGAGATGAATCGTACCGGGGTGATTTGCGATGTCGCTCACTCAGGCTGGCAAACCTCCCTTGATGTGGCGAGACTGTCGGAAAGGCCGGTGGTCTCAAGTCATTCCACCTGCTATGCACTTCAAAAGAATATTCGAGCAAAGCCCGACGATGTCTTAAAAGCCATAGCCGACTCTGGAGGCTACAACGGCATCTGTTGCATTCCGGATTTCCTGGGCGGCTCTGGGGACATATCCAGATTGCTTGATCATATTGACTATATGGTCGAGAAATTCGGTTCCGATCATGTCGCCATAGGCACGGATTTCGGATATTCTTCGGTGAATTACGTGGAGGAGAACAAAAAGGTTGAAGGAGCGAAGCGGCGTGAGCGAGCTGGTTGGGAAAAGCTCTGGCCCAATGGCGAATACTGGCATGATTGGGACGAGAAAGTCAAAAAAAGCATTGCTTGGACCAACTGGCCTCTTTTTACGGTTGGACTGGTTCAGCGCGGTCATTCAGACGAGACTATCCAGAAAATCATAGGAGGAAATGTAATGAGGGTCATACGGCACTGCCAACTTAAGGGCCTGAAGTGAATAATATTAAATACATATGGAATATGTTCAAAGACGAAATAAGGAGATCTCTCTATGCGAGTGGCTAATAAGCAGCGTTTCATCATTGTCGGCCTCGGAAACCGGGGGAGGGATTCGTTCGCCCGAGCCCTTCTGGCGTTTCCAGATAGGGGCTTTCCGGAATTCAGGGAACGGGCAGATATAGTTGCCTTTGTAGATTCGAATATTGAACGGGCGCGGGTGGCGAACGAGGTGTTAGGCACTTCCATCCCGGTTTTTACATCCATTTCCGAGGCGGTAGCCGAACATCCGGCAGACTGGGCGGTAATCACTACTCCAGACCATACTCATGCTGACATTGCGACCGAGGCCCTCAGCCGTAAACTGCATGTCGTAATCGACAAACCCCTGGCCACCAGCGTATGGGAATGCAATCGGATCATTGAGGCCGGCAAGAAATACGAGCGACAGGTGATAGTCGGTCACAATATGCGGTACAACGAGCACATGCTGACTCTTGCCAATCTCGTACGCGGCGGAGCCATCGGCAAGGTACAGCAGATCGAGGCGGCTGAAATCCTTGATCTGGATCACGGAGGCAGCTATTTCAACCGGTGGCATTCGGAATTCGATAAGTCAGCCGGACTGATGAATCACAAATGCTGCCATCAACTTGACATCATAAACTGGGTGATAGATGATCGCCCTGTCGGCGTTTCCGCCATGGGGGACCGAACCTATTACGTGCCGCGTAAGGATATCAATACGGGAGCCCGTTGTAGCGAATGCGCCATCGCCGGACAATGCGTTCATTTTTGCGATGTTAATGCAAGCTATTCAGGGAAGAGGGCGGAAGACGCCCAACGGCTGCGCCGGATGTATGTAGACGTTGAGCATGTGGACGGTTATATCCGGGACCGCTGTGTGTTCAGCGACCGCAACACGATCAATGACAGGGAGGCCCTGAACATCCGATATGCGGGCGGTGCCACAGCCTGCTTCAGCCTGATTACCTATGCACCACGGGAATACAATTATTTTTATTTCACCGGACATGAGGGGCGTCTGGAATATAGCGTTGTATTCGATAAGGAAAATAAACCAAAATCCGTGTCCGGAGGTGCGGAAATGGGATATTTCCCCAACGAGAGCAAGTCTGAAATCAGGCTGTTTCATAAGAATGGAAATGTTGAATTCGTGGACGTTGAAACGCTTTACAAGGGCTTCGGTCATGGTGGAGCGGATGTCAAACTGATTGCTAGCGTGCTCGGAGTTGATTTGCCGGGTGTAGATCCAATCCAGCGCGCTACCCTGGAACAGGCTAGGAATGCTGTGTCCATCGCAGACATGGCGGCCCGTTCGATAGCCCAGAGCGGACGCTATGTGGCATTCGAGGAGACCGGTCGTGATTACCCGCCATTTCCGCCAAGCGCTATCCGCTGATGCAGCGTCAGGCAATCTATAAATATCATCATGATTTAATCAAGTAAATTCGCTTAGTTTAATTAAGTTCAGAAGTTTTGGGTGCAATACTTTATTAGATCCAAGGATCGGGAATTCTATTTTAGTTATATTCTCATCAAGTGTAAAATCTATTTTTGAACCGTTCATGCTGGTTATCATTCCTCCCGACTCCTCGAACATGAGGATTGAGGGTGCGATATCCCAGATTTTAGTTGAACTATTAATGCATCCTCCGAATCTTCCATCAATTGTGAATCCCAGGTCTACTAGGCTGTTGGTCATGCGTACGTTCCTCACATTTTCAACCAACCTGCGCATCAGTGAGATTTCACTAGTTGTTCTGGATTCATCTTTTGAGCAGTCCATGCCATACGAACAAAGGATGTTCTTCAAATCGGTTTCTTCGGATACATGTATACGGACATCGTTTCTCATAACTCCTTTCCCCTTTTCTGAATAGTATAAAATGTCAGATGAAGGAATATACATGGCGGCAATCATTACGGTTTTCCCCTTCAGAACCGCAAGCATTACTCCGAACCAGGGTATGCCTGCGGCAAAATTGGTAGTGCCGTCCAGAGGGTCAACTATCCAAGTGTATTCAGAATCTCCCCTCATATAACCGGCTTCTTCCGATATGATATTGTGTTTGGGATATTTCCCTCTTATGATTTCGATAATGCATTTTTCTGATGCCAAGTCAGCTTCAGTCACAATACTGCTTATGTTCCCATCCTTTTCATGGACTTTGGAAACGGTTCCGCGACTGCTCATTAATATTTTACCGGCGGCCCTGATGCATTCAATCACTGTATCCTTCATATTCCCTCCCGTGAGCTGTTTGTTGATTCAATTCCAGCGTATTGATTTTTCTAACATTCTATATCTTCATTAAGTTTCCCCCAATGGATTACTGCCTTATGTAAAATTATAGTAGCCGTATCTAACCCCTGTAATTATCTCTGTGGCTTTTATATATTAGAAATTCAGGGAAACATAGATCATATCTGATTGCCGCAATTCTTATCACAAGAGCCGAGATAATGCCGCTCCAAAATACTATATCATTGGGAATGCCTAGCTTTTTCAACAACAAGTATGTTATTCCTCCAATAAGTAATGGGGTGGCATATAATTCTCGTTTCAGTAACAATGGTTTCTCTTGTGTAAGAACATCCCGCATTATACCGCCTGCGATTCCAGTTATTATGCCCATAAGTATGGCGATTTCGCCGGGATAATTCATTTGAAGAGTTATATCGAGTGCCTGGATATTAAACATGGATACGCCTATTGCATCGGCGATAAGCAGGATTTTATATGAAAAAAATGGGATTCTGGCAAAGAAGAAAAAGAAAACCGACGCTACGCAGCTGATCCATAAGTAATTAGTGTCTGCAATCCAGAAGACAGGATTGTGAGCCAATATCACATCACGGATAGTGCCTCCGGCTAAAGCTGTAATAAGGCCAAGAACAACAACGCTGAAGATGTCCATGCCTTTTTTCTCTGCGGCGATAACCCCCGTCACAGAAAAAACGGCAATTGCAATTAACCCTGAAATATAGATAATCATTTCTTAGCGCCCGGCGGGGATTTTGGTTTTCATACTGCTGGACAGGCGGTCAGAGGTAGTTGATAAATCAAGTGAATCAGGCCATGATGCAAGGTCTTCCTTTGACTGCAGTAGAATTCTCTCGCGCAGCATTAATGCGACTCCTTTTGCCGCGGCGTATTCATCGAGACGCGATATCTCAACGGATAGTTTATCAGCTGAGCCTGGCAGGCAGTATAATGACAGATCGCGATTTATCGTCTGAATCAGAATATCCCCCAATCGGGAAAGCTCTCCGCCAATGACTATCAGGGAAGGATTAAGCATCGTAACAACCGTGCAAAGGGCATTGCTAATCCTTCCGCTTATTTCGTATGCCAGCATGCGCGCATTCTTGTCATGTCTTGTAGCTTCGCAAAAAGAGCCTATCGAAAAGTTTTCAATATCGAGCTTTGTTGAAACCCCTTTTGCAATCAACTCCTCTACTCTTTGACGGATGCCTGATTCACCGGCAATTGCTTCCAGGCATCCGCGGTTACCGCATTGGCACAAGGGGCCTTCAGGTTGGATGACCAGATGACCTATTTCCATGCCTCTGTATGAATCTCCGACGAACAAATTGCCGTTCTTTATGAAACCGCCGCCGATTCCGGTGCCTGTGTTCATACGGAACATGCTTGACGGAGGATTTGGGAAACGGCTGAAGTATTCCATGAAAGTAACTGCAAGCATTTCAGGTATTATGAGTTCTGCAGCTATGCCGGTCTCCCGGCGCAGCCAATCCGCAGTCTTGAAGTCTTCCCATCCTGATATGTTTACAGCCTTGATCGAGACGCCTTTTCTAATGTCCACCATTCCCGGGTCGGCGAACCCTAACCCCTTCACCTTTCCCCAGTTCGTTCCAGCCTTTTTCTTCAATATGCGGATAAGGGTGCGGATTTCGCTGCAACATGCGTCAATTCCATTACGTGACTGCCCCGGAACTTCCGCTGAAAAAATTATTTCACCGTTCAGGTTGGTGATCAGTCCAACTGTTTTTTTGAATTGAAAATCTATTCCAACAAGCCAGATGCGATCGGCATTCAATGAAATGACCGGAGAAACTCTGCCGGTCCTCTTTCCCTTCCGTTCCAATTCCGAGATGATGCCCTCGGCCTTAAGTTTGTCGATAACCTCGAAGACAGTTGCCGCCCTCAATCCAGTCCGTCTTGAAAATTCCACACGGGTAAGTTTCCCGATATGGCAAAGCTCCCTCAATATCTCCTGCCTGATGTAGGATTTCCTGTTCATAATGAATGTTTCCGTTTTGAATAATTATTAATACGTTTATGAATTATTAATATATATTATTATTGTATTAATCAAACTTTAATAATTAAATAGTATTGATTATATGATTAATTAATTATATAATCATAGATATAATGCTTAATAATAATAATGGAGCTACATATGAAAACTGTAAAAATGGGCGAGATGACAGTTAACGAACTGCAGAAATACCTGAAGACAAACCGTACGGTTATTCTTCCATACGGCGTTGTCGAGCAGCACGGGTACCATCTTCCTCTGGACACGGATATCAGGAATGCGGAAATACTCGGGGCTAGGCTAGCAGAAAAGCTTGGCTGCATTGTCGCTCCGACGCTCAACTACTGTTTCTCCGGAGGTATGCTGACCGGCACCATCAATGTAAAACCCAACACCTTCTCCAATATGATGGGTGAGATTGTCGAATCCCTGGCGTTGCAGGGGTTTGAAAACATCTTGATTCTTCCAGGTCACGCCGGCAGTGAAAGCCTACAGCATATTAAGGAATCTCTGAGAATATTGAAATGGATAAATCCGAACTTGAAGGATACCATGATAATGATGGTTCAAGTATGGAAATTCTCCCCTACCTGGCTGAACTTGGCCAAGGCTCAAGACTACCATGCCGGAGAAGCCGAGACATCCCTGATTAAATTCTGGACTCCAGGGTTGGTGCGCGAAAAGAAAGTCCTGGACAAGCCCGCGGTGGCGAAAATGCTGCGCGATGATCCGGATTCCTATCAGAAACGTACATCACTTACCGGATTAAATGAGGAAATCGTCTTTACCGAACAACGCGCCGAGGTCAAGGTCGGAGTCATGGGATACCCGGAAAAGGCATCTGCCGCGACAGGCAGGAAAATAACGGAAGAAATCCTTGCCAACGCTGCAATAGGCCTGAGAAAAGCCATTGCCGCCGCAGAGAAAGCCCGGAAGGGCGGGAATACGATAGAAATTAAAAACAATGATAAAATGAAAATATTAGCGCTTTAAAAAAACAGGGAGTTTGAAAAATGACAACAGCAAAAGAGATCGACAAGAAGCACATTACCGGCGGAGAAACTGATGGAGGAATCACCAGTTCCTATGCCACAGGGGACGGAGTAAAGTTGAAAGTGCCATACTCTTTCATGGGCACCATCTACGGCAAGGAAGAAGAAGATGCCGTACTGGCGGCGATGAAGCAGGACACTCTGACAATGGGGCCTAAGACCGCTGAATTCCAGAAGAAGTTTGCGGCAATGTGCGGTGTCAAGCATGCACTTGCCGTCTCCAACTGCACCACCGGTATGCATGTGGCCACACAGGTATTCAATATAAAAAAGGGTGATGAAGTAATTGTAACCCCTAACACCTTTATTGCAACGTCGCTGGTCATCCTCAAGGAGGGGGCGGTTCCGGTTTATGCCGACATTGATCCGAAAACATTCAATATCGACCCTGAAGACGTTGCCAAAAAGGTGACTCGAAAAACCAAAGCGATCTACGTTGTCCATTATGCAGGATTGATGGTGGACATGGATCCGATTATGGCCATTGCCAGGAAACACAACTTGCTGGTGCTGGAAGACTGCGCCCATGCTCCGTATGCGGAATACAAGGGGAGAAAAGCCGGTTCTATCGGTGACATCGGCGTATTTTCTTTCCATTCCCTGAAGAACATCACCACCTGCGGTGAAGGTGGAATGATCACAACGAATAATGATAAATTCGCCAAGGGGGTTGAATCCCTCCGCTGCATGAACCTTACGCATGACAGGGAGGCCGGCGTGAATGAATGGACTTTCGGCAAGATCACATGCAAAAAGACATCCCCTCGGGAATACTGGATTCCGTCACACTTTGATGTCGAGGACTGGAATGGGCACTGGGGCAACAATTATCGAATGAATGAGATCCAGGCGGCTGTAGGTTGTGTCCAAGTTGACAAAATAGACATGCTGACCGAAAAAAGACGTGAAATAGGACACAAGCTCACAGCTGGGTTAAAAGGCATAAAGGGAATCACCCCTGTTTATGAACCCAAAGACTGCAAACATGTGTTTCATCTCTACACCATATGCGTGGAAGAGAAAGAACTTGGCGCAAGCAGAGATGAATTCATGAAAGTGCTTTACGAGGAAGAAGGCATCCAGACAATTTTGCATTATCAGCCGACTTATCATTTTACCGGTCTGAAGAAGATGGGATATGATCAGGACCAATGTCCGCATGCCAATGCCTTTTTCTATAAGCGCGAAACCAATCTGCCGATGCACCCCAGGCTGACAGATGCCGATGTCGAAAACATGATCAACGGCATCAGGAACGCCGCTGAGAAAGTCAGAGGGCGAAAGTAAGCTGAATCATCTATAATCGTCTAAGTTTAAACACTGGACTGTGGCTCACCTGCAGGAGCACATTGATAAAAGTTGTATATTAATTTCAAGATAAAATGGAGAGTGAGATGGCAAAGACAATCGGATTTGACATGTTCGCCGACAAATGGCAATCCAATGCGCAGATGGCACTAGATACAATAGCAATGCGTCAGACCAAGGGGATCCCATCTTGGACGTTGCACGACATGCAATGGGCACACCTGGAGACCTTGTCTGACAATCCTTCTGGCAGCTATGAGAAGGATCCCGTTCGGGTCTACCGTGAATTCCAGATCAAAGCAGGGGTATGTTACATTGACCAGTGGCTCGCCGAGAATCCATTGACCATGAAGGAGCAGGGGTATGGAGACAATACACAGCGTGGTGCGACAACCGGTGCAGAGGAGATTGTGCGTGACGGCATGGTGATAGACTCGCCTGAAGCAACTGTCGAGCACATGGAGAAGTTCCTGTTTCCTCAATGGGAGAAATGGAGGCATGAATTGGAGGCTAATGCCGATGAGGAGGTCAGCAAACGCATTGCCCAAGAGGTCGAAGTGCAGCGGCTTTTCGGCATGAACATGCTCAAGGGCCCGTACAGCGGATTTTTCAACTTCCCCGGTTTTCAGTATGGCGGCTACGGGTACGCCAACTACTTCATGGCCTATGCGCTTTATCCGGAGGTAATTGAGCGCGGCTTTAAAATCCAAGCGGATGCGTCAGTAATCCATAACCGGATCGCCGCCCGTGCCATCGTCGAAGGCGGTCTGCCGCGCTTGCTCCGCCTCGACCACGATATGGCGGACTCCCGAGGCACCCTGGTCGATGTGAAGACTCTAGACAAGCTATGGTTCCCGCATTTCGCTCGCTCGATACAGCCATTCATAGATGCCGGCATCCGTCTCATATGGCACTGCGACGGCAACCTCATGGACATGGTGCCGCGTCTGTTGGACTGCGGTCTGGGAGGCTTCCAGGGATTCCAGTACGAGGATGGAATGGATTATGAGAAAATATGCAAGATGAAGACGCGTGATGGGGACAATCTGTTCATAATTGGCGGTGTCTCGGTCACAACCACCATTCCATTGGGCAAGCCCGCTGACGTCAAGCGCCAAATGGACTGGCTGGTCGAAAAGGGTCCGAAGGTAGGGCTGGTGCTCGGATGCAGCAGTTCCATCGCACCGGGGGTGCCGCTTGAAAACATTAAGACCCTGATTGAGGGCTTTGCGCACTACCGCAAATATGGGCGCTCAAAATGAGGATGTCTGACAAATGAAAATAATGATCATGACGGACATGGAAGGTTGTGCCGGTATTCTAAATCACGATGACTGGGTTTTATGGGAAAGCCGTTATTATGAAAAAGGTAAACGACTGCTTACAGAAGAAGTTAACGCCGCGGTTGCCGGATTCGCCGATGCCGGGGCAACTGAAATTATTGTCGCCGACGGTCATGGATATGGGGGGATTGATCCGGAGATACTTGACGAGCGCGCACTGCTAGCCCGTGGATGGCCAAGACTCCCTTACCCTTTTGGAATGGACAAGTCATTTGCTGCATTTGCATTTGTTGGTCAGCACGCCAAAGCAGGAACTCCTTATTCCCATTTAACTCATACTGGATCTGGCAGGGTAATTGATTTGATGGTAAACGGCATATCAATTGGCGAATACGGACAGCTTGCTTTTTGCGCTATGGAATTGGGAATCCCGACAATCTTCGCCAGCGGCGAAAATGCGTTATGCCTGGAGGCGGAAGCGCTGACTCCAGGGATTGTGACAGTTTCGGTAAAGGAAGGCATTTTGCCGGATGGGCTTGATCATCTTGACTCCAAAAGTTACATGAACGCTAAGCTTGCCGCAGTCCACCTTTCTCCACGCAAGGCCAGGAAACTGATTAAAGCCGGCGCCTATGAAGCACTTTCCATGTTAAAAGCGAAACCACAGGTATTTACATATCCTAAACTCGACCCTCCTTATACTCTAAACATAAAATATCGGAAGAATGAAGGGAAGCCTCCGTATAAAGTCAACAAGAGACATCCCAACAGCATTATCGGCTTATTCAACAGCCTCTACATGAAATAAAAGCATGAGAAAAAATATGGCCTTTAAGCAAGCGGTGCCGGTTCCGCCCTCACTTGAAAACTGGGATTTCATAAAAGAACTTTCTCAGCCAGAGACAAGGGTTGTGAAGTGGACCAGAAAACGTCCGAAAAAAAATGAAGTTGATTTATCAGGAGGAATAACCCTAGAGAAAAACTTTGTGGATAAGGGAGGTTTGCTGGAAACCGCTTATATTGATTTCGAACGTTTCCTTGATGAAGCTTCAATCCCCCGGAAGGGGAACTACCGGATCATTAGCGAATATGCTGAAACGGAATTGCACGAGGCGTTCCGGATAGAGGTTGGACGCGAGACATGCAGGATACTTGCCGCAGATACCGAAGGCGTCCGCCGTGGTATATTCTTTCTAGAAGACGAAATCCTGCGTATGCAGGGGCCATTCCTGCCGTTGAAGTCTTTTGAGAGAAAACCTTTCATTAACACCAGGATATCACGCTGTTTTTACGGTCCGATAAAAAGGGAGCCGGATTTCAGGGATGAACTGCTCGACAGTATCGATTATTATCCGGAGGAATATCTCAACCGCCTGGCGAGGGAAGGCTCGAATGCTGTCTGGATCAGCGTCAGCTTCAAGGAGCTCTGCAAGACCTCGGTAATCCCCGAATATGGGCAATCACCTGAAGCGGGACGCCGCCTGGATAAACTCCGCGCTGTAGCTGCTCGGTGTCGCTGCTACGGAATTAAGGTATATCTTTTCGGCGTTGAACCCGGCTTGGTTGACACACAATTGCCTTCAGTGAGAAATAATCCGGGAATCATCGGAGTCAGGACATCCCGCGGAAAAGCCTGTATTTGCGTCAGTACGCCATCTGGGAGGAAATATCTTGAGGAGGCTCTTTTCTTCCTGTTCACTGCGGTTCCGGACCTGGGGGGGTATATTAACATCAGTGTCGGGGAAAAACTGACCCACTGTTATTCAGCCGGGATGACGACGACCTGTCCTCACTGCGCAAAACGCAGTCCGGAGGCCGTGCTAAATGACAGCCTTGAGGCGATGCGGCGCGGAATGTCGACGGCAAGCCCGGAGGCGGAGCTGATCTGCTGGCCCTATACTCAATTCTCCTGCTGGGGAGAAAAAGAGACCGAGAAATATGCTGGACATGTTCCGGAAAAAGTAACGATTCAATATAATTTCGAATCTGCCGGTGAGAAGGTTGAGCTTGGGAAGAAACACAGAATAACGGATTACCTCTTGTCTTACATCGGCCCGAGTGAACATTTCAAACGTTGCGCGCGAAATGCCGTCGGCAGCGGTGCCAGAATATCCGCCAAGCTCCAGATCGGTAACTCCCATGAAGTAGCAACCGTGCCGTTTGTCCCTGTGCCCGGCAACATTTACGAGAAGTTCAAGGCGATGCATGGATTAGGCGTAAGCGGCTATATGGGGTGCTGGTTTTTCGGCAGTTGCCCCTCGATAATGACCAAGGCCGCAGCTGAACTTTCTTTTGAACCGTTCCCCGCTAGTGAGGACGAGTTTTTGCTTCGCCTAGCGCAAATATACTGGGGAAAAAACGCTAAAAAGGTGCTTGTAGCCTGGAAGTGTTTTCAGAAAGGATACAATAATTATCCGGTCAACAGCCTAGTCGGTTATTACGGTCCGATGCAGGACGGGCCTGTATGGCCGCTGCATTTGAAGACCGTGAACCTTCCTTTGATTCCCACTTGGAAACTGAAGGCGTATGAGAGTAATGAGTATTTGCCGCCCGCAGGAGACAGGGTCGGCGAATTCATCAGCCATGATTACAGCGTCGAAAATATACTTGCACTGTTCGGCCTCATGAACAAGTATTGGAGGCGGGGGCTGAAGATAATGTTGGAATTGCGCCGAGATTATCCGGACAATCCGGGACGGCTCAGGGATATCGGGGTGGCCGAAGCCCTCGGCCTTCAGTTTAAAAGCGGACTGAATATCACAAGGTTTTACGCCTTGCGGGAACAGCTCCATACGGCAAACCGTAAACGCAAGACCGACATTTTCAAGCAGATGAAAAGTATTGTCAAAGATGAAATGGAAGCAGATATCAAGCTTCTTGCACTATGTCGCGCGGACTCACGGCTCGGATATCACGGTGAAGCGGAGGGGCATAAGTATTATCCTGCAAAAATAGAATGGCGGATGAGGCAGCTCAGGCATTTGCTGGATCATGAATTTCCCGAAGCCGAAAAGGCTGTTTGTAACCATGAACCGGAAGTCTCGCCTGCAACAGAGAAGAATGCGTACCATTGCCGACCGGTGCATCCTGCTCCGGAGATGGACGGAAAACCGTTTGGTGGCGTTTGGGGAAAGCTTGACAGCGCAGAATGCCTCTGGAACGCCGCCCATATGAAGAACAACACTTACACCATGCTGGATGGAGATTTCTCACCGGGCTGCAGGACAAACTGGAAAGCCTGTCATACGGCGGAGCACCTCTACATAGGCATACGCTGTATTGAGCCGGAGCCTGCAAAAACGATTGATGACTTTGTTCGCTTGGGCGACAGCGACCTGGTTGAGCTGCAATTGGAGCCACGCAGCCTGTGGCCGGCATTCCGTTTTTACATTACGCCCGGCGGCAAAACCACACAGCGGGTCTGTACGGAAGAAATCTGGGAGTCATCCGTAGCCAAAGACGATGACTGCTGGTCGGCAATAGTCAGAATACCGATAAAGGAGCTGAAAAAATACGGGTTCAACGGAAAAGATATGCGATTGAACATCACCCGCAGTAAACCCGGAAGCACCGAAGACTGCTGGATCATCCAGCAGTGCTGGCATCCGAAAAAAATGATTTTTTCAAGGCTGCTCTACAATGCCGATGATCCGTCCGCAAATTTCGGGACGATGTGTTTTTAATAACAAGTTCCATTGCTGTCAGCCGTAATTTTCCTCAAGCAATCCGCGGAGATACTCGTGGCGGTATTTGCCGGGCGAAGTTCCGCATGACTCTCGGACTTTCAGAATCGGGCTGAGTCGGCGAACTCGCTTTTCCCCTTCCCATGGTGCCCTGCTTTCGGACAGATTAAGCAAAGCTTCCGCCAATGCATTTCCGAACTCCCTTCCCGGCCATTCCACTGAAGTCAGCGGGGTCTCCGTGGCCGGAGCGATATTTCCGCCATAAAGGGTGATGATCGCCACTTGCCCAGGGATCGCCACCCCGATTGAGCGAAGAACGTCATAAATCCCGATGGCGTATTTGCCATCCGCTGCCACTATTGCCGTCGGGCTATTTTTGCCGGTAAAGCTTTTTCTGATCTCATTTGCAGAAATGGAGTCAACCTTTTCAATCACAGGACATTCGTCTGAGCAGAGTCCGTTCTTGCCCAGCGATCTGGCGAATCCCACGTAGCGTATATTTGACGATATGCCGAGATTCGATGACGGGCCGACAAAAGCTATCTTCCTGTGACCAAACTTGGCCAGGTAACTAACGGCGATATCTGATGCCTCCATGTCATCAATTACAAGTTGATAGCCTGGGAAATTTTCCAGGAAGCGCAAACCGTTTACCGTAGGCAAGTTGAATTCCTCCAGCAATTTCACCAAAGCTGTCCGCCGCTCCGGCAGTTGGGAGGCCATGACTGCTATGCCACTGGTACCGGTGGCCTTGACCCACTCAAGTGTCTGACGAATGCGTGGGGACTCATAACCGCTGACATGATACGCCGAAAGGATAGACCTGTCCGTAAAATATTTATCAAAAGCCTTGCATGTCTCATCGTAAAACCTGTCCCCAAAGCTAGGAAGCAAGATGTGATATATTTTTGGGCCGACATTAGTATAAGGCGGTGTAACAAAAGTGCCTTTCCCGGCAACCCGGAAAATCAGACCCTTGCCTTCCAGGTCGCCCATAGCCTTGATGGTAGTAATTCTGGAAACCCCGTAAAGTATTCCAATCTCTTTTTCCGTAGGAAGTTTTTCCCCTGCCTTCAGCTCTCCCGTCGTTATTTTTTCGAGATAATCATTGAATATTTGCTTATATTTGGACATGAGATCACTCCTTGGTGAAATTAAATGACATATCATTAATATGATTCGTAAAATCAACTAAAACAAGAGTAATTAAAAAATAAATATTGACTTTTTTTAATTATAATATAATGTCATTTATATCAAATAGCATATCCTTTAGTGACTCACTTATGAGTTAGGTTAAATTAATCAGGAGATTTCTAATGATCAAGGTAGTGCAGGTGGGCCTGGGGCCATTGGGACAGAAAGTGGTTCGTTATGCGTTAGAACGTGGTAGCTTGGAAGTGGTGGCAGCGGTGGATCCGGCTGCTGACAAGGTGGGCAAAGATCTGGGGGAGGTATGCGGCTTGGACAGGCGACTCGGAGTGATTGTCGCGAAAGATCTAGAGTCCGCGTTGAAAGGTAAATCGGCTCAAGTTGCTATTTTAACGACGGTATCGAGTGTTAAGGTTTTAGAGAAACAGATTGAGCTGATGGCCAAGTCAAACTTGAATGTGGTTTCCACATGCGAGGAGCTTTCTTATTGCGCTGGGACTTTTCCGGAAGTCGCCGCCAGGATTGACGCTGTCTGCAAGAAGTATGGCATCGCCTGTGTCGGTACTGGAGTTAACCCGGGATTTCTGATGGATTATTTGCCCGTAGTGTTAACATCCGTTTGTCAGAAAGTGGAACGGCTGGAAGTTTTGCGGGTTCAAGACGCCACACCGAGAAGAATCCCGTTCCAGCAGAAAATAGGTGCCGGATTGACCTTGGACAAGTTTAAAGAAAAAGTCAAGGCGGGTACTTTGCGTCATGTCGGGTTGGAGGAATCCACCCGCATGTTGGCTGACAGTATCGGCTGGAGGTTGGATGATTACACTGAAAGCCTGGAGCCAGTGATAGCCGAGACGAAGATTATCGGCGCTTACACACCGATCGAACCGGGCATGGCTCGCGGGGTCGCGCAGATTGGACGGGGATTTGTCAAAGGCCGGGAAGTAATCACTTTGCGTTTCCGCGCCGCCGTCGGCGAACCGGAATCATATGACACCATTGCGATCACTGGCTCGCCGAACATTAAATCGACTATTCCCGGCGGGGTCAATGGCGATGTCGCCACCTGTGCCATCACTGTCAACGCCATTCGCTCAATCCTCAAGGCAAAGCCGGGATTAAACAGCATGTTAGACATTCCAGTCCCGGGATATTACGAGTGTATAAAAACGTCACGGAATTAGTTTGATCTGACTTGTATGTCTTATACGCCCTGTTGGATATGTTTTTTTGCGCTGTGCCGCCTATTTAAACGTTAAGGAATTTCAAAGTTTATGAATACCAGCATCAAATTCCAATTTTCAAATTCCAAAGCACAAACAAGCTCCAGATTTCAAATGAATAAAAATTCTAAACTAATAAAAAAACAATATAAGAACATGCCTTGCGGCATTGACTACGAACAAATTAAGATTCGTTTTTGTTGGTAGTTAAGCCCGCAAGGGCTGTTCTTTTCTTTGTTTTATGAATCTGTTTGAAGTTTGTTTTTTTCTATTTTGAATATTGTTTGGTACTTGGAGTTTGGAAGTTGGAATTTATTGAGTAATTAAAAGTTGCGACTTTCAGCCGCCTATTTAAAGAGAGTGTTTTTCCATGAAGCCGGAAAATCAACTGAATGAAAATGATCATGATGAACAGGCAATGTCTGTTCATTGCGCCTATGAGGATATTGTTGAGGCGAGGCGCATAAGCTTAAGTGATATAAAAGGCCATCTTACAGGGCCTGTCGTATCGCTGATCGCCCATATAATCATAATTGTGTTCTGCCTTACATTTGTAGTTTCAGCGCCTGAGGCGCGTAAAGAGGTCGCAGTTGAAATCAAAGAGCTTGAAGTTAAAAACATTGAGAAACTTCCTGAGCCCCCGCCTGAGGAAAGAGTTGAAATGGAGAACCCCATCGAGGTTGACGCCCCTGTTTCAAACGTGACATCAGCCGCCTCCGACAATGCCAGCATAGCGCCGACTTCGCCGACAGCCGATGTGGGTGTAGGATTTTCGGATGCGCCGGATGTCCCGATGTCAAACATCCTGAGCATTGCACCTTCGAACTCGCCTCTTGTCCTTCCGGGCGTAATGGCCGGAAGAAGCAAGGGTGGGATAAAGACCGCCCTCCAGAAGTACAACAGGGGCAGCAGCGCAACCGAACGTTCCGTTTCAAAAGGCCTGAACTGGCTCAAAGAGCATCAGAATGCCAACGGTTCCTGGGGCGAGAAGGTGGATCATTCACCTGCGTTGACTGCGCTTGCGACGCTCGCATTCCTTGCGCACGGCGAAACTCCGAATTCACAGGAATATGGGGCATGCGTTCTCAAGGCTATAAAGAAATTGATTGAATATGGAAATACTTCGGATGCGAATGGAATGATTTGCCGTCCAGGCAGCGGATATGGACATGCAATGGTTGCCTACGCACTTTCAGAAGCGTATGCCCTCACCAAGATTCCAATGATTGAAGAGGCGATGAACAAGACAATAGGCAGGGTAATTACCGGCCAGAATACTTTCGGCTCCTACAATTATGTGTACAACAACACTCTGCTAAAAGAAACCGGAAAACCCAGAAGCGACCTTTCGATTGCAGGCTGGAATTACCAGGCCTTGAAAGCTGCATTTGCGGCCGGATGCATGGTCAAGGGGCTTGAAGCCGCAATTGACAACGGGGTGAAGGGCATTAAGAAGACTCATTACACCGGAGCGGGATTTACATATGGTGAATCAACCGGAAAAGAGGGTGGGGGCAGTGCTTCAATGACAGTGGTTGGCGTGCTTTGCCTGCAACTTATGGGTGAGGGGAAGTCCAAGGAGGCGCAGACTGGTTTGAAATATATTGAGACGGCCAATAACGGTGCTTGGCTGAAATGCGACTGGTCTGCAGCTGGATCGCTGTATCAGTGGTATTATCAGACACAGGCTCTTTTTCAGGGATATTCCGGATCCGGCGGAACGTGGGACGACTGGAACAAGGAATTTCAGAAGGCCCTCATGAAGGAACAGGAAGCGGACGGGCATTGGTCATCCCCATCTGAAAAGTATGGAAAAGGTGCTGGGCTGGAGGGTGCTAACCTAGCTGTAGATAAGGACGGAAAACTGGCGCCTGGGCGTTTTGCGAGTACCAACAACATTGATCTTAACGTATATTCAACATCTCTCTGCTGCCTTATGCTCGAAGTCTACTACCGCTATCTGCCCACATTCAAAGTTGCTGCCTCGACGGGCGGACATGGTGCGGAAGGTGGAGCAGCTCTGAAGAAGGACATAAAAGACGAACTCAAGATAGAATAACCGTCAGTGGATTAATTTAGATTATTGCGAGTAGATATACCAGGAAATGAATGTTAAGTACATGAACAATAGAGAGGTGTGTATATGCGTTTTAAAAGTGTTGCCAGTTTAATAGACTGCATAAAACTTGCCGAAACTGCAACAGGGAAGCCAGGCACGGAGGGCCGCGAAAGGCGCAAGTTGTTGCAGCGCAACGTGTTCACTTTGGTAGAACTCCTCGTTGTAATCTCCATCATCTCCATTCTGACGTGCATCCTCCTGCCTGCCTTGGGCGGCGCAAAAAACATGTCGAAACGGATATCATGTCTTAACAATCAAAAGCAGATCGGCATTGTTATGGATCTATACGCCGGGGACTACAGCGACTACTGGGTTTTTTGCACCAAGGCACCCTATGGCACCGCAACCGGGCAAGCAAACAAATCCTGGTCCGGATACTTGGCATTACTGGGATACGCCAAGACCGGAGACAGATGCTATACGGCAGCCGGTGCGCCGACCAGCGACATTTATGAATGGAATATTTTCTGTCCCTCGCAACCGTCACCGATTCGGATATTGGCGGACGGAACCATAGATCGCGGTCTTGGCGACTATATCCTTAACATGATAGACATTACTGCGGGGACAGTACCCTCGATCAAAAACGGTCAAATACCAAACCCGTCTGCGTACCGGGTTATAGTGGATCGCGAAAACAATGGTCCGGCAGATTTTCGCCCATATCAATACTTCAACGATTTTGCCCGTTTTGCGAAATTCGGGGTCAATCCGGCCACGGAAGATGTCAACTGTTCCGCATATCTGCACAAGAACGGTTCCAACTATCTCTTTGCGGACGGACACGCAGAATGGACAAGCTGGAAGGAGTGGCGCCGCAAAATGTTTCTTTTACGTCCCGAAACCAAAACGAATGCGTATCAGAACACCAGTTTATGGTGATTCAAATATTCATATAATCCCAAAATTAAGGAATAGAGTATGTGGAAGCAGAGAGTATGTACGGCATTTTTCGCACTGAGTTCCCTCGTCACAGCTACGGCGGCGGAAATCGAGATGAGGTCAACCGATATTCCGCCTAGGATTGACGGCGTTCTAGATGACGCCTGTTGGAAAGAAGCTGCGGAAATACCTATCAATCATGTCATCGGTTCAGAGGCAATCTCCGATAGGCACAAGGCATTTCTGACCCGTGACGACAAGTATCTGTACGTCGCCTACGACATAAGGCATCCGGCTCGGAACCGTGTCCCCTGCGAATTTATCAAAGGTCTCGACGATTCCGTTCAGCGCGACGACTGCGTGAAGCTGTCATTCGATCCGGGAACGGACGGCAAGCTGTGGTATCATTTCAAGATCAACCGCGCCAATGTCCGGCAAGACCGCCGGTTCGCAGACGGCAAGATGGAGATAGCGGAGTTCAACATCCCGTGGCGCTCGGCGACGCGGGAAAACGACGAGAACTGGACTGCGGAGATCGCAGTTCCTCTCTGCCTTCTGTATCCTTTTGAACATCCGGAGAAAGCCAGAATCAATGTTTCAACGACCACTTTCACACAGGAGCGGGATCCGATGGGTGTCGCCCAAGGCCAACCCAAGCGGACACCGTTTTCGGCGGCGCCTTTGGCGGTCGGCTTCACTGAGACGAATAAATTCATACCCCTCAAAGGCTTGGATTTCCTGACGGTAAAAGCGCCGTTCCTGCCGTTTGTCGAGAAAGTCAATGTCACCGAGTATTTCAAAAAAGACGGCCGTTATCATTATGGCGTTGACATACTTTTGAAGTCCTGCGCCGCACCGGCAGGAAAAGTGGAGCTGTCTCTGACTGACAAGACCGGCGACGGCCGGGAAAAAAACATACGTGAGACAATCTCCATTCCGGCGAACGCCGGAGAGAAAAACTATCGTCTCGCAATCGCGGTTGACAGCCTGATCAAGCGGGCGGCATCCCTTAAAATGATTGCCCCGGAAAGCGGCGAAGTCCTTCAGGAAATCCGTTTTCGCGAAGAGGACATGAGGTCGCTGGACTTGATGTCCGCTTACGCCTCTCGGAACTATTACGCGTCGGATCGCGTCGCGGTCGCCGTTTGCGAAATCCGATTGCCGAAAGAGGAGTTGGCGAGCATGACGTTATCGGCGGTCAACGCGAAAGGCGAAACGCTGGCGACATTGTCCGCTCCCGCGGCAAAGAGCGAATTGAATATACCAGTGGAAAAACTGACGATGGACGCCGCTAATCCGATCGACATCCGGCTTGCCGACAACCAAGGGCGAGCGGTGTCGTCAATCGGCGTGGAATTCATCCGTCGCGCCCCAAAGCCGGGACGGGAATGGCAGATCGACCACGTCAACCGCGTGGTCTTGAACAACGGCGCTCCTTTCTTTGGGATGGGCTTTGTTTGTCATCGGATAAACTCCGAATCTGAAAAAGACTTGGAGCGGATAGCCGCGGCCGGGTTCAATTTCATCATGCGCTGGAAGAAGCTCTACACTCAGGAGGAATGGGCGCGGTTCCTGGCGCTCGCCGAGAAACACGGGTTATACGTCCTGCCGGCGATCGATGACATAAGCTGCGATCAGAAAACGGAACTGAAAACCCTTGAGACATATTTTAAGGGAAAGGAATTAGCGAGATTAGCTCGACTGACAAAATCATCGCCAGCCGGTTACACGGACTTGAAAGCGAAATTGTTTATTGACGCGACGTTAAATAGTTTGCCGAACTCCGCGAAAGTCGCGATCTTCAAGGAGTTCTGCGATAAGAATGCGCCGCTCGTAAAATCGGCCGTGGAAACCGCCATGAATTCCAAAGCGTTACTGGGATACTTCATTTTCGATGAGCCAGGCCTTGTCGACCAATGGAAAAGAGGCGCCGAGTTGCGCGATATGATCAACGAGACGGACGGGTATCATCCGGTCACGGTCAATTTCGCCGGGGAAATCCCCGACCAGCCCGAATGGTTAAGCTGGTTTGACGTCATCATGAACGACCCCTATTGGAGTCCCGCGGCGGAATACCGGAACTCCCCGGATTACGTGTCGAAAACCACCGATTACACTTATCGCAGAGGTGCGGCGCTCCGCCAACCCACGTGGATTGTCCCCGTGGCGACCATGTGGTCTGGGACGCGCAAACGGATACTCACCGCGGCGGAACAGTCATGCCAAGCCTATCTGGCGGCGATTAACGGCGCCACGTCAATGATGTATTTCACTTACGAGAATATCAACGATCAGAGCACTTGGGGCGCCGTCAGCGAAATGGCCCGGCAGTTTAAAGTTCTCGGGCCGATGTTCACCGCCCCGAAACCAGAACAGAAGACCGCATATTTCGTCGGCGAAAAAGAAATCTCCGTAGATCCCATGAACGGCAAAATCCCGGACATCCAGTTCACCACGCTCCGTTCTCCAGAAGGCGGGCTCGTCCTGGTCGCCGCCAGCTGCCGGTACTATCCTGTCAAGGCGACCGTCAAAATCGCCGGGCTTTCTGGGACGGTCGGGCGTTATTTCGACGATAAAACCTATCCCGTGGCCGATGGCGCCTTCTCGGACGCTTTCGAACCCTTCGGCGTCCGCGCCTATAAATTGCCCGCAGATTTCTCAGCGAGTCCTGTTGAAATGGAAATTCAACTGGTTCCGCCGGCTCAAATCCCGCCCCAGGAGCGAGCGCTGGAAAACTCCTGCCGCCAGGAGAAGAAGAACCTTTTCCCAAACCCCAGTTTTGAGGAAACCAGCTCGCTGGGATGGCCAGATTATTACATGTGCGCCTTCTTCGGTCCCCGCATGGGGCCGATGATTGGCGAGAAAGGCGCGGTATGGGGCGCCGATGACAGCGTCTCCAAGTTCGGGAAAAAGAGTCTGCGAATCTCCAGGCCTTTTGTGAATGGCGACAGCCCCGCGCGCGTCTTGTGGAAGTGTGCGCCCAAGTTCCGGGAAAACACACCTTGCGTCTTTTCCGCCTGGCTCAAGGGCAGTAAAAACGGGCTTAAGGTCAGCATGTCCTGCGGCGCCTTCGGTGGCGACGTTACCAAAACCTTCGTCGTCACTGACCAATGGGCTCTCTATGAGTTCCCTGGAACTTTTAAGGCCTTCGCACCCACCCACACGCTTTTCGACATTCGCCTTCTGGACGACGGCGCGCTGTGGATCGACGGCCTGCAGTTGGAGAAGGGCGACAAAGCTACGGCCTTCGAGGAGTAATCGCTTATGAGAATATTTTCCGTCATCGTCGCATTCGCTGGGGCGTTCAATCTGGCCGCAGGCGTACTTTACGATAGTGGACAGGACGAAATCATCGTCACCGGCTTTCCCGAAGACGCTCCCTGTTCGCCGTGGACTCTTTACATGGCCGACAGGATGAACGGCTGGGGGAAAGTCTCTATCGATAAAGCATCTGGAGTGTATACGGTTCAAGCGCACCTGAAAGTGGGCGAGCATCACGGAACCGGCACATGGTTTCGGATCGGGAGCGCGGAGTGTCCCGCAGAAACTCTCGTCGTCAAGGGGGGACTCTCCGTTTTCCCTAGCTTCGTAAAAGGATTGAGTCCTGAAAGTCGCGTCAGCTCTGACAAACAGTGTAAAAACGTTCTAGTCTTGGGTGACCCGGCAAACCCGAACATCAGGGCGACGCTTAAACTTGGAGCGAACGCCGGATTGACAATCGGTTTTATCGAGGCCTTGTCAAGTCATCTCCAATACGGCGGCGGTCTGCGGATTTACAATAGCCGAATCACTTCGGAGGAAAACGATGACGACGCTCGTTTCGGTGGGCGGTTCATCCGGTTTCCGTCCACCAGCGACGAAATCATCCTGCGGAACGCCGAAATTTCCCGGTTTAAAAACGAGATTTACGGTTTGGGCTTCCAAACGTCTGTAGAAAACTGCGTCTTCTCCAGAGGCCGAGGCATCATCATCGGCAAAGTGACTTTGCGCAATTGCGTTTTCGAGAAGATGGGTGAGGCTATTTATGATTTCGGCCAGGCGGATGGGACTCTGATAAATTGTACTTTCAGGGAAAATAAGAGAAACTTCCATCTCCGTTACAGCTACGGTGTCACCTGTATCGATTGCGATATGGGCGAAACAGCCGTCCCGGATATTGTCACGCCGTATAAACGCGACGGCAAGACCGTTTATCCTCAAATTATCTCGCGCCGTCACGTCACCGTCATGATTGCCGACATCGAAAACAATGCGGT
>CAZION010000057.1:22724-34095 GCA_964540865.1 uncultured Victivallis sp.
ATGATACTCGCCATGCGCGGAAGCTTGCGCCCGGATATACTGGCGATGCCCGACGACGGTTTGTGCCGGCGGGCGGCCATGCGGCTAGGCGATTTTTTTGACCGCTACGCGAATCTGAAGCGGGGTGCGGAAGTGAAAAATGATAAAGCGCCACGAATCGTTGTTGGAACCGTTGATAGCATTGGCGACTTAAGCAAAACCCTGGGGGTATCGCTAAGCGATCTTGGTGAACGAAAGGACGCCTATGTGTTGCGGGCATCCCCCGATGATGGTGGGCACCCCCTGATTTTATGTGTCGGGCGCGGGCCGGAAGGAGCCTCTGCCGCCGCCTGGGCGTTACTGCGTGAATTAAGGATTGGCCGTCGAACAGTAACTATCCCCGAATTGGAAGCAGTCAGTAACCCGTTCATCGAGATCAGAGAAGTCACTATTGCATCGGGAGTGGGACAGTTCACGTTCATGACACCTGTCGGTGTTCAGAAAAAATACTACGTGGACAATTGGGATGAAGAGCGCGTCCACCGTTATATCGACCTTATGGACGCGTACGGGTTCAATTCGATCCAAAGACCCATTTTTATGTTTATGCGCCCAGAATTGAGTGCGGATATATTGCGGGGGGACACCTATGAGCAGCGCTTGGAGAAGGTCATATCGTGGTTCAGTGACGAGGCGCGCGCCAACGGTCAGAGGCTGTCGCTTTTCCTTTGGGGAAACTCTATTTTTTATTATGACCCCGTTGAGAAAGGCTCATGGTATCGTCCCTGCCTCTGCCCTGATAAGCTTTCAAAAGACCGGGCGGAGTTGGAAGCGTATTGGACGGGGATGGTCGAACTGGCGCCTCGTATTGACCACTTCATAACTCATTGGGTTGATGTCGGCGGTTGTGACTGCGGAAAGTGCACCATTGAGACACCACAGCAAATCCACGCGGAGCTCTTGTCGAGATCCCGGGTTGCCAACCCGAGGATCGCATCGACTTTCAGTTTGTGGGAACTTGACACCAAAGCACCCAGGTGGCGCGGCCGCGGCCCTTGGCCTGGTTACCGCGATGAAAGCACAGTTATCGAAAGCGGACTGTTACCGCCGGACGTCGGCTTAACCGTCACCAACCATCTATGTAAACGAAGGGATGCTCGAGTTTTGTTCCCGAAGGAAGCCGCCGCGCGAATTGCGGCGAGTGGACGCCCTGTCGGCGTCTGGGCCTGGTATCTGGCGGATTACGAGACCGCGCTTTCGATGTACTATCGTGGCGCCATTCTCCAGGAATATTTCGAAAACCTGCCGTCCGAGGAGAGCGACATCCTGACGTGGCATTCGATGGATGATAACGCCCATCTGCTAAATCTCGCCAGCCTCTATGTCGCCGCGCGGTTGATGCGGTCACCCAAGCTAAAACACGAAGATTTGCTTAGGGAATGGGCTCGTCTCATGTTTGGCGAAGAGAACGTCGCGGCGATCGCCCGAGTCCATGAGATGATTCAAGCGGTGCGCGGACGCAGCATGTGGAACCGCCCCACAGCGAACCCAGAGGCAGACTTGATAGTGATCGCGGAGGCCAAGAAAGCGTTACGAACCACAAGACTGCGTCCCGAGTGGATGTCGCCGTTATCGACGTTCATCAGCCCGCGGCAACTACTGGAGGAATACGCAGCTCAACTCGACATTATAGAGGAGTTTTTGCGCTTCGAGTTGGCCGTTATGGAATTGAAAAGACAAGTCGCGTTGGGTGCCTCAAAGGAACAGATCGAGGTCGCTCGGTCTAAGATTCATCCCATCGCCTTCAACCAGGAGTTCCTGAACAATCAGGAGGCGGGTATCTCGGAGAAACGCCTGGTTTTGCTTGACAGCGTGTTGTCACGCGTGTTGGATCGACCGCGCGATCTCGCCCGTGAGGGAATCGCCAGGAGCTGGGATTCTAACAGCTCGGTTACCGTATCGCAGGGGCTTGGCTTTGCGGCGGGTGGCGGGGAAATGGCGGAAAACAATTCCTTCGTAGTCGACGCTCATAGCCCGAGCGTAATCACGAAGGTCTTCCGCGATCTTGGCGAGGTGTGGGCTTCAGATCAGCCAAACCCCTGTTGCCCTAAGGACGTAGGCATCGAATGGGAGCAACCGGTTACCATCGCTCGGGTCGTGATTGGCTACCTTGTCTTGTATTCGCGCGACAACGACGCCTTTTTACCCTGCTGTCCTTCCATGGATGGCTACAAACTGCAATGTTGGGATGAGCATGCGGGGGATTGGCGTGATATCACCCATACCCTGGCCATTGGCAAGCCGGAGGATTTGAGGTTTTCCGGACAATTCAAGGCAGAATGGGAGCATCGATTCCAACCCGTGACGACCCGCCGTATGCGCGTGTTTGTCACCAGGATGGACGAGAAATGTCTCGAAACCCACCTGCGCCCGGCCATATTCGAGTTCCATGCGTATGCACCGGACGCGTCGTAAGGGATTTCGCGAAAATTAATGTTAAGTGGAGGCTAAAGTAAGTTTTCCGGCGGTACAAATTCCAAATTCGAAGTTTCAAGTTTTTCAAACATTGAATTTTCAGTTTTATTATTTCGAGTTTCGATATTCGGATTTCGAATTTGGGTTGCGGGCAAAGCCCGCCTTAGAGGATTGGTCGTGCCAGCAGAAGCTCCTGCTCCACCAATGATTGGGTGGAAAAAAAAGTGAGAAGACACCTCTCAGAATCAAGATCTCGGACAGCAGGAATGCAAAGTTCTTTTCAGATTTGATTCGGGAAATGACTCTGCTGAAGACATTCTCGTGCATAGAGGCAGAAAAAACCGTTTCGGGATGCATTTGAAAAGTGAAAATCAAAGAAGAGGTGATGGTCAAAAAGACCTTCACGGATTCAGGAAGGATAAAATTATGAGCGCACGACAAGGACAGACGATGACCACACCATGGATCGCGGAAAGGCAACTGCAGGTTGCGCTTCAGCGCAACGAGGCATTCTGGAAAGGAGAACTTGAAGAGTACCCGCTCCTCTGGGTGACCGTACCAGGGGCGATAAACGGTGTCCCTCCACCCAGGATTCCTGCCACGGATGAGGAACAGTGGACTGATGTTGATTACCAGATCGCCAAGACAGAATACGAGCTCTCACACACGTACTTCGCTTCGGATGCCCTTCCGATTCATAATCCCTGGCTGGGACCCGACCAGTTTGCAGCATGGCTTGGCGGCAGCCTCTCATTCAGCACGCAAGACAACACTTCCTGGACAAAGCCATTTGTTGATGACTGGGCGGAGTTTTCCGATTTCAGTATACGACCGGACAACCACTGGTGGCGGACATACCTTGCGATACTTTCCGCATCCGTGGAGCATGGAAAGGGGCGCTGGGTCACGACGTATCCCGACCTGCACACGGGAATTGACGGGCTGGGAGCGATGCGCGGGCCGGAGCGGCTGATGCTGGATCTAGTGACGGAGCCTGACATCATTGTCCGGGCCATGGGACAGATGACACGGTTGTGGAAGGAAGTAGTTGATGTGGTGTCCGAACGCATCCTCATCGGCGGACAAGGTACGACAAACTGGACAGGAGGCTGGAGCGCGGAGCGCTTTCTCTGCATTGGGCAGAACGATTTTTCATGCCTGATCAGCCCTGGCATGTTTGATGAGTTCTTGCTTTCAGACACTCGTCTCTGCTGCGGGCATGTCGATCATAGCATTTACCATCTTGACGGTCCTGGCGCCCTGCAGCACCTCCCTAGGATACTTGAACTGGAACATCTGAATTGTGTGCAGTGGATCCAGGGAGCCGGCGCACCTCTTCCATCGGAATGGGTGAGTCTGCTCCGTCGTATCCAGGATGCCGGCAAAAGCGTACAGATATATTATGGAGGCGCGCATGGCGGGAGTGCAGACTTCAAGCATGAACTCGACGCATTATGCGGCGCATTGGATCCCAGGCGCCTTTTCATCGTTGCTACAGTCGATTCCGTGGAGAAGGCGGACTTCATTGTACGCTATGCCCGGGAGGTAAGCAGTAGAAAGAGGAGAAAAACTTGTCGGACGCATAAGCCGGGACTCGACGGCGATAGATGCAGTTTAATCTAGTTGGGTCAAATTCCCCGACCCTTGGGTCGGCTTGGATTTTCTTTATTAATACGGTTACGTGTTAATAATTTGCATTATTCTTATTTTTTTAATGGTCGGTGTTTTTACAGTGGAAACACTCGACATGTAACATAATATAAACAAGGAGACAGGCTATGTCGAAAATAAGACTGGGTTTGGTGGGGTATGGAGCCAACCCGAAGGAAAATATCGGGCGCGGGCGCTTGCTGTTGAAATTGGCAGCCAATTCTTTCGAGGGAGTGGAGGCGGTGGGGATTTGCGACACAAAACCAGAATCATTGGCTATCGCTCGCGAGGAATTCCCCAACGCCAAGTGTTTCGACGATTTCGACGCGATGCTGGCGGAAGTCCCGATGGACACGTTGTTGATTGAGACCCCGGCGTATCTGCATGCCGTGTTCGCCGTCAAGGCCCTGGCGAAGAATATCCATGTCTTGAGCGATATTCCATCCGTCAGAACCCTGGATGAATCCTGGGATTTGTGGGCGGCCCAGGAAAAAAGCCAGGCATTTTACATGACCGGCGCCAACGCCAATCTCTGGGGGTACATCGAGACCGCCATAGACCTGAAGAAACGCGGACTGTTCGGCGAGCCCTATTACATCGAGGCGTCGTATATTCACGATTGCCGAGGTCTTTGGAAAGATACTCCATGGCGCACCAACGGACTACCCATTCACTACTGCACCCATTCATTGGGGCCTGTCCTGCGATTGATTGAGGAAGACATCGAATGGGTCTCCTGTTTCGACACAGGCAGCCACATCAATAAAACAGAAGGCCAGCATGACGCAATGGCTGCATTATTCCGGACTAAATCAAACGTGGTAATCAGATTGCTGACCTCCTTCATCAATAACTATCTGGGTGGCGGTCACAGCTACCGCTTTTTCACGACCAAAGGCTGTTTCGAACGTACGCCGCCTTACCGCACTATCCGAAAAGAGGCGTCGGAAAGCGCGCGAACGCTTTTTTATTCCACAGACCTCTACGGGTACAACAACTGGACGGAATTGCCCTCCGATGACTCCCGCCCGGAATACGCCCACAAGAAAGACGCGGGACACGGCGGTTTGGATTACGCCATGCTCGACATCTTTTTCAAGGCTGTCCGTGAAGGCGGCCCGTCTCCGATTAGCCTCCGAGAGGGACTGCGCATGACCTTGCCGGGCATCTATGCAGCTGAATCGGCCCGAAACGGCGGTCAGCTCACGCACATTGACTACCCCTGGACTGCATCACGACCAACATTTTCAGTCAACGCAAAACATACCCCGAAAGTATGAGGATGAGAGCGATGAGTAAATGACAAGGGAAGGAAATTAAAATGAGTTATACTGTGAAGGAGATTGATGCTCCAGCCAAGCTGGATGCTGAATGGACAAGTCCGGTCTGGACTGCGGCGGAGACTTTGACTGTCGGAAATTTCCGCCCCGAAGGTTCAGACCACAAACCTCTGGTTCAGTGCAGGCTGCTGCATGATGACGCCGGGATTTACGGCATGTTCCAGGTTCATGACCAATATGTCCGGTCAGTCGCTACGGAATTCCAGTCGCCGGTCAGTCGAGACAGCTGCGTTGAGTTTTTTGTCGGGCCTCCGTGCGGAAAAGGTTATTTGAATTTTGAGATGAATTGCGGGGGTACGCTTTTGGTTTATCATCACATGATTGACCACACTCGCGAGCGGGGAGGCCTGAATGATTCCCGCAAACTTGCGCCGGAGGATATTTCAGGATTCCGGATTTTTCACACGATGCCCAGCGTCGTGGAGCCGGAAATTGCCGAACCGACCGTGTGGCGGATAGGTTTTTTCATCCCTTTCGGGATATTTGTTGAAACTCACGGGTTGGCACTGCCGGTATCCGGTCAAGTCTGGCGCGCCAATTTCTACAAGTGCGGCAGTAACACCAGCCATAAACACTGGGCATCATGGGAACCTGTCAGGGAGCTCAATTTCCACCGGCCGGAAGACTTCGGAGAAATTGTATTTGCCTGAATACCCGAGCACCGAGGAGGCGCTGGATGAGGAAATGAGGATATGGTCCGCTACGAGCCATCAGGGACAATCGCATGTCTCAAGTCTTGGCGGAAAGAAAATACTTCCTATGAAAAAGTTCATTCTTGCAATGATGACTATTGCCAGAACTTAAAAAATGGAATAGTTTAAAAAAAGTCAACTTTTAAACACTAAACTATCGGTCTGCTCCACGTATGAAAAATATCTTGGCAATAGCTATCGCTTTTTCGTTGTGCATCTGCATTCTTGCACTTACAGGATGCTCTGTCCTGAACGAGGACGGATATCCGAGAGACTTTGAAAAAAGCAAAGCTGTCTATTTTGAAGGACGCAAGGTAAAGGAGTTCAAGGATTTCGACGGCAACAAGATGACCGCCCGTTACTTCGGCTATGAAAAGGATGGAAAGACAATAAAACACGGTCTGTATGAGAGCTATGATGAAAAAAGCACGAAAAGGGCGGATGTGATATTCTGCGAAGGCATACCTGACGGGCTTTGCATCTACTACAGGGGCGACAAAGGAACTATCAAGATGAAGGGGAGTTTCAGGAAGGGGCGACCATGGGAAGGAAAGCTATTCTGCTTTGGCGTGGCTGATGCAGTCTTCACCTTCAAGGACGGGAAGGACATCATGCTTGAGGGCGTGGACGGCGGGACAATAGCCAAGGGCGAATGGAAGAATGACATGAGATGGGACGGCTCGTTTTATAACCCGACCACCGGCATGATTGAATATTATGACAAGGGCAAGGTATCAAAATCCGAAAGCCTGGAGGATATCCTGAAACGGAATGATGAACAGAAATCCGCCAGTGAAACCAAAGCGAAGTGACATAAGCGTTTTTAAGCACCATTTCCATCCAGCCCGTGTCCTTTCCCCGCCTCAAGCCTCAAGGCCGTGACGGAATCGCTAGAAATAGGGGTATTCGTTGAAATATCAGGTCAGTTCGGTTATTGCGAGGTACGTGAAAGGGGATGGGGGCAAGAGGGAGGGAATATCAACAGGAATCTAATTCGACCGCTTTTTGAGATAGCGGTATATGAATGGACAAAGAAATCCGACTACGCTTCCTATTAGCACGAGAAATAGTTGTGGAATCCAAATCTCAGTAGCTGAGCCGTGAATTCCAAATGTCGCACAAATTGATTTACATAATGGTGTTTCGGAACCTCCAGCATTCAAAAAGTAGCCACAATCTCTGAAAAAGAAGAACCATCCAATGAGGCTTCCTACCGCACCAGGCACACATTTTGGAAAAAGCAGAAGAGAATAAAGCGCTAAAGGCATTAGCAGTATGGATATTATCCAAATAAAAAAATATCCATTGCCGAAAATGCTAGTAACCAATATAAGGACTACTTCTATCAGAATTGCAAAGGCAGGAACCATAAACCAAGGGTCTGATTTCTTTGCCATAAGCAGGGCTTTCACAGAAGATAAGCTCATCCAACTTCTGGAAAATCCGACAAATGCAATTACGATGGAGATGAGAAGAACGACTAAAATTGTCAATTCCATCAAATATTGCCTAAAACTAATTGCCATAAGTTTTCTCCATAGGATTAAAGGATGAAGTCTATCAATTCACCAGCATTAAAACCGAGGCGAAGAGTACCGCCAAGTCCAACGGCGACCTCGACGGCTGTATAATAATGGGCGTATTCTCTTGAGGTGAGGGAAACAAATGGCACTCGCTTCGCTGCCTGAATATCTTTGTGTCGTTCAACGACCACTTTGTTGTTAGACTCGAACTTCTCAAACCCGAAAGTGCCGAACACTGGAACCAGAAAGAAATCGACATCGAACGTGTCATACCTCGGTTTTATCGGAAACAGAAGCTCTGCGTTGCCTGCACGCAATCCACCTTTTTCTGTGTTTGCGAACAGACCAACTTGGAGAGCTCCAACCCTAGCCTTCACTCCGCCACCGAATCCCCAGGAGGCTGTGATGATATCTGCCGCATCCCGCCCACGGTCAACAAAATAAGCATCTGTACTGGAACAACCAGCCATGCCAGCGGCAAAGACAATAAGACAAATCAGATAGACTGCTTTTTTCATTATTTAAAGGCTCATAGTTAGAGTTTCATATTCATGTTTTTAAAAATGGAAATAATAAAGAAAAGCGATTGCGAATGGAAAAGAGACAATATCCAAAGCTACCGCAGGGACATATAAAACTTTCAAAGGATATGCCCATTTCTCTTGGTATATTTCTTCAGAGTGAAAATGAATATCAATATCGTATGTTTCTCCATCCATTGTGCATGGAAGGCAAGAACCATAATATTTATATTGTAGATTGTCGGTTTCATTTGTCATTAAATATTTCGGCACGTTTGGATTTTCAATTCTACTTATTATGTCCAGGGGATAAACATACCATTTATTTGAAACTTTAGCTTCTTCCTCTGTTTTAGGGAAGTAATTTATATTCACATATAATTGAATTTTATTTTCTGATACCCGTTGAAATATCATTTCTTCTTTCACTTCACGCAACGACAATTCTTTTACTCCCTTTTTTAATATATCTTTTGTACTTGGTGCATTTAAAATCAGGAATCTTGAGCCAATATCTTCTTTTAGGTCATAATGGTTCAAAGACCTACGTGATAATTTAACTTCACATATAATATTTTGCTCTGGGTCTTCACATATCCGCTGTATCCTGAAATCAGGTTTTGTCTTGCCAATGTTATCAACATAAGAGGTGCAAAAGCATCCGTTGAGCATAAATACTAGAGTTAATAAAGGAAGACAGCGAAAGCTTTTTAATAAGATATTGTTTATTGCTTTTTTCATTTTCTAACGCCAAGTTTAGATTATTCTGTGGAGCAGGATTACATTAAACTGATATTTAAGGCGAATTTCCTTTCTTTTCCCAAACATATCTCCAACCTTTGCTGGCACCAAATGACCATGCTACCAAATCCACAGGCAGGAAAATCGTATCGAACAATATATCTAGTGGCAGTGATATAAATCCACATATTCTCATAGTAGTACCTGTTTTATCATCAGACGTTGCATATCCGTCATAAGTTGTCATGGCATATCCATCTTCATATACCGCCTGATATGGATAGGCACCAAATGTATCAGAATGTCTGCCAGTAAGACTAGTGCGAGTCAGTATTGTCCCATTCATTGCACAACAGCCAGATAATAAAGCGGAAAGCATCGAGAGGACTATCAGGATTATTATTCGGATGTTCATTTCTTTCGCCTTTTTAGCTTACATAAATAATCAGAAATTTCATTTTGGTAATATATTACGAGAAAACCAAGATTAATAAGGATGAATACCGTTGCGAAAGTTGCCGAGTTCTGTGAAAATGAATTGAATTGTGTGACTGAACTGGGAGAAATAAGGGAGCCAAACCCCCAGCCATAACAGCAATAAATTCCCTTGAAAAGAAAGTCTAAATTAAAGCTCCAAGCAATTATCAGCAATCCAATGATTAATGGTGTTAATATCTGCCATTTCCTTCTGTTCTCCACATATATGGAAATTTTGAATCCTGTTAATCCAGCGACTATGCTGGAGATGCCAAGTGAAAGAAAATAATAATGAAATAAATTATTGGACAATATTATAGGAATATTACCTCTTAAATACACTATGAAAAATAAGAACAGCAGACTGGCAAGTGCCGACATTAGTTTTCTGTGGCTCTTGAAGGTTATGGCGGAAAACAATCCAATCATAATTGAAATTGAAAACCACAACACTGTAGCTATAAGTGGTCCAAATAGTGAGGGGAAAGCATATAGAAAACATTTTAATCCATTCCCCCATGTCCGCCACGATAAGTAATCAGGGGCAACAAGTCTTTCATTGAATTCTGTTTCAGTAAGGTGCATTTTCAGTTCATTCATTTGTTTTTCTGTAAACTTTGGACAAAGCCAACTCATTCTTTCAATCATGTCGTATACTTCGTCCTTCATGGGATTGAAAGTGAATTCGGTTTCACTGTGGGCGGCATTGAATGCGTTCTTTCTGATTTGAGTCGTGGAATAGGCAGGAGGGAGTAATCCGAGCCTGCCAGCATCACAGGCAAGCATATCCATATCTGCTTTGATTATCGAATTCCGGATTTGTTCCGTGTCGCATCCCCTTGATTTAAGGAATTCTATTTCATCTGCATCAAGGACACCGTTCTGGTTTTTATCTGCAAAAGCGATAATGGATGTCTGAAGTCTTTTTATCTCGACAATTTTGTAATATCTGCACAGGGCATTTTCGGATTTCGGGATACTTCCATAAAAAATTGCATCACAGCCTATCTTAACCAAATCGCAAATTACCCATTTACCACTGATATTGTCATAGATTAGCGTGGAGAAGATGATAAGGATAATCAAGGTTCTGGTAAGCCAGTATTTTTTACGCCAACCGTTAAAATAAGTCCACGCAACCTTCAGATATTTCCAGAACTTACTCATTGGTTTCCTTTATAATCGGCTGCGGGGCTTCTTTAAATTACAGGGTTTAGGCTTATACCTTTTTAGGATTAACTTTATTAACAGAAATTATCCTATATGGACCAGGTTCAGCTTTCGTTATATCCAGGGATTCCACTAATTTTATTGTTATTTCAAAATCGTCTAATAAACAATTTTCATTCACTTCAACCATTTTACATAATTTATTACACGATAAAGGCGAACATTCATGCTTATTCCTCTGTGAATAGCTTACAATATCGTACCCTATAAATTCTTTTCTTATTGGAGTTTCTACGTTATAACCGAGTTTAAAATAATCTTCAATACTTTTCCATTCTCCATCAAATTCTTTCTCGTATATCTCGTAATACAGCATTTCGCAGTTGAGAATCTGAATCTTGTTTTGTAAAGTAATCTGGTAAATGATTTCCAGACTGTCGAAAAACCAGTACTTATTGTGCTTCCAAAAATCAATGTAATCAGCAAAATCCTTTGAAATACATCCGCTTACGGAATACACATTATGGATATGACTGCATTCCAGCCATTCTGGAGCTTTTGCAATTCTTTTCAACATGTAACCCGCTGGAATCATATTTTTTTCTTTCCTATGGTTTTAATCACAATACCAGAAGCGATGCAACGACATTTCCTGAATGTTTTTAAAGTTACTTTTTAATCTCCGCTAATAATCTTGATGCTTTTTCGAAGTCTTCAGCTAATACCCATAGCTCAGGATAGATTTCCGCTGGGGGTAAAAAGCCTCCTAATGAGGACAGGAAGATATTCCTAGTTTGTGATTT
>CAZION010000058.1:0-33361 GCA_964540865.1 uncultured Victivallis sp.
TTTGAGGGGCATGTGGAGCAATCCGTGTGGGTTCAAGTCCCACCCCGAGCACCAATTTATCATATTGTTGGTTTTGTTAAATTTTAAATATAATTGTTCCTGGCTACAGCAGGATTCATTTCAATTTTAGATTTTTTTCATTTATTTCCTTCTGTTAAGTTTGACATATACGAATGTTGTCGTATTTTTAATGCCCGCTTTGTTTTTTGCGTTTTATCACGCAATTGCAGACCGGTGCCAACATAGCTCAGTTGGTAGAGCACGTCCTTGGTAAGGACGAGGTCATCGGTTCAATCCCGATTGTTGGCTCCATATAAATAGCAGACCGGCGAGATTGTGATTTTAAGAATTAAGAAGTTGAAATTTAATATAACAATAGAGAATATATTTAAGGTATTAAAAAGTATACCGGGAGGTTAACAATGGCAAAAGAAGCATTTGTAAGGTCGAAACCGCATGTGAACGTAGGAACCATTGGTCACGTTGACCATGGCAAGACAACATTGACAGCTGCAATTACAAAAGTTCAGCATGACAAAGGACTCTCAACCTATATTCCCTATGATGAAGTTGCTAAGGCATCCGAAAAACAGGGTCGTCGCGATTCCACAAAGATTCTCACAATCGCAACATCGCATGTTGAGTATCAGAGTGTAAAACGCCATTACGCCCATGTCGACTGTCCCGGACATGCCGACTATGTGAAAAACATGATCACAGGTGCAGCCCAGATGGACGGAGCTATTCTTGTGGTCAGCGCTGTTGATGGTCCAATGCCCCAGACCCGTGAGCACATCCTGCTCGCACGCCAGGTAGGCGTTCCTTCACTAGTAGTATTCCTTAACAAGGTTGACCTTGTAGACGACGAAGAACTTCTCGGACTTGTTGAAATGGAAGTCAGGGATCTTCTTACAAAATATGGTTTCTCCGGAGATACGACGCCAATAATCCGCGGTTCGGCCACCAAGGCGATCGCAGCACCAAGTCCGGATCATGCAGATGCAAAATGCATTCAGGATCTGATGGACGCCATCGACTCATACATTCCGGAACCTGTTCGCGAAATCGATCTGCCGTTCCTCCTTTCAGTTGAAGACGTGTTCTCAATCGAAGGTCGTGGAACTGTTGTAACAGGACGCGTTGAACGCGGTAGGGTTAAGGTTCAAGATGAAGTTGAAATCATCGGAATAGTGCCCACAGTCAAAACAACGGTTACCGGTGTTGAAATGTTCCGCAAGGAACTTAAAGAAGGCGGACAGGCTGGCGACAACCTCGGATGCCTCCTCCGTAACACAAAGAAGGAAGATGTGCAGAGAGGTCAGGTTCTCGCTAAGCCGGGAACAATCAATCCTCACAAGAAGTTCAAGGCGGAAATATATGTTTTGAGCAAGGAAGAAGGCGGACGCCACACTCCATTCTTCACAAACTACCGTCCTCAGTTCTACTTCCGTACAACTGATGTGACCGGAACGATTTCTCTTAATGCCGGAACGGAAATGGTAATGCCCGGAGACAACACCTCCGTAGTGGTCGAGCTCATATGCCCGATCGCAATGGAGAAGACTCTCCGCTTCGCTATACGTGAAGGTGGACGCACAGTCGCATCCGGACGTGTAACAGAAATCATCGAATAATTAATTTCTAGAAATATTTGAGTAATACGCGACCCCGATCAGCTCTCATGGGCTGTTCGGGTCGCTCATATAAAGAGAAACGGGTGAAAATTTATGGCGCGTGAAATCATAACACTGGCATGCACAGAGTGTAAGAATCGCAATTACACCACGAGGAAGGAAAAACGCAACACTCCGGGAAGGCTTGAAAAGAAAAAGTTCTGCAAATCTGAGCGAAAACATACGCTCCACCGGGAAATCAAGTGATTTCTTTAATTTAGGTGAGTAGCTCAATTGGTAGAGCGGCGGTCTCCAAAACCGCAGGTCGCAGGTTCGATTCCTGTCTCACCTGCCAAGAATACTTTAATTCATAAAATTTTAGAGGGAACTTCAACTGATATGGGTAACTGGCTAACAAAAGCAAGGTTGTTCATTAACGATACCATCAATGAACTGAAGAAATGCAGCTGGCCTGAGAGGTCACAGCTGTTTGAATCAACAGTTCTCGTTATAATCACAGTGCTTATCCTCGCGGGTTTTGTCGCACTTGTTGATCTTATCAGCATGAAGGTTATAAGTTTTCTCACAATGTAACTTTATTTTCGGGGTATACGCCAATGGCTGAACAGAAACCGGGGCAGTGGTTTGTTGTACATACGCTGTCTGGACATGAAAACAAGGTAAAGGACTCTATCGAGAAACATCTCGCAAAAGGCGACGCTTTGGGTGTCTATGAAGTGCTTGTCCCCATGGAAAAGATTTCAGAAGTAAGACAGGGGAAGAAGACAACAACTGCCCGCAAATATTTTCCAGGATACATTCTTGCAAGGATGGATCTTTACAATCCAGATACAAAAAAGATAGATGAGGAAACCTGGTATTTCATACGCGAAATCCAAGGTGTGATTGGTATAGTTGGAAGCGGAAACCGTCCGATCCCGCTGACGCCTCCAGAAGTTGAAGATCTTATGAGGCAGGTTACCGAGACTGAAGATAAAATCACTCCGAAAATCAACTATGATGTCGGAGAGAATGTCAAGATCAAAGACGGAGCTTTCGAAAATTTTGAAGGTGTCATCGAGGAAATTGATCAGGAACGCGGAAAATTGAAACTGCTTGTTTCCATTTTCGGACGTTCGACCCCTGTAGAAGTTGAGTATTGGCAGGTTGAACGCGAGTAACATCCGTTCAATTTTTATATAAACACTAATTCGTGCGGTGTGGAAGAATCCCTGCCTTTTCGGACCACAGCATGAATAGGAGAAAAACATGGCAAAAAAAGTAGTCGGGCAGATTAAACTGCAGATTCCAGCCGGCGCCGCTAATCCGGCGCCTCCTGTCGGTCCAGCCCTTGGACAGGCAGGGATTAACATCATGGAATTCTGCAAGAAGTATAATGCTGCCACCCAGTCCCAGGCTGGAATGATTCTTCCTGTGATCATCACGGTCTATCAGGACAAGTCGTTCACATTCATAACAAAGACGCCTCCGGCCCCTATTCTCATCAAGAAGGCCGCTAACCTCGCATCCGGTTCAAAAACACCGGGCAGAGAAAGCGCCGGAAAAATCACGAGAGTCCAAATCAAGGAGATTGCAAAAACCAAGATGAAGGATCTCAACGCAAGAACCGAATCAGCGGCAATGCGGATTATAGAAGGAACTGCACGCAGCATGGGGATTGAGGTGATCGATGCGTAAAAGAAGTAAATCATATATTGTTAAATCCGAAAAGGTGAACAAGGATGTCAAATTACCTCTTAAAAAGGCAATAGACCTGCTTGTCTCACTTCCCAAGGCTAAATTTGATGAAACCGTGGACCTTGCATTCAAACTCGGCATTGATCCCAAGCACTCCGATCAGAATGTGAGAGGAGCTGTTGCTCTGCCAAAAGGCACCGGAAAGAAAGTTCGCATTGTTGTCATAGCTGATGGCGAATCTGCCAATAAAGCAAAGGCAGCCGGTGCGGATCATGTTGGCTTTGAAGACATCATCACAAAAATCAAGGGTGGATGGTTGGACTTCGATGTTCTTATTTCCACGCCTTCAGCGATGAACCAGGTAAGGACACTTGGTAAAGTCCTCGGACCTAAGGGCCTCATGCCAAATCCCAAAACCGGAACAGTGACCGAACAGGTTGATGTAGCGGTGAAGGAGGCGAAAGCGGGAAGAGTTGAATTCAGAATCGACAAAGGTGCATGCATCCATGCGCCGGTAGGCAAACTGTCTTTCTCAAAAGAGGACATCGCCGAAAACTGCGAGGCTGTAATTCATGCGATAGTTCGTGCCAAACCAGCCGCCGCAAGGGGTGTTTACATTGAAAGCTGCACGATTTCCTCGACAATGAGCCCTGGAATCAGACTTGATATTAACGAATTTTCGAAGGTGGTATCATGAGAGTTGAAAAAATACAGCTTTTAAATGAAATCGGAAACACGCTCGAAAAATCAGACTATGTGTTCCTTATGTCGTACAAGGGGCTCAAAGTTAAGGATTTCTCCGAACTTCGCGATTCCCTTTCAAAGCACAGCGCAGAATGCCATGTGCTGAAAAACCGTATGATCAGGAAGGCGGCGGAGCAGAAGGGGATAACTGGCTTGTCTCAACTGAAGATTGTCGGTGACACGGCACTTGTTTCAGGTAAAGGCGATGCTGGTGCGGTGGCGAAAACTCTTCTGGGTTTTGCAAAAACCCACGAAGCGGTCAAGGCTAAAGCCGGATATCTCGAGGGCTCAGTCCTGGGGAAAGCCGATGTGGCCGCCCTGGCAGATCTGCCTTCGCGTGAAGTGCTCAGGGCGCAGTTGCTCGGTGTGCTGCTCGCTCCTTCAAGGAATCTGGTGACGATACTGGATATGAAGGCTTCGGAAATAGTCAATGTGATAAATGCGTTTAAAGATAAAAAAGAAAAAACCAATTAATATTAAATATGGAGGTTCCCAAATGTCTGACGAAGTAAAAGTTGAAGTATCAAAGGAAATGGATCAGTTCATCTCCTACGTCGAAAACCTTACAGTGCTCGAACTTTCAAAGCTTGTGAAAGCTCTTGAAAACCGCCTCGGTGTATCAGCGGCAGCTCCGGTTGCAGCAGCAGCAGTAGCGGCAGCTCCGGCAGCAGCAGTTGAAGAAAAAACAGAATTCTCTGTAATTCTCGCAAACTTTGGCGCTGACAAGATCAAGGTCATCAAGGAAGTCAGGACTATCACCGGACTTGGTCTGAAGGAAGCAAAAGACCTTGTAGAGGGCGCACCTAAGCCAGTTAAAGAGGGTGTCACCAAAGACGAAGCCGCCAAAATAAAAGCGCAACTTGAAGGCGCAGGCGCAAAAGTAGAACTTAAATAAATATTTGTTTTTATACATACTCGTGACGGGGAGTTAATCCCCGTCACGTTTATGCTTTGATAAATCTATGCTTCTCATGGTCGGAGATTTCATCTCCGTTTTTTCGTGTAAATGACATACTAACAATCTGTGCGGGTGAACTATGGCTGAACGCTTAAATTTTGGAAAACTGCAGGATGTGCTTGATATTCCGGACCTTATAGGGGTCCAGCTCGAATCTTACGCTTCTTTTCTGCAGAAGGATGTTCCTCCGGAAAAAAGAAAAAATCTAGGTCTACAGGAAGTTTTTAAAGAAGTTTTCCCTATTGAAAGCTTTGATAAACAACTTTCCTTGGATTTTAATAATTATACTATCGGTGATGCTAAAAGAACTGTAATTGACTGTATTAAGGATGGCGAAACATACTGTTCGCCGCTACATGTATCATTCAAGATAGATGATAAGGGTAAAAAAGTAGAGGAGATTGTATATTTCGGCGATCTTCCAATGATGACCGATCGTGGAACTTTTGTGATCAACGGAGCTGAACGCGTGATCATCAGCCAGCTCCACAGGTCTCCTGGAATCTGCTTCGAAAAAACACGTCATTCAAATGGACGTACGCTGTATTCATTCAGGATCATTCCGGACCGCGGTTCTTGGATGGAGGTACAGTACGATATCAATGACCTCATCTATATATATCTTGACAGGAGACGCAGGAGAAGAAAATTTCTCATCACGACCTTCCTCCGTGCAATAGGATACGAGACCAACTCGGACATACTCTCAGCAATTTACAAGGTTGAAACACATACTGTTGCAACCCTGCTTAAAAAAGATGGTAAGGAACTTGGAAATTTCTATACGGTCAATGATGTTGTTGATCCTTCTGGTTCTGTCATTGTCAATGAGCTCGAACCCCTGACTGAAACTATTCTGAAAACAATTTCAGACGCTGAAGTCAAGAAAATAGAACTCGCAGAAGTTCCAGAAGGCCTCAACCATATCATACTATGCCTGAAACGCGATCCAGCACGCACACAGGAAGAGGCTTTGAAAGAGGTTTATAGAAGAATGAGACCCGGAGATCCTCCGAGCATAAACAATGCAAAACAGCTCCTAAAGCGTTTGTTCTTCGATGTACGCCGCTATGATCTTGGTGAAGTTGGCCGTTTTAAGATAAATCAGAAACTTGGACTCAACACACCTATCAATGTCAGGATTCTCGACAAACTAGACCTCATGGAAGCGACAAAGGGTTTATTAAAACTACGCAATACCAGCGGGCAGGTTGATGATATCGACCATCTCGGCAGCAGACGCGTAAGAACCGTTGGCGAGCTTCTACAAAACCAGTGCCGCGTCGGACTTGTCAGGACAGAACGCCTTATACGTGAACGAATGACCCTTCTCGGAACTGACGGTCAAAATATAAGTCCGGGACAGCTTGTGAATCCGAAGGCTTTTGCAGGAGTCGTAAGAGACTTTTTTGCAAGGAATCAGCTTTCCCAGTTCATGGATCAGACAAATCCACTCTCAGAGATCACGAATAAAAGACGCTTAAGCGCCCTGGGACCAGGCGGACTAAGCCGTGAACGTGCAGGATTCGAAGTCCGTGACGTCCACTCAAGCCATTACGGAAGAGTGTGCCCTATCGAGACTCCTGAAGGTCCGAATATTGGACTTATATCCTCCATGTCCCTATATTCCAGGATCAACCGCTACGGGTTCCTTGAGACTCCGTACAGGATTGTCAAAAACGGCGTTGTCTCAAAAGAGGTTGACTATCTTACTGCCGACGTAGAGGAGAAATTTGTAATTGCCCAGGCAAATGCTACGATTGATGAAAAGGGCAAATTTCTCAGTGAAATGGTGATGTGCAGATATCAGGGTGATTCTGCCGAAAGGCAGAAATCAACCATCCAGTACATGGATGTCTCCCCAAAACAGCTTGTAAGCGCGGCCGCCGGACTTATTCCTTTCCTAGAGCACGATGATGCCAACAGGGCGCTCATGGGTTCAAACATGCAGAGGCAGGCTGTTCCACTCATGACAACCGAATCTCCGCTAGTCGGAACAGGTCTTGAGCACAGGGTAGCCGCTGATTCAAGAGCAGTGTCAGTAGCTGAAAAAGAGGGAATAGTTGCAAGCGTAACGGGAAATACCGTTATAGTAACTCCTGATGGGAAATTGCCCAAATCTGAAAAGGATGACAAGGCTCAGACCTACCAGCTTAAAAAATATCTGCGTAGCAATGCTGGGACTTGCATCAACCAGCGCCCAGTTGTAAGAGTGGGCCAGAAAATCAAAAAAGGCGGAGTGATTGCGGATGGCGCCGCTACTTCGCAAGGCGAACTTGCCCTCGGCAAAAATGTATTTGTCGCTTTCATGCCCTGGTGCGGATACAACTTCGAAGATGCAATAGTCATCAATGAACGTATTGTAAAAGATGATGTGTTCACAAGTATTCACATAGATGAATTTGAGTTAACCGCCCGTGACACAAAACTTGGCCCGGAAGAAATCACAAGGGATATTCCTAACGTCAGCGAGGAAGCTCTGAGGAATCTCGGACCCGATGGAATAGTGAGACTCGGCGCGGAAGTCAAGGCCGGTGATATTCTCGTAGGAAAAATCACACCCAAATCCGAAACCGAGCTTGCCCCTGAAGAAAGACTACTCAGGGCCATTTTCGGTGAAAAAGCTGCAGACGTCAAGGACTCAAGCCTTATCGTAAGCAGTGGGAAAGGCGGGATTGTGATGGATGTCAGGATAGAGAGGAGCAAAGATCCCAACAGACAGACCCTGACAAAATCCGAAATCAGACGTCAGGCAAAGCTGGCGAAGGACAACTATAAAAATGAAAACAGTGAAATCGTAGAGGAACTTGCGGATAGGCTTGCTGAGATTATGCTCGGTCAGAAACTACCCTGCCCTATTTATGACGGTTCTTCATCAAAACAGAACGCTATACTTATTTCCGCCAACAGGAAAGTCACGCGTAGTTCGGTCCTAAAACTGTCCAACAAGTATCAGTTATACAAAATGGATCCGTGTCCGTTAAAGAAAACGATTGACAGCATAATTGATGTCTTCGTACCAAGGTTCAAGGAGATTGAATTCAACAGGGATGAGATTCTCAAGTCTCTCGACAAAGGAGAGGGCGTTGATCCAGGAATCGTTAAAAAGGTCAAGGTATATGTGGCAAGCAAGCGCAAGCTTGAAGTTGGAGACAAGATGGCCGGACGCCATGGAAACAAGGGTATTGTCGCCAAGATTGTCCCGGAAGAGGACATGCCTTTCCTTGCAGACGGAACCGCTGTAGACATTGTTCTGAATCCACTCGGCGTACCTAGCCGAATGAACGTGGGTCAGGTTCTAGAAACACATCTCGGTTGGGCCGCAAAAATACTAGGAATGAAGGTCGCAAGTCCCGTATTTGACGGTGTAAGCGAAGAGAAAATAGTCGAACTGATGAAAAAAGCGGATGACAAACACAGCAAGGACAAGGGGGAAAACTACAACCTCGGATTTAAGTTGGAACATGGGAAGCATGTGTTTGACGGTAAGACAGAGATATACGACGGAAGGTCTGGAGAAAAATTCGATCAGAGAGTCATGGTCGGACAGATCTACATGATGAAACTCGACCATCTGGTGTCGAACAAGATCCATGCACGAGCCGTCGGTCCCTACTCTCTTGTAACGCAGCAGCCTCTCGGCGGAAAGGCGCAGCACGGTGGCCAGCGTTTCGGTGAAATGGAAGTCTGGGCCCTTGAAGCATACGGCGCGGCCTATACTCTCCAGGAAATGCTCACGGTCAAGAGCGATGACGTCGTCGGACGTGCGAGGATTTACGAGTCCATTGTGAAAGGCCACAACGTACTCGAGCCTCACAGGCCAGAATCATTCAATGTTCTGCTGAAGGAAATGCAGAGCCTTGGTATAGATATCCGCATCACAAACAAACAAAACTTGCCTGATTAATTTTTCCAGGGAGGGTTCAACAGTGATTGACAGCAGTTATGCATATAAAGAGCTTCTCGGACAGCGTGAGGAATCATCCTCATTCGGAGCAGTCACCATTAACGTGGCGTCTCCTGAAGTAATTCGTTCTTGGAGCCATGGTGAAATCAAAAATCCTGAAACAATAAATTACCGCAGCTTCAAGCCGGAGAAAGGTGGACTTTTCTGTGAAAGAATTTTCGGACCTACCCGTGACTGGGAATGTAATTGCGGAAAATACAAACGTGTTAAACACAAGGGCGTAGTCTGTGACAGGTGCGGCGTTGAAGTCACGCAGTCAAGGGTGAGACGGGAACGCATGGGGCATATTGACCTTGCTGTACCGGTGTCACATATCTGGTTCTTCAAGTGCATGCCAAGTCGTCTCGGACTTATGCTGGACATGACAGCCAGATCCCTTGAAAGAGTCATCTATTATGAGGACTGGGTTGTTATAGATCCGGGAAATACTCCCCTTAAACTTGGACAACCCCTCACTGAACTCGAATACCGCGAGGCCAGGGAGGATTATGGCGACAACTTCAAGGCCGACATGGGGGCTCCTGCCGTCAGAACACTTCTTGAAAAAATTAAACTCGACGTTCTTGCAAAAGATCTTGAGGAGCAGATGTCTTCCACAAGAAGCAAAGTAATTCGCATTAAACTCGCGAAAAGAACCAGGCTTGTCGAGGGATTCATCAAAAGCAATTCGCGTCCCGAATGGATGATTTTGGAAGTTCTTCCGGTGATTCCGCCGGATCTGAGACCTCTTGTTCCCCTCGAGGGCGGAAGGTTTGCGACATCGGATCTAAATGATCTCTACAGACGCATTATAAACAGAAACAATAGATTGAAGAACCTCCTAAAACTCAGGACCCCTGAAGTAATTATCCGTAATGAGAAACGCATGCTGCAGGAAGCTGTAGACGCCCTGTTGGACAACGGCCGCCATGGCCGCGCAGTCACAGGCGCAGGAAACCGACCCCTCAAATCTCTGAGCGACATGCTCAAGGGAAAACAGGGTCGATTCCGTCAGAACCTCCTCGGTAAACGCGTTGACTACTCGGGACGTTCAGTTATCGTTGTCGGTCCTGAACTTACCCTTGGACAATGCGGTCTTCCGAAGAAAATGGCCCTTGTACTCTTCGAGCCTTTCATTATCCGTTATCTCAAACAGAGAGGTTACGTACATACAGTCCGTAGCGCAAAAAAGATGATAGAGCGCGGCGAACCTGTCGTATGGGATATTCTTGAGGAAGTGACAAAGGGTCATCCAATAATGCTGAATCGAGCCCCTACGCTCCACCGCCTGAGCATACAGGCGTTTGACCCTATCCTCATCGAAGGTTCTGCCATACGCATACATCCTCTAGTCTGTACGGCTTTCAATGCCGACTTCGACGGTGATCAGATGGCTGTACATATTCCCCTATCAAGCGCTGCACAGCTCGAGGCTAAACTTCTCATGTATGCCCCGAACAACATATTCTCACTTGCGAACGGGAAACCTATAACCTCTCCAACCCAGGATATCACTTTGGGCGCATATTATCTCACTGTGAAACCAAGGGATTTGGAGAAGGCCAAACACTTCACTAATTATTACGAAGTGTTGTCCGCCTTGGATTCCGGATGCATAAAAATCCATGACGCAATCTATCTGCCGAACCCTGATTTGGGTAAAAAGACAATTCACGGAAATTCGGAAAGCCGTTTCATTATCACTACCGCCGGCCGTTGCATATTCAATGAAATATGGGATAAGAGCCTCGGATTCTACAATGATTCTGCAGACAAGAAACGTCTGGGAAAACTTATAACTCTGACTTATGCCAATGTCGGACATGCCAAAACAGTCGAAGTCCTTGATGCTTTGAAAAAGCTCGGTTACGACTACGCGACGCGTGCGGCATTCTCGATTTCAATCACGGATATGATCATTCCTGAAAAGAAGCAGGAACACATCGACAATGCAAGAAAAGAAATCGACAAGGTCGAGGCTCAGTTCCACCGAGGTGTCATAACAGCGGGTGAACGCCACAATAAAATCATCGACATTTGGACACAGGCCAGCAACAGGGTTGCAAATGAACTCTTCGCTTCTCTCGACTGGTCTGCAGACAAGTCTAAAAATCATGAAATCAATCCAGTATTCGCCATGCTTGATTCAGGTGCTCGTGGAAGTAAGGACCAGATCCGCCAGCTCGCAGGAATGCGTGGTCTTATGGCCAAGCCTTCAGGCGACATCATCGAACGTCCTATCATATCTAACTTCCGCGAGGGTCTGTCTGTTCTCGAGTACTTCATTAGTACCCATGGAGCAAGAAAAGGTCTTGCGGACACAGCACTTAAAACAGCTGACTCCGGGTACATGACCCGTAAGCTTGTTGATGTATCTCAGGATGTCATATGCCATGAGGAAGACTGTGAGACAGTAAAGGGCATATGGGTAGGGAACGTTATTGAGGGAGATGAGGAAATCATTCCTCTTAGGGATAGAATCGTAGGCAGATTCAGCGCCCAGGATATCCGTGACCCAGTCAAAGGAGACGGTTCGCTTATTGTTGCTGCGAATGAGGAAGTGACGGAAGCAATAGCCGGAAAAATAGTTGAAAGCGGAATAAACCGCATTTATCTCCGCTCGGTTCTCACATGCGAAACACCTCACGGCGTCTGCATAAAATGTTACGGAAAGAATCTTGCAACAAACAGGCTTGCAGACATAGGCGATGCTCTTGGAATAATAGCAGCCCAGTCTATCGGTGAACCCGGAACACAGCTTACAATGAGAACATTCCATATCGGCGGTACTGCATCATCATCATATAAGCAACCGATTATACGAGTAAGAAATGCTGGAATAATCAAATTTTTCAATGCCAGGATTGTTACCAACGACAAGAAAGAGGCTGTTGTTGTCAATAAGAACGGCTTCGTGATTATCGAAGACGAGCAGGGCGTTGAAATTGACCGTTATGAGCTTGCAATCGGTGCTATTCTAACAAAATCGGAAGGTGACAAGGTCAAGGCTAATGACAAGATAGCCAGCTGGGATCCGTATAATATCCCAATCATCGCCGAAGAAACCGGTACGGTTGAATTCCGCGATCTTATTGAAGGCGTAACGCTGAACCGTGAGACCAAGGCGAACGGAGTCGAGGAAATCACTGTCATGGAACATCGTGAAGATCTCCATCCTCAGATCGTGATCAAGGATGACAAGGGCGAAATTATATCGCATTACACCCTGCCTGCAAGCGCTTACCTTATGACGAAGGAGAATACCAAGATCGATGCAGGAACAGTTCTCGCACGTATGCCCCGTCAAACAGCGAAAAACAAGGATATAACAGGCGGTCTTCCGCGTGTTGCAGAATTATTTGAGGCAAGAACGCCCAAAGACATCGCTGAGATTGCTAGGATTGACGGAAAGGTCGAACTTGGCAAAATGGTACGTGGCCGCCGCCAGCTGATAATTCGCGATATTGAAAACAATCAGACAGAGGAACATTTGGTTCCCGCGAACAAGCATCTTTCAGTCGGCAAAGGTGATATTGTACACAAAGGACAGAAGCTTACAGAAGGATCAATCGTACCTCAGGAACTCCTCGAGATATGCGGTCCTCAGGAACTCCAGGAATACCTGGTCAACGAAGTACAGCTTGTCTACAGGGCTCAAGGCGTTGAAATCAATGATAAACATATTGAAGTAATTGTAAGGCAGATGCTTCAGAAAGTACGCATTACAGATCCGGGCAGTACCGAGTTCCTCACCGGCGAACAGATAGATAAGTTCCGCTTCCTTGAGCATAATGCCAGCGTCGGAGCAAAAGGCGGAAAACCTGCAGAGGCAGAACCCGTACTCCTCGGAATCACCAAGGCATCACTTGAAACCGACAGTTTCATTTCCGCCGCATCATTCCAGGATACGACCAGGATCCTGACAGATGCTGCGACCTTGGGCAAGATTGATTACCTGAGGGGATTCAAGGAGAATGTAATAACTGGACATCTCATTCCCGCAGGAACAGGAACCGAGGAGATTCAAAAACTAGGGACGAAGAAAGTAGGAGAGGAGCTTGCCCCAGAAGCTGATCTTTCGAAGCCTCATCAGGATAAAAACACTGTCGAGGAAACAGCTGCTATAAATGCCGCAAGAGAGATGTTGTCAATTAAAGATTAATTTTACGATTTGTAATTTATTAAACATGAATTATTGTAATCGCCCGCTTTTTTAGAGCGGTAAGCGATAATAAAAAACAGGGAATTATAATGCCGACCATAAATCAGCTAATTAAGAACGGCCGAAACAAAAAAGTAAAAAAAAGCAAGTCACGCGCCCTTGAAGGTTGCCCGCAAAGGCGTGGCGTTTGCCTACAGGTTACAACAAGAACACCTAAAAAACCGAATTCGGCACTTAGGAAAATAGCACGAGTCCGCTTAACAAATGGAGAGGAAGTGACAGCCTACATCGGCGGGGAAGGACATAACCTTCAGGAACATTCGGTTGTCCTCGTCAAAGGAGGCCGTGTGCGCGATCTACCCGGAGTGAGATATCATATCGTCCGTGGAACTCTCGACTGCCTGGGAGTGGATAAACGTAAACAGGCGCGTTCTCAATACGGAGCTAAAAAAAGCAAGGCTGAAGCTGCTAAGAAGTAAATAATGCTTAATTAGTTTTTATTTGTAAATATATTGCCATACTTTAGGCATCATGACAAAAAGATGTCGATAGTTTTTTTTGGTTAAACAATAAAATCAGGAAAAGGGAAAATGAGAAGACACAGAGCACCAACGAGAGTCCTTACGCCGGACGTAAAATACAACAGCGAACTGGTGGCGCGTCTTATAAATACAATCATGAAGCGCGGAAAGAAATCCACCGCTCAGAAAATTGTTTATGATGCGTTCAACTCCATAAAACTGAAGAAAAAGGATATGGAACCTCTCGAGGTTTTCCTTCAGGCGCTTGAAAACGTTAAACCGCGTCTCGAAGTTAAAAGCCGACGAGTCGGAGGCGCAACATATCAGGTTCCAGTTGAAATCAATCCTGAGCGCCAAGTCGCAATCGGCCTCCGTTGGATCACATCATACGCCAACAGTCGGAAGGGCCATTCGATGATGGAAGCACTCTCAGCTGAAATTCTCGATGCTTTCGACAACACCGGTTCAGCTTTCAAGAAAAAGGAAGAAACTCACAAAATGGCTCAGGCCAACAAAGCTTTTGCTCATTATAAATGGTAATTTTTTCGTTTAATTTAAGGTTCTTTGAAAATTTATGCTTAACAATGTGAAAAAAGAATTTAAAGAGGCCGAGCGCCGTACGGTTCCACTTGCGAAAGTAAGAAATATCGGCATTATGGCCCATATCGACGCCGGAAAGACAACTGTCAGTGAACGCATACTCTATTACACAGGTAAAAACTATAAGATGGGTGAGGTTCATGAGGGTACAGCCACAATGGACTGGATGGTTCAGGAGCAGGAGCGTGGAATCACAATCACATCTGCAGCCACTACGTGCATGTGGAAAGACCATAAGATAAACCTGATTGACACTCCCGGACATGTTGATTTCACTGCGGAAGTCGAAAGATCCCTCCGTGTTCTCGACGGTGCTGTCGCAGTATTCTGCGCAGTTGGCGGAGTTCAGCCACAGTCAGAAACAGTTTGGCGCCAGTCAAAAAAATACAATGTCCCGATTCTTGCGTTTGTAAATAAAATGGACAGGACAGGCGCAGATTTCGGAAAAGTTCTTGAAGACATACGACTGAAGCTCGGCATAACCGCTGTTCCGATTCAGCTACCAATTGGAAAAGAAGGCGATTTCGTGGGAATTGTTGATGTCATTGAAAAGAAAGCCCTTTATTTCAACCAGGATGAGTTAGGCGTAAAGATAGATATCCGCGAAATTCCAGACGATCTCAAAGAAGAATCAGAACTCGCCCTTAAATATATTGTCGAATGCCTTGCCGAAGTAGATGAGCATATCATGGGAATGTTCCTAGAGGACAAAAGACCATGCGAACAGGAAATCAAAGAAGCCATAAGGCGCACAGTGGTCTCCGGGGACATTGTTCCCGTTACCTGCGGATCCGCTTTCAAATACAAGGCTGTGCAACCCCTGCTTGACGCTGTTGTAAACTATCTCCCCTCCCCGGTTGATGTATGGGAAATAAAAGGCACGGACCCGGAAACGGAACTTCCGGTCGCCCGCCACGTCGGAGACACTGAACCATTTGCAGCCCTCGCATTTAAAATAATGAATGATCCCTATGTAGGAAAACTCACGTTCTTCAGAGTGTATTCCGGAGCGGTCACAAAGGGAACAACCGTTTACAATCCGAGGACGAGAAGGCGTGAAAGACTGGGAAGAATACTTCAGATGCACGCTAATCACAGGAATGACTTGGACGAAGTCTTCAGTGGCGACATAGCCGCTGCGGTAGGGCTTAAAAATGTTACAACAGGCGACACCTTGTGCACGGAAAACGAACAGATCGTGCTGGAATCCGTCAAATTCCCAGAACCGGTAATCTCAATGGCCGTCGAACCCAAGACTTCCGCAGACCGTGACAAGCTCTACGATGCGCTTGGCGCACTATCGGATGAAGATCCCACTTTCAGGGTCAGGACAGACGAGGAAACCGGACAGACTCTCATTGCGGGAATGGGTGAATTGCACCTTGACATCATCAGGGACAGGCTTTTCAGGGAATACAAGGTCGAAGCCAACACAGGAAAACCTGAAGTAGCATACAGGGAGACGATCAACAGCTCCGCAGGTTCAAACACCAAATTCGTCCGCCAGTCGGGCGGCCGTGGCCAGTACGGACACGTTATTATCAAAATTGAGCCCAAACCAAGAGGTTTTGGTTTTGTAATTGAAAATAAAGTTGTAGGTGGCAGAATTCCGAAAGAGTTCATCAAACCGATTGAACAGGGACTCAAAGAGGCCGGCAACACCGGTGTACTGGCCGGATATCCGATGGTTGACGTTAATGTTGAAATACTTGACGGTTCCCACCATCCTGTCGATTCATCCGAACTTGCATTTAAAATAGCTGCATCAATGGCCTTCAAGGATGCTGCTAAAAAAGCTGGAATGACCCTCCTTGAACCGATAATGAAAGTCGAAATAACAACCCCTGACGAGAATATGGGGGATGTAATCGGAGATACTTCAAGCCGTAGAGGTCAGATTATCGAGTTGGAAACAAAAGGAACCACCACTACGATTCTGGCTCACACTCCTTTATCTGAACTTTTTGGGTATGCAACCGCTCTACGCTCTCTGTCGAGAGGAAGAGCTTCTTATTCGATGGAACCTTCTCATTTTGAGAGAGTGCCATCTGAAGTACAAAAACAAATTGTTGAAAAGGAAAACATAAAATGAGCGCAGCAGTAGCAACAGCAAGCAAACAGACAATTCGGATCAAACTGCAGGCTTTTGACCATCGTATTTTGGATCAGTCTGTGGCGGAAATCGTGAATACAGTGCGAAGGACAGGAGCGTTGATAGCGGGCCCGATTCCGCTTCCGACCAGAATCGAGAGCTTCACCGTGAACCGGTCTCCACACTGTGATAAGAAATCAATGGATCAATTTGAAATCAGGACCCATAAACGCCTGATGGATATCATCAACCCAACGGCCAAAACGGTGGATGAGCTCAAAAAGCTCAACCTCCCGGCAGGTGTTGATATTTCCATCAAGATTGGGTCGTGAGGACACCTCTGCGTAAAAATTAACAGCAAGTGTCTTAAGAAAAAGGAGAAAGATGAAAGGTATCATTGCAAAAAAACTCGGCATGACACAGGTCTATGACGAAAAAGGTGTGATTGTTCCCGTGACTGTTCTACAGGCGGGTCCTTGCACTGTCATGGATGTCTTGACGACTGAGAGAAACGGATATTCCTCCGTATTGCTCGGATTCGGAACGAAGAAAGCCAAAAACGCTGGAAAACCACTTCTCGGCCTGGCCAAAAAAGCGGGAATTGAAAATAATCCGCCTATTGCCATCAGAGAGTTTCGCAATCCAGAAACAGAACTGAAAACAGGAGATGTCATTAAAGCTGATGTCTTTGCTACAGGCGAATATGTAGACGCCATCGGCATCGTCAAAGGAAAAGGTTTCCAAGGTGTCGTAAGACGCCACAATTTCTCAGGAGGTCCTGCAGGACACGGTGGCGGATGGCAGAGAAGAAGCGGTTCAATCGGACAGAAGGAACTTCCCGGCAACATCATAAAGGGCAAGAGGATGCCCGGACACATGGGAAATGTTCCCAGAACCATTCAGAATCTCATCGTTGTCAAAGTTTCACCTGATGAAAACCTTATCTTTATCAAAGGCGCAGTTCCCGGCCCGACCGGAAGCATTTTATCGATAAGAAGCGCCATTAAAAAAAGCAATAAAAAGAAATAGGTGATTTATGGCAGAGAAAAAAATATTATCAGTAAAGATTTTTGATATCAACGGCGAACCTGCTGGAGAATATCCGCTGAGCAGTAAATCTGTGGAACTTGAAAAAGGTTCACAGGCCGTGCATGATTCGGTTGTAGCCCATCTCGCAGAACAGCGTGCCGGAACGGCTTCAACAAAAACTAAGGCTGAAGTCAGCGGCGGCGGTGCAAAACCATTTCGTCAGAAAGGTACAGGAAGAGCCCGCGCAGGAAGCAACCGCAGTCCTATTTGGAGACATGGCGGAATCACATTCGGACCGAAGCCTCGCAAATATGGCATGAAGGTAAACAAGAAAGTTCTTACTCTTGCACTCAAACGCTCATTCTCGGAAAGGGTGGCTGAAGGATCAACAGCGATCATTGATTCGTTTAAAATGGACTCTCCTAAAACAAAGAACATTGTTTCCATGCTGAAAAAACTCGGTCTTGGAAAAAAGGTTCTGATAATTGTCAGGGAGTTTGACGAAAACATCATTAAGGCAAGTGCAAATATTCCTGATGTTTTGATTGTCAAGGCGGATTCGGTGAACACTTATCAGCTTCTCCTGTCCCCGAAAATACTTTTCACAAAAGACGCAATCGACGTTTTCACAAAGCGTCTTGAATAAAGGGAGGATTCATGAACAATCCATATGCAATTATTGAAACGATCCTAGTCTCTGAAAGAAGCATGGAACTTAAAGATGCAAATAAATACATCTTTAAAGTTCATGAGGACGCCACTAAGATAGATGTCCGTCGCGCCGTGGAAAAACTCTACGACGTAAAAGTAAAAGCCGTGAACATCATCAATAAAATTGGAAAAATGAAACGCTCCGGAAGACTGATGAAACACGGTCGCCGTCCAAGCGTTAAGAAAGCAATTGTAACATTGTCAAAAGGTTCAATTGAAATCGTTTGACGTAAATTAACGAGGTAATATTATGGGTTTAAAAACATTTAGACCAGTGACTCCGGGGCTTAGAGGCAAATCAGTCCTCGATTTCGCTGAAATCACAACCGACTCTCCGCATAAACCCCTTACAAAGGGTAAAAGGGGAACCGGCGGCAGAAACAATAACGGACGTATGACCACGCGCTTCCGCGGGGGCGGTGTAAAAAGACGCCTGCGCCTTATTGACTTCAGACGCGACAAAGACGCGATTCCTGCGAATGTCGCAACAATCGAATACGATCCGAACCGCAGCGCAAATATTGCGCTCCTGAACTATGCTGACGGCGAGAAGCGCTACATTTTAGCGCCGATCGGCCTCAAGGTGGGGGACAAGGTGATCAGCGGCGAAAAAGCTGACATCAAGCCGGGAAACTCGCTTAAACTCAAGCATATTCCGGTGGGTATAGACATACACTGCATCGAAGTAAAGCCTGGCGGCGGTGCGAAAATCGCAAGATCTGCAGGAATGGTGGCCCAACTCCGTTCCAAGGAAGGCGATTATGCGCAGGTAAAGCTTCCAAGCAATGAAATCCGCATGCTTCACGTCGAATGCAAGGCCGTTATCGGCCAGGTCGGAAATCTCGACCACATGAACGTCAAGCTGGGAAAAGCCGGACGCAAACGCTATCTCGGCTTCCGTCCGCATGTTCGCGGCGTCGCCATGAACCCGGTCGACCATCCGCACGGCGGTGGTGAAGGTCGTACTAGCGGTGGCGGACATCCGCGCTCACCGTGGGGCAAACTCGCCAAGGGCAAGAGGACCCGCTATAAGAAAAACATTTCCAACAGGTTTATTGTTGAACGGAGGAAAAAATAATGGCAAGATCGGTAAAAAAAGGACCTTTCGTTGACGGACATCTCCTCGTAAAAGTGGAGAAAATGAATAAGTCTGGGATGAAGAGACCAATCAAAACATGGTCACGCCGTTCTATGATTATTCCTGATTTCGTCGGACATACTTTCAACGTCCACAACGGCAAGGCTTTCATCAATGTCTTTGTGACTGAGAACATGGTCGGACACAAACTCGGTGAATTCGCATTAACACGTACTTTCAGACAGCACGGTGTCATCAGCGGAAAGACCGCAACCACCACATAATAAGATACGTATTTATCCGTACAGCAAAAGAGCGTCCTTGAAGGACGCTCTTTTTTTTTATGCACTACAGCAATTGTTGAAGATGAGAAATTGCAGAAAAGATTCGCTTCTTGCTGATTTACATCTTTCCCCGCCTATCCCTGTGCCGGTTTCAGCATCAGTTCATCACGGCCAGATGGGCGTGGAAGCCGGATGGATAGATGACCGAACTCGTCTGAAACAAACTCTTCAGAGGGTTTTCCATTGATAATCAAACTGTAACGTGTCTCAGCCTTTCCCATGTTGACAAGAAGGTCGTGAGATGCAGCCGACAGGAACGGCGCACTTAGCTGGAAAGATAGTGTATCGTTCGTTCGATCTACGGATTTTCCATGTATGACAACATCATAGCATGTCGTAATCTGGTATGCCGAAAAGTAGGCTTCGTGCATAGGGATGAGAATGGCGCTGAGTCCGCCAAAGTTGGGTGCGCCGTTCATCTGTGCACTTGCGATCATGAAGTGTTCGCCTAGGTAGTGCTCTTTTTCAAAGCACCGGCTCCACGTTCCCATAATTGTTTCTGCCACTTTCCGCGCCAGTACCGGTTCTCCAGCCTCCAAAAGGCCGCGCCACAGATACCATTGCAGGACTGGCCAGATGCCACCGTTCCAATAACCTTTAGGGTTGTAGAATGGCGCGGTCATGTCTACAGAGGAAATGCCGAACTCTGTATTAAATCGGGACGGATCCATCATCTGACCAATTAGCCTTTCCTTGTGAACGGTCTGTCCGGAGAAAAGTGGCAGGAACGCGCATGCTGTCCGGTCGCCAGCGCATCCGTCGAAGATAACCGGTTTTACACCCTGATCCGACTTGTAGAGCCAGCCGTAAAGGCCGCTCTTCTCGTCCCACATCTGTCCTTCAATGATGCTCTCGAGCAGTTCTGCGTCCTTTCGGTACTGTTCAGCATCCGCTTCAAACTCAAGCAGGTGGGCGATGTTGCGCATAATTCGTGCGATACGGAGAATCTGCGCCATAAGGATAAGTGAATATAGCCCTTTCTTAGTGAGCTGGCACTCTTCAGCCCAACGCTGGATAGGATGATCGTCAATTCCAAGATTGTAGCAGTACGGATAGGTGCTTAAGAGTCCGTTTTTGTCTGCATTGACTACGCTTCCAGGTGTGCGGCCCAGATAGAAGTCATACATACGTTTAGCTCCGGCATAGGCGCCGGAAAGCACTGAGAGATCCTGCTTAGCCTGATATACCGACCACAGGGCGTAAAGTGGCGTAGGCACCGGTGAACCGCAGTAAAGGCACGGAAAATCAATCTCCTCGTCCGTCATGAAATAGCAGGCCTGCCGCAGTGCCAGCTCAGGGGCGAATGAAGCCAGCCCAACCGCTGTAAATCCGCCGTCCCAAGAGTAGGGAATAGGGAAGTATTTTGAAGGAACTAAATAGTGTGATGGTGAATCAAACAGCTGTAGCGGATAGTTCACATTGAACAGAAGCACGTCTCTCAGGCGTGCGATCATTTCAGCATAAGGAACGTTCTGCTTAACGGTGGGAACGGTAGAAGTTTTCCCTTTAACATTGACGCTGGATTTTGCTTTTCCGGAATCAAAGGCAACCGTGAAGCAGACTGTTCGTTCTGAGCGGGCCGGGACAAGAATCGCTTCGCTGTCCACTGCGCCCCATGGACTGACGATCGAATCACGCTTAAGACGGGCTGGCGGAAGGTCGAAACGTTTTCGCAGATGGGCAATGAAGGAGCCATGTCCACTTTGGGCCAGCGCCGACACCCCCTCCATCACGACTGTGGCATTGCGAAGAGGTTCATCCTGGATAATGATCCGGAATTTTGAAGACGGACCGGATGAGGTCTCCAGCTCGACCCGTGTGTTATCTAGAAGAGGTTCATCAATCAGCGTGGTCTGTAAAAGGTCCCCCTCCCCCTCGTCACCGGAGATCCGCCCTTCGCTGAAGAGCATTCCGTCAAGCCAGACCCTCGCAAGATCATTTCCGGGTGCGTCAAGAGGACGCAGTTCCAATGTTATATTTGTTTCAGGCAAGCAACCTATTGGAATTCTCAGTAGGCGCCATTCCTCATAGGCATCGCGGTTTTTCCCCCAGCCGCCACCTGGGATAGCCCAGGTTTGCGGAAAAGAAAAAGTCGTGGGCTTTCCATTGATCCGAAGCTCCCAATTCTGATGCATGATGCCGTATTTGATGTACCGGAGATAGATAAATCCGTTCCGCAAGGCCTTTGGCAATGTCTTTTTATAAGTGACCCGATCCCCGTCCCAACCACCGAAAGCCTGCGCGAGCACTTCACTCTCCACACCGTACGAGAATACCCTTGTGAGGCACTGGCGACATCCCAGACCGAATGCCTTCTGGTACGCTTCTATGTCAACATAATCCCGGGCTGCCATCCACCATGGGCGCAATGAGTCTTTCAATCGGACTTTCCTGCGCGCATCTGCGACAAGCAGTCCAAGTCCATAGAAGTATTTCCTTTCCTCGTCGGAGGAATTTTTAAAGGTGATCTCGCAACGCACCTGTTCTTCGGTCTCAACGTTGAACTTTGCCAGGGCGGTGTCCCCGCTGGGATCGAGTAAATATCGCAGGGAATAAGATGAATAATCCATAGCCACCTCTTCCGGTACTGCTCTCACTTCAGCCCGACGCTCCCCGGTCTCCATGTCCTGCATGTAGTCGAACGCGCTGTCCGGCAGAACTATGGAGGCTGGTTCACAGCGCCCTGCGAACATCGCAATATCGGCCGTTGAGCCCTGTGTCGCATCAAGAATATGGGAAATCCCAAGATATGTCGGTGAAAATGGGCCCCAGTTTGCTTTAAGATTCAAATTCCCTGTCGTCATAAAAGTCTCCTGTGGATTTCTATTGATATCGTATGTTCACAATTTTTTAATTTTTCTGTTCCAAAAAATTTTCTTCCATAAATCACATAAGCTTCTCCTAGCGTTTTGCGCCGCTACCGATGGTATGCGGCAGATGCGACCAGAAATCTACTGTCATCTGCTCCATCCAATTCGGACCTTCCACCGTGCGGATACGATTCAGTTCATCGCGGCGAATGCGCAATCTTGTGGCCATGGTAAGACGATTGAAAGTCTCATGTGATTCCACCACATGGTGCATCGTATCTGGATAAATCTTCGCGATTTCCATAGTCCACGGGATCTGACAGCTCAAAGCTTCCACTGCTTTCTCATACCAGCTTGCCGCAATATCCCGTGCTGCGCGTGATTCTGGCGTTCCAGCCTTCATGTTTTTAACCGCTTCCCAAGCCACACGTGCACGCAGGACAGCGGCATATTCATGTGCCGCCTGTTCCGCAATATGCGCCGAAGCAGTCAAGGCGCGCAATTCGCTGCGGGACTGCGGCGAATGAGGAGCCGGACAGGTCTCAAGAATCCTGCAGGCCTCCAAACACCATTCTGCAATTTCATCGCAACGGCTGATCGCATTCCCGCTGGGGGAGTCAATAATCTTACGATATGCTTCCGGCTTGGAGATCACCGTCTGAATCAACTCATATATGGTGGTGAGGCCATCAGGATTGGCCCAAGGCTCAGGCTGGTAGCGAGGGCTGCCAAGTACGCCAGGCCAGCGCCAGTTGCCGTCAAACCACGGCGGCATCCCGAAAGAGAATCCTTCGCGCGCCAGGTGGACAGTGCTCGTCATATGCAATGGAAACGTAGCAATCAGTTTTGCTGCTCGGAAAACCTGGTCTCCGGCTTCAGGACCGAAGAAGCTGCGGAATTCCTCCGCAGATGATCCTGCCTCGGCCGGTTCCGACAGCCCTTCCAGCAGCCGGGTGATATTGCGCGAAGCGGTGAAAGAAGCGATATGGCCCGTATGCCCCCACTGTGTGTTGATGTGAATGATGCATCCCTGTATATCAAGCGCATTATTGCGTTCCGCCGTCACTTTATTCCAATCCTCATCATGCCAAATGATAGGTCCGCAGTTCTCAGCTTCAATGGCCACGGTCTCCCACATTTTATGTCCGGCTGCGAGCCAACTGTGTATGACAGGATCCGGCCCGCCCCAACAGGCGTCAAAGATGGAGTACTTGGTGGCGTAGTCAATACCCTTGGGCAGACGGTTCACCCATCCGGCCATAAACCAGGTGCGCACAATGACTTCCTTATCCATTTCATCCAGAATATCCGTAAAAGTGCGGATAAGGTCAATAGACATGTCCCCGCGTTTCTCGTCGCGCACTTTCTTTGCAGCCGCACCCCTGGCAGCTTCTTCCGGACTGTCATTATCCTGTAATACATATACGGGAGTCCCTCCGGTGCACTCATCGCAGCCGCAATGGCTGAACTCACCGGCTGTAATCATCGCTCCGGTCAGTTCCGGAATGTTGGTGAAAACCTCATTCCAGCAACGTTTCATGAATGCCTTGTACTCCGGATCATTCCAGCATATGTTCGACACCAGGTTTCCGAGGCGATCATTGCGGGAACGGTGTCCCCAGACTGGGTCGTGAATTGCCTCGTACTTGGAGAGAAGCTGTGGATGCGCCTGCACCCACCGTTCAGGTGCCATGAGGTTGTAGTGGTGGAACATGATGCCCACGTTGCGTTCGCGACCATATGCGGCGATGGCGCGGACCGTGGCGATGTTCCGCCGGATCGTGGCGTCATCAAAACAGCGTGCGGATGGATCATCTGGAAAATGGCAGACATAATGAAATCCCCATTGATTGTAAACGCGGTCACTAGCATAAGGTTCAATGCCAGGAATCAGGTAACTCACTTTCAAGTTCGCCGCCCAGTCGATAATCCCCTTCCATGTAAGAACAGGGTCATGACCGAAATCGCTCAATTTCCCCCATGGCCCGTCGCAGGGTTCCAGCAAAGATGGGAAAAACCACCAGATAGCCTTCTTCTTTTGCATATAATCATTCCTTATTTAACCATGAAAAAATACCGGCAATCTCAGATTGTCTAAAAAAACCGAGAACTTCAAAATTTACAGGAGATATCCGCCAGGTAAATATCAGCCGCGGTATTATGCTCCGTGCTAACCAAATCCTTCTCATTTGAGTTGTCATCGCGGCAGGGCGCATCCATTTTGTGCTCATGCGACGAGTAATATGATACCAATGCTTTCCCCTCCCCGGTATCCGCCCACGACGCGTAGGAGCAGTCGCCACCGCTCGGCAACGACCGGATGTGGCGAATCTCCTTGAAATCTTCCAGAATAAAAACATCCGCACGCGTATTGTACCTCTGCTCCCTGTTATCATCCTGATTCCAGCAACGCGCTATGATGACGGATGCGCCGTTGAAGCGTTTTATCATCGGACCTCCGATTTTAATGGGCAGATGCCTGGTTGATTCTATCGCACTATATGGTGCATTTATCTTGCATAGCGCCGGAACCTGTCCGCGTTGGTCATCCCTGACTAGCGCCCATAAGGTCCCGTCCTTGTCAAAATCAATCGCGGTCTCATTGCCGGGGCTGGGAAAAGCAAGGAGTTTCTCCCAGTTCACCCCGTCTCCGCTCTTAAACAAATATGAATGATAACAATTGTCCTCTTCCCTTTTGTAGCCTGTCCCGTACAGACAACCCTCGTGCGCAGCCACACCCCAAATCAAAGGCATACCTTGGATCTCTTTGGGTTCACTGTATCCTATGCCGTCTTCTGACGACACCATGAAGCTCTGCATTACATAATCCTTCTCTCTGCGGGCAAAGAAGCTGAGGAAAATCTTGTTTTTAAACACTGTAAGTTTCGGATCCCGCAAGTCCAATCCCGCCTTCTCGATCACGGTAGACACATTCCATTTGTCGTTGTCCTCGGAATTGATAACCACAATTTTGCCGTCAAACGACCCGTGGACGGTCGCAGAACGAAAAGTCACATAAGATTTCGCATCGAACCTCACGATGGAGGTGAAACCGTTATGCATCCCGTTTGAAAATATTTTCCGAACCCTGGTAACCCTGATCTCTTTCACTTCTCAAACCTCCACTTAAATATACGTATGGATTCTGAATCATAAGGGGAAACTTTTAGACTTCCCCTGGTAAGGATTATACCACAACCCCATATCGTAATCAATGAAGCACGGTTGCATCTTTTGCTAAAATGGTTGCATCTTCCAATCATTTTTCCCATTTGCACTTTGTCTCTCCGGGTACCCGTGTTAGATTAGGATTTTGCTGTTCCATCGGTACGATTAGTTTCATTGTGGGCATTGACAAGATTGAATGACAAGCTTTGTTTAATTGGAAATCGGAAATCATAAATTGAAAATCGGAAATAACTTATGTCTGATAAACTCAAGGTCGGTGTAATCGGGGTTGGTGTTCTTGGAAAACACCACACACGTCTTTATAAGCAGAACAAACATGCTGAGCTTGTCGGCATCTATGACGCAAACAAAGATGCCGCAAAAGCGGTTTCTTTGGAATTCGGTGTGAAGGCGTACGCGACCATAAAAGAGCTCGCCTCCGCCTGCGACGGACTCAGCATCGCAGTCCCAGCAGACATACACTACGAAATAGCCCTCGATCTTCTCAAGGACAGAAAACACATCCTCATTGAAAAACCGATCACATCCAAAGTCGAACATGCCGAAGAACTCGTCCAGCTCGCCGAGAAAAGCAATGTCGTCCTGAGCGTCGGACATGTTGAACGTTTCAACCCTGTCATGGGCTTCCTCGAGAAACAGGCAGGAAAAACCCGTTTCATAGAAGCTCACAGACTGGCCCCCTACCCTCCAGCAAGACCCGGCATGCACAGGCGCGGCACCGAGGTCGGTGTTGTCCTGGATCTGATGATACACGACCTCGACATAATCCTCCACATGGTTGACAGTGAAGTCGAACGCGTTGACGCCGTAGGAATTCCCGTCCTCAGCAAAAGCGAAGATATAGCGAACGCCAGGATCAAATTCAAAAACGGCTGTGTGGCGAATGTAACTGCAAGCCGTGTAAGCCCGGAACCCATGCGCAAGTTCCGCGTATTCCTCACAGACTCATATATTTCCCTGGACTATGCCGAACGCTCCGGGGTCATGTACACAAGAGGTCTCCTTGGAATAAAGAAAATAGCAGTTCCGGTTGACGATCACAACGCCCTAGAAAAGGAGCTGGAAGACTTTGTCAAATGCTCCCTTATAGCCATTAAAACCGGGAAGGCCCCGATTCCAAAGGTCACCGGCAGGAATGGGCTCGAAGCGCTGAAGCTCGCAGTTCTCATAACTGATACGCTTAACGCCTATAACAAACACTACAAGGTGTTTGAGAAATAAAATTTTCCACGAAAATTTTATATTATGAAAATAAAAACCCCGGCAAAGACAAATCTTTTCCTCCGCGTTGTCCGAAAACGCGCCGATGGATATCATGAGATTGAAACCGTCTTTCTGCCTTTGAAAAATCCATCAGACACAGTCACGCTAACGGACTCAAAAGACGGAAACCTCAGTGTGACATGTTCGATCCCTTCCCTTTCAGGTCCGGACAATCTCTGCTATAAGGCCGCAACCGCGTTTGCGAAATTCGCAAAAATACGACCCTCATGGAAAATTCACATCAAGAAGAATATTCCAATCGCCGCAGGACTCGGCGGCGGCAGCAGCGACGCTGCTGCCGTCCTGAAAATGTTACACGCGAAATATCCGGAAATGATTTCCAGAACGGAAATCATGACATTAGCATCAAAGATGGGAGCGGATGTTCCTTTTTTCCTGAATCCAGTACCTTCATTGGCAAAAGGGATTGGCGAAAAGCTGAAACCTCTCGGATTTAAGTGCGAAATTCCGCTTGTTGTAGTGTTTCCGAAGTTTCCGGTCAGCGCAAAATGGGCTTATCAGAACAGGATTAAAGATAATGCACGTCAGCAGAGTGACGTGGCTATCCGCCTAGGCGGACTGTGGCCGCGTCACTCTGCTGACGCGTCTTTATTTAAATCAAATATGAAGGTTGCAGAAATCATTTCCGCCATGCGGGACAACGACCTCCAAAAAATATCCTCGCTTCTCCGCAATGATTTGGCAACAGCCCTCTGGAAAAAATTCCCGATCCTCTGTATTTTAAGGGATGTGCTTTTAAAGTCAGGAGCACTTGGCGTGGAAGTCAGTGGCAGCGGTTCATCGCTTTTCGCAATTGCGAAATCCGCAAAATCCGCAGAGAGTATTGCCATGGTGATGAACAAGCGCTTCGGAGAGAGTGTTGAATGTTTTTCAACGAATTCCCTGAATATCCAAGAAGATTTTTCCGTTCCGGAAAAATTAACAGGGAAAATAGGAATAGAAATTTTCCGGAACGGAAAATTTAAATAAAAATCAAGGAGTGTTTGTTATGCGAAATGGAATCACCGCAGGCGGCAACTGGATAATCGACCTTATCAAATTTGTTGACAGCTATCCGGAAGAAGGGAACCTGGCCAACATCCTTAAAACAGAACATCCGACGAACGGTGGATGTCCTTACAGCGTGCTCCTTGACATGGCAAAACTCGGAACAGACATCCCGCTTCAGGCAGTAGGTGCGATAGGGAATGACGAATACGGCGATTTTATCCTGAGCGACTGCAGAAAGAATAAAATATGCACAGATCTTCTCAAGAAAAAGGAAGGCCAAACAACATCCTATACAGATGTAATAACCGTACAATCCAACGGACACCGCACTTTCTTCCATGCAAGAGGCGCCAACGCCACCCTTGACATCTGTGATTTTGAGATTGACAAGATCAAAGGAAAAATCTGCCTTCTCGGCTACCTGCTCCTCCTTGACAAACTGGATGAACCAGATGCGAAATTCGGAACCCGCGCCGCAAAACTTCTTTCAATGCTAAGGGAGGCCGGGATTGAAACTGCGATTGACGTTGTCAGCGAAAACAGCGACAGGTTCAATAAAATAGTAACACCATCCCTTAAATTCACCGACTATCTCATTTTAAATGAAATAGAGGCCGGCAAGGTTCTTGAAAAGAAGCTCCGGCAGAATGACGGAGGAATAGATTTCAAAGACGCCTCAGAAGCGTCTGAAGCCTTATTCAAAATGGGTGTCGGTAAAATGGTGGTGATCCACTTCCCGGAAGGCGCAGTTGCTACAGTAAAGGAAAACAATAAAATCGTCCGTGAATCCGTAAAGTCACTGAAGCTTCCGCCCGGATTCATTAAAGGAACAGTTGGCGCAGGAGACGCTTTCTGCGCAGGAAGCCTTTCCCAGATATACAAAGGGGAATCCATCTCAAACATACTGAAATTCGGAAACGGTGTCGCCGCCGCTTCATTAAGCCACCCGACCGCCTCCCAGGGTATCAAGTCAATCGACCAGGTGAAGGAACTGATAAATAAATTTTCATGAAATGAAAATTTATAAACAGGAGAGAAAATGAAAAGATCTGAGTTGAACAGCTACCTTAGGGAAGCAAAGTCATTTTTCAAGAAACACAGGTTTGAACTGCCGCCCTGGGCTTTCTGGTCTCCTGAACAGTGGAAGAGAAAAGGCGAAGAATGCAATGAGATAAGGAAAAACACCCTGGGCTGGGACATCACCGACTTTGGCAGTGGCGAATTTAAAAAAACCGGGCTCCTCCTCTTCACGATCCGCAATGGTTGTTTCAAGGACAAAAAAAAGAAACCTTACGCTGAAAAAATAATGATCGCTAAGGTGAATCAGCTTACGCCGACCCATTTCCACTGGAATAAAATGGAGGACATCATTAACCGCGGCGGAGGCGATCTTGTGATGAGGCTCTGGAAGGCGGACAAGAAGGAAGGGCTTTCAAAAGAAAATTTCACAGTCCAGGTTGACGGTGTCACTAGGAAAATGAAATCCGGTGGAATTATGCGATTAAAAACAGGTGAAAGCATTACCCTTGAGCCTTTCATATATCATAGGTTCTGGGCAGAAAAATCGATGTGCCTCATCGGTGAAGTTTCAATGGTCAACGATGATGCGAACGACAACCGGTTCTATGATGAAATAGGGCGTTTCCCGGAAATAGAGGAAGATGAAAAACCGTTGCATCTGCTGTGCAATGAATACCCATAAATATTATTAATCATTTGCATGATTAATAATATTTATCTAACAAACTATAACTTTTAACGAAAGAAACCATGTCAACTTTTCTTGGAATAGGATTCGGACCGATACAAACTGGAATTTTCCTGCTCGGGGCTTATAAGGGTGGATTCGACCGGATAGTCGTTGCGGATGTCGACAAAAACCTTGTAAACGCTTTGAGGGAAGACAATGGAAGCGTAACAATCAGCGTTGCCGCAAAGGACAAGATCTATTCGGAGAACATCCAGAAGATTGAAATCTACAATCCGCAGGACAGCAATGATCTCAAAAAGCTTGTCGATGCCGCTGCAGATGCCGATGAAATTGCAACTGCACTCCCCGCAGTCACTTTCTTCAAGCACATCGCGCCATGGCTGAAACAGGGATTCGAGAGAAATCCAGGACGCAGGAGGCTGATTTACACTGCTGAGAACAACAACCACGCCGCAGAACTCCTGGAACAGGCCGTAGCTGCAAAATTCCCGAACACCCATTATCTCAACACCGTGGTCGGAAAAATGAGCGGAGTCCTTTCATTAGCGGAATGTGAAAAAAGGGGACTTCCGACACTGACCCCATTTTCCGATCGCGGACATCTCGTTGAAGAGTTCAACAAAATCCTTATCAGCAGCTGTCCTGGGATTGAAGACAGAAAGACGAAGGGGCTTTATGTAAAAAACAATCTTCTCCCATTCGAAGAGGCGAAACTCTACGGCCACAATGCGATTCACATGCTTCTCGGCCTACACGCAATGGAAAACAAGATCTCCTTCATGCATGAGCTTGCGGAAAAACCCGAGATAATCAAAATCGGCAAACGCGCATTCATCGAGGAATCAGGCAGGGCTTTATGCAAGAAATGGAAAGGCGTTGACGAACTTTTCACAGAACAGGGGTTCCGTGAATATGCTGAAGACCTTCTTGTCAGGATGGTCAACCCGTTCCTTACAGATTCAGTTGAAAGAGTCTGCCGCGATCTTGAACGCAAACTCAGCTGGGATGACAGGGTCGTAGGCACAATGAGACTTGTGGTTTCCCAGGGATTCAATCCCGTAGAACTCTCACACGGTGCGGCAATCGCCGCAAAGAAGCTTTTCGGCCCCGACAGCTGCGAACTTCGCAAAGGCTTCGAAAAGCTCTGGCCTGCTCCATGGACCGAAGAACATGGGAAGATATTGGAATTGGTAAGCAACAATTTCTAATTTATGCACTTATAAATCTTGCGCACAAGTCCTTTTGCGCAATATTTATATCTATTCATTATCTATTCATTATTAACTTGCAGTATTAGTTTATAATGCTATATTGCAGCTAGTTACATATACTTTCAACTATATTCTATCTATTCATCAATCATCTTGGTTTTTCATGGACAGGCAAGAGTCAATAATTGAATCCGAATTCAGACGCAAAGGAGCTCTCACAACAAAGGAGCTGGCTACGGCTTTAAATGCAAGTCAGCCTACAGTGTCGCGAGCCCTTGCCCGCTTCAAGGGGTGCATTCACCGAATAGGTAATGCCCGATCCACTCGCTACGCAATTTCGCGCAATATTCAGGCACTCGGCTCGGATTGGCCACTGTATGAAATAGACTCGGACGGGAAGGCTCATCTTATAGGGCATCTCCATGCGTTGGAGGCGAAACAGTGGATTCTCAACCAGGACAGCCCATGGAGTACATTGAGAGGAGCAGAGTTTCCAGACGGTCTTTACCCTGATTTTCCCTGGTTCCTCGACGACCTCCGCCCCCGTGGATTCCTCGGGAGGGCGTTTGCGCGAAAACACGGGAAGCTCCTGGGGTTGTCCACAGATCCACGCGACTGGATGGCAGACGATATACTTTCATCCCTTATCCGATATGGCCAGAACCTGCAAGGTTCCTTCATCATCGGTGAGGAAATGCTTTCCGCATTCCAGTCAAGCATGCTCAGGAAACAGGATATGCTGACTCCTGTTTCCCGCAACAAGTCTTATCCATTGCTCGCAGATGCAATGATTGCCGGAGAATGGTCTGGATCCTCAGCCGCAGGCGAACAGCCTAAATTCACCACCTGTATAGATGATGGCGGCTCCATACGCCACGTCATAGTTAAATTCAACGGGAACAGGGGTAGTTCTGAAGACAATCGTTGGTCGGATTTGCTTGTAGCCGAGCATCTGGCCGCAAGCATTCTTTCAGAGGTTGGAATCGCCTCTGCAAAAACTCAGCTGATAGAAGCCGGGGGTCGCCATTTCCTGGAATCCACAAGGTTTGATCGTGCAGGTGCACTAGGCAGGACAGGCCTTGTTTCTCTTGCCGCAATAGATGCCGCTTTTTTCGGTAAGCCAGACACTCCTTGGACTGCAGCGGCAGACCGACTGCGCAACGCCGGCTGGCTAAGTTCCGAAAATTCCGATAAACTATCCCTGCTCTGGTGGTTCGGAACTTTAATCGGGAATACCGACATGCACTATGGTAATATAAGCCTCTTCCTTAACAGGAATCGTCCCCTTGAACTAGCCCCGTCATATGACATGCTGCCCATGCTTTACCGTCCAGGTATCGAAGGGAGGCTTCCAGAGCAACCTCTTTCTCCAATTCCTCCCCCTCCGGAATCCATAGCCATATGGTGTCGCGCGAATGACCTTGCAACAGATTTCTGGTCCCGTCTTTCCAAATCACCTGCTGCCACTACAGCATTTCGAAAAATCGCCGGAAAGAACCTTTCCACAATATCGCAATATCACAAAAAATGGGTTGCTTGACATGGTCATATTTTCCCTGTAAGGAAAAATATCACTCCTGTGCTTTTTCCGGCAGCTTAGGAAGCTTCAGTTTCTGTCCGATCTGCACTTGCGTTTCAGAACTCAGGACATCCTTGTTAGCATCGAGAATAAGCTTGTAATATTTGATGTCACCAAAAAACTCACGGGAAATTTTTGTTAGAGAGTCCCCCTGTTTCACCACGTAAAACTCAGGCCTTTCCTTTTTCTTCGAAGGTGATGTCTCCAGAATCGGTGCTTCCTCCGGTGCAATGTCTTTGTTTTCCTGAACAGCTGAAGAAACTGAGGGCTTTAAATTAGGCTGCTTCTTCAGGTATTCGTTCTCTTTCTTCAGCTGAGTGGTCAGGGTGATATATCTTTTCTCCCTTTCTCTTAAAGCCTCTAATTCCTTTTTAAGGTCATTGTCGGTATAATTCATTTTCAGCTGGTCGTAATATTCCCTTTCGGCGCCTTTAATCCATGATTCGATGTTCTGCTTTTCCTGGGAGTCGGGCTCAAGTTCCAGATGACGCCTGTAATGATAAATTGCAAGGAAGGAATCTTTCAGGTTGTCATCGTAAAGTGTGGCCAGCTCGAGATGTGTTTTAGCGGAATCAGGATTTATTTTAATGTATTGCTCAAAGGCTTTCACCGACTCTGAATACTTCCCTTTCTCCTTAAGATTTAAAGCTTTCTTGAAAAGAGGGTGCCTGCTTTCATTGGGACCACCTTCATCGCAAGAGGCAAGAAGCAGAATGAGCGCGATTGAAAAAATTAAACTCAAAACCCTGATCATATGCAAGCAATCCTTTATCAAACCACAGTAAATTTAAAAGTGCAGGAATCTATATTGTTTATCATATATAGTCAAACTAAGCACTGGCATTTAATTAGGCGGCCAAGGGCCGCATCTTTTAAATAATCGAATATCGAACAGCCGAATTACGAATTAGAAATTACGAATTAGAAATTGAAATTAGTTGGAGTTCACGGCTTTAGCGTGTCTTTTTCTTTAAAACTTGGTCTCTCGGCCACTTGGACACTCGGAATCTATTACAAACTTTGAAATTCCTTAACGTTTAAATTAGGCGGCCAAGGGCCGCAACTTTTTAATCTTGCGTTTAGAAACCTTT
>CAZION010000059.1:0-32873 GCA_964540865.1 uncultured Victivallis sp.
TCCATCCGGAATATTCGCCAGCAAATGCCCAAGTTATTTTTAATCGAGCCCTAAGGCCTTGAATCCTAACCGCAAAGATCGCAAAGGGAAGACGCAAAGTTCGCAGAGTTTTTAAGAGAGGCCATATTCAGTCGGATTTTATTGCCTCTGACTTTGCAGTTTGATCCAAAGTAACTCGGGGTATCACCCCGAGTTACTTTAATAGGGAAAACTAAACTTTTTAGGTGCCCGAAAAAATAATTCAAATATTTCCCCCCTGATACTTGACATTCAACGGGATTTATTGTAAAATAATACAAATAAGAAACGTTTCTTATATGACAAGTAACCGATAGGATCAAGGGGATTTTTAATGAAAAGCTATCCTTTATACAGAAACACAAATCTAGGTTCTCTGGGCAAAGATGCGCATTTTAAAAGTCGCAACTTGTTGCAGCGCAATGCATTTACTTTAATTGAACTTCTTGTAGTGATAGCAATAATTGCGATTCTGGCATCTATGTTGCTACCGGCATTGAAAAGGGCCAAGGAGTTTGCACACCTGACTAAATGCATCAACAATCTGCGCCAAATCGGGCTCGCTTACCATGGATATGCCAATGACTGGGGGGGATGGGGACCGGTTGGAAACGATATTAACGCTTCCTCTGATTGGCTATTATTGCTTTCGGAAGGACTCGGCACCAGCTCGGACAAGATCTCCGATGATTTCAACAGCGCCAAGTATGCGCCAAAGATCATGCCGGTACTGCAGTGTCCGTCAACCTACGACAAATTCAAGACAAACATCTGGGGGCCACCAAGCTATGGTCCCAACAAATATTTCACAGCCCAAAACAACACAGGAGATGACTTCAAAGGCTATTTCGAGCCGCAGTTTTTCATGTCATCGCAAGCCATCCGTAGGCATGAGGATCTGCTGATCATGTCTGAGAGCCTGTCTGCTACCCAGATAATTCCATGTTGGAGAGGAGGGGTCTTCAATAATCTTTTTGAAGTCGGACATCTCCATACATTGAATTATCTGATGGGTGACGGACATGTGGAACATGCGAAGTACCTTGAAAAGAAATTCCTGATGTCTTTCACCACTATCAACGCCTGGGCCACATATCCAACATCCAGGCCTTATGAATTATGGGGGCAATGGAACAATGCCACCAATTAACATATTTTCAACTTTAGCATGGATAAGAAGATAAATAGAAGATCATTACAAGAAGTAAAATTAATGAGTTACCTGGTGCATCAAAGAATGTGTTGAGTACACTAATTCATCAAAACAAGGAGGCCGTGGCAATGCGAATTTCTTCCAATCTCAGCTGTTATGCGATTCCATACGTGCTGGGGATTATTCTCTTCGCAGGTTGCTTCGTCACAGAAGGCGCAACCGGCAAGTCGTTGCTATTGGCTGAGGACGGAAAGTCTCTCCTACCCATTGTCGTCTCACCCTCCGCCTCGGCGGATGTCAAGGCGACGGCAGCGTATTTGGCCGAAAAGCTAGAAAAGATCACCGGGGCGAAGTTCGAGGTCTTGACCGGGGACGGATCGGCGGGGATCGTTTTGGGTACGATCAGTCAGTTCCCAGTGGAGGAGCTGAAAAAGTCACTGGAGACGCTGCCGTCATACAAAGGGGTGGAGTTCCATGACGGCGCGGAAGCCTACGGCATCCGGACGGAGGCTGGGCGACTGTTCCTGCTGGGCGGCGGCGACGCTGGAGTCAGCCATGCAGTGTCGCGTTTTCTGGAAATGCTGGGCTATCGCCGTTTCTACCCAGCGGCAGAGTGGGAAATCGTGCCTTCCATTCCGAAGCTGATGTTCAGTGGCAGTGAGACGGGACGCCCTTTCTATTTGTCGCGAGACTTCTATGGTTACAGCAAAGTTCCTGCACTTGCGGATTGGTGCCGCCAGCAACGCCTCGGTGAGAGCTTCACAGTCAGGAACGAGCAGCAGGCCTACTCTAAGATCGTCAGAGAAAACAAGGCCGAGTTCGACGCTCATCCGGAGTACTGCGGATTGTATGAGGGCAAACGCAGGCCGGGCTCATTGTGCTTGAGCAATCCGGCGGTCCGCGGTATGGCGGTTCGACACGCTCTGGACCACTTCGCCAAGAATCCCGGTAGCGATATGTGCTCCATCGAGTCGCCGGACGGTGCCGGTTTCTGCGAGTGCGACTCCTGCAAGGCGCTGGGGGATGCCTCTTCACGGGTATTCGGTCTAGCCAACGAGGTAGCTAGATCTGTGCGCCAGAACTATCCAGGCAAGATGATCGGCGTGCTCGCCTATTACGACCACACGGTTCCGCCGGCATTCGAGATGGAGCCGAATGTCCACGTGCAGATCTGCCGCATCTTCATCCAGTCCGACTACAGCTTCAGAGAACTCATCGAGATGTGGTCGGCCAAGACGTGGAACCTTGGTGACTACGATTATCTTTCCCTGTACTCTTTCGGGCAGGACCGCCTGCGACCTAAAGCCAACGCCATGCCTACGGCGAACTTGGAGCTGCTGCGCTTGGATTTCGACATGATGGCGCGGAAGCGCTTCCGCAGTTTTTATTCGGAGTGCGGCCAGAACTGGGGAGCCCACGGGCGGGGCAACCTGGTGGCCACGGCACTTCTGTGGAATCCAAAGGCTGACGTGGACGCCATCCTGTCGGATTTCTACGAGAAGGCCTTCGGGCCGGCGGCACCCGCGATGCGCCGCTACTTCGAACGCGTGGACGGACAGAACGCCCCCATTTCCCGGACGATGCTGGCCCTCGCCTTCCGGGACGTGGACGAGGCTGCCCGAATGGCAAAAGATCTGCCAGACGTGCAGAGGCGCCTCGACCACGTCAAACAGTTCCTCTACTACAACTACCTGCACCAGCGCCTCCGCCTGGCCAGGGATGACCAGGAGAGAAAGGATTTAACACTGAGGCGCCTCACCCATGAATTCCGCATCCGGGACGCCTACATCACCAGTTGGGGCATGGTGAAGGGTCAAACCCTTCCGGCCGAAGCCAAGAAGTATTCCGAACCGACCTGGGTGGCGCCGCAATGGAAGGCCATCTACGATTGGCGGGTCGCTCTCAAAGACAAGAAGGGGGACGTGTCGGTCACTCCCCCACACATACCGCCGTGGATGGCTCCGGCATCCACCGTCCCGGATCCGTCTCTGCCCGGGTATGACTATGTCCGCCCGGAAGATGTCTATCCGCCCTACAGGCATGAAGAGACGGAGCGGCTCTTCCAGGAGGGGCTGGCCTACTTCCAGCCACAGAAGCTGCTGGACCCAGTCTCGTACTCCGAGGACCTCGTGCCAGTCCGTTTCCCCGGCGCGAAGCCCGCTGCAGGCATCCAGGTGCAACATCCGGGGTATGCATACCTCTACAGTCTCACCGGGGAACCGGTGCAGATCGAGCTTCGTGCGGCGGATAAGATTCTCGACTACTCCCTGTGCGACAAGTCCGGTAATATCGTGGCTAAAGGCGTGCTTCAGAAGGAAAATTCAAAAATCAAGGAGCTTGGCTTCCACGCCCTTAAGCTGAATGTTCCAGGGGCCGGGCTCTATCGCTTGGAATGCCGTGGACCTTTAGTAAGCAAATCGTTGCAGAGTTCTCCAAGTGCTTTTTCCCTAGAGTCTCCCGGCAATCGCTATGCGATGAATCCCGACTACGTTTTCTTCTATGTTCCCAAGGGGACACGCCAGATCCAGTTTCTTTGGGAAGGGGATGACCATGAGCTCCGCACGCCATCCGGCGCTACGGTCAAGGTCGCCGGACAAAAGTTGGCAGACCATGTCACTATCTCTGTTCCTGACGGAGAGGACGGCAAAGTCTGGAGCTTCAGAGGGCGATGGGACACTCGCAGATTCGTGAACATCCCGAACTACATTGGACCTAGTTCTGACGTGTTGTTGGTACCTAGGGAACTGGCGGAAAAAGATAATCTGGAAATTATTACAAAAAAATAGCAAATAGCAAAAGGGGGATTCCAATGAAATATCCATGTTTGAATATGTTTTTAAGCTGTCTTTCCTTTTTGACACTTATACTGATGCCGGATTCCAGCGCGTCCGACATAATTTTGTCCAAGGATGGGAAAAAACTTGCTGACATATGCGTCCCAAGCGGAACAATGTCATGGGAGGGAGATTCCAGCGTCTTGAGCAAATACTGGACATCTTCCGAGGAGGCTGAAAGGCGCCGCAGGCTTCTCCGTGACTCTGTCAGAGATCTTGCGTCCTATCTGGGAAAAATAGCCGGCACCAAATTTGATGTCGTCGAGGGAGCTGGGGGGACGGAGCTTAAAGGGATCCCGATTTACGTTGGTGCCGAGGCCGAGAAGGTCTTCGGTCCGGTTGGCAAATCTTTTGGAGGACAGTTCGGATTCCGTGTTGTCGCCGATAAAAGAGGGATTGGGCTCTATGGAGAGTCCGAGTACGGCACCAGTTATGCTGTTTATGAATTTCTGCACCGGCTGGGATGCCGATGGTACATGCCTTCAGAATTGGGCGAATACATCCCGTCCAAGGTCGTCTTGACGTTCCCTGAGATGGATGAGAAACTTGCTCCTGCCACGGAATGGAGAAGAATGGAGGATCGCACTGCGGATGACGACTTCCGTCGCCGCAACCGCATGGGGACAAGCGCGGGTGGCGGCAACCAGGTGATAGCTTGGCACGGGCTTGAGGGATACATCACCAAAGAGCAACGCGCAGAGCATCCGGAATGGTGTCTTCACGTAAATGGCAAACCACATCCCTCCTACCTGCGATGGACTAGCCAGGATGTCGCCGACGCCATCGCCGACAGCATCATTGCACGTCTGGACAAGAAGTATGAGTCATCGGTCTCGCTGTCTCCTGGTGATTACGTGGTGCCCACGGAAGACCCCGAGGAGCTGAAAGGAGATCCCAATCCCAGGGTTTGGGAACCAGCCGCAAACCAGTGGTCGGTGACGGACCGCCTGATTCTCCTTGCCAATCGTATCGCGGAGCGGGTGGAAAAAAAATATCCTGATGTCCGTTTCGGCATCCTCTCCTATGTGAACTATTCCATGCCGCCCGCCGTGCAAAAGGTACACCGGAATGTGATTCCGATGCTCGCACCAATAGACTTCAACCGCGCGCACCCCATGACTTGGCCCGAGCACCCCAATAAAACCTGGTTGCTGGACATCTTGCAGGGATGGGGCAAAGCCGCCCCGCGCATCGCCTACTACGCCTATGGGATGAACTTGGCTGAGATCACGGCTCCAAATCCGTTCATCACCAAGTGGAGCACGGATATCCCGATCATCTTGAAGAACAACTGCACTTTTTGGACACCCGAAACAATGGGCGGCTGGGAATCCATGATGCCCGGCTTCTATCTCAGCATGCGCCTCACTTTTGACCCGAAAGAAAAGCCGGAAGAGATACTAAAGGAGATGTGGACAAAACTCTACGGAGCCGCGGCCGAGCCCATGTCCCGCTACTGGAACCGCATGGACCGCGCATGGATCGACTCCAAGGAATATGCGGGCAGCGGGTTTGGCTACCTGAAGATATTCACACCCGATGTAATGCGCTGTGTACGTGCTGACGTGGATGAAGCACTGTCCAAGTGTTCAACAGTTCAGGAGTACCAGCGGGTAAAGATGATAGATGAATCGTTGCGGCTATTCGAACTTTTCATGAAGATGCGACGTGACTGGGCCGCAGGTAAACTGGCGGCTTTGAGTTCCGATTTGGACGAGTGGCGAGCATCGCTCCGGCACCTCCGCCGCCAGTACCGGCCCCAGTTCGCGTTCGACAGTGGACTGGCTCTTGACTATGTCAACTCCCAGTGGGGCGCGGCTTATGAGAGCGGAAGCCGCATGGCCAAGGATTATGCCGCATTGAGCGCGCCGGCCCTCGTCTGGAAGTATGAGCCTGACAAGGAGAAGCAGGCGGAGCAACTGGGCTGGACGAAGCCGGACTTCGACGACTCGGCGTGGAATAAGACGCATGTGGTCGAGGACACCTGGTCCGATATTGGGCACCATAACACGATGGGACAAATGGCATACCGGGTTTCCATGAAGATTCCCGCCCCCCTGGCAGGCAAGAAAATACTGTTGTGGATCGGCTCCACAGACGGCAGTGCCAAGCTGTTCGTCAACGGACAGCATGTGAAGTACGTGGTGCCGGAGAAAACGCGTCAAAACGAGAAGGGCGACTCCGTAGACGCTTTCAACGGCTGTTTCAGCCCCGCGGCCTTCGACATCACTTCAGCGGTCAAGGCGGGTGACAACCAGTTCACGATTCTGTGCGAAAGGAACTGGCTCAACGAGCTGGGCACCGGCGGATTGATGGGGCCGGTAGCGATTTTCAGGGAGAAGTAAAGGGAAAGTTCTGGAGTGCGGGAATGCGGAAGTTCGGAAGTTTGTTGGAGAATTACGTTGGAGTTCAAGCTTAAGCTTGTCTTTGAATTAAAAATAAAGATAATATGAAATTTTGATAAGGAGTAGAATGGGAAAAACACATACTATTGACGGTCAAATTTATTTTACCAACCTGCCAGCCTTGGTTGTAGGCGGTTTTCAGGCCGCCTCGGGACCGGGGGCCGGATGGATTCCGCTCCATATTGGATTCGACGCGTTCTCCTCCGTCGGCCTGGCTACGGGGGCGCACAGCCCGGCCGGAGAGCTGATGCTCGATCTGGGACTCGTTGGCTGGCACCGTCTGCATGTAGCTCAGAATCCGGCGCTGCGGATCTGGCTCGATGGAAACAGCGGCTACTGGGAGATGCCGGGGGACTGCTCAACCGTCCGGGAGATTGCATTTCCTGCCGCTGATTTTACTGGAAGGAGACTGCACATCGCTCCGGTACGAGGCAATGAGAACTCCAAGGAAGCAAGCATTTTTTATCTGCGGGCAGTCCCATGTGACGGACCCTGGAAAAACCATAAAAACATGATTGCAACGGATGACGGACACGGAGTATTCTGGCACGGGATGGACTGTCCACGAGACATCTACCGTCACATATATCCGTTTCAGGACAGTGATTTTTTCCGTATCATCTGGGGTGTTTACGGAGGAAGTATCCTCAGTATTAACCCTAACTCAAAAGCGGCTGAAAACCCGATACGGCCGGACTCGGAGCACCTCGTTCCAGGCGAGAGGATTTTCTGCCGCTCGCTCCAGCGCCTGCAAGCCGCCGGGGCCGACCCCCTGGCGCTCGTCCGGCAGGCGACCCGCGAGTACGGCCTGGAGCTTCACTATTACATCAGGATGAGCGCCTTCTACGGCCCCTTCCCCCATCAGTGCTGGACCACCCGGTTCTACAGGGAGAATCCCCAGTGGCGTTGCGTAGATGAATACGGACAACCTGTGAACTTTATGAGCTATGCCTACCCACAGGTGCAGGAACGAATGCTCGCTTATTTCGATGAGCTTCTCGAGTACGAGCCTGACGGTCTCTGCCTGGCGTTCAACCGCGGACTTCCGCTGATGATCTGCGAGGAACCTGTAATCGAGGCTTTCCGGAGAAGATATGGCCGGGCACCCAAGTTGCCGGAAGAGGTGGACACCCCGGAACTGCTGTCGATCCGACATGAATTGCTGGCCGGATTCGTAGAGCGCGCCTGCAAGCTGGCTGAGAGGCGAGGCAAAAAACTGTCCTGCATCGCGCCGCGCGAGTTTGAGCGAAACCGTTTGCTCGGGCTCGACGTGGAGCTGCTTGTCCGCCGCGGTCTGTTGGAGTCCGTGCTGGTCGGCGCCGGGCACGACGACAATCCAAACCTCAACGCTGACCTGGATCCGCTGCGGACGATCAAGGCGCTTGGAGCCGGGGTCAAAGTTTTCTCCGGGGGATCAAGCAACAGCGCATTGGGCGGGGCTTGGAGCAGAAATGACCTGAAGGCCCGTGCGCGCCACATGGCTGCGGTTCTCGATGCCGGACTCGACGGCGGCTGGATCTGGGACGCGGAGTCGGTCATCGGACACGACTGGGAGGCGATGCTTCATTTCGGAGACCGGAAGACGCTAGAACGCATCGCGAACCGCCAATGGCCCACCACATCCACCAGAGAGACGCGCTCAATCCAGGATCTTGTCGTGGGACGCTACAATCCTTGGCACTCATATTAATTTCATCATGTCCAATTTTAGTGCAACCGAATACGTATCTTCTAACCCTTGCCCAGGAAACAGAAAAATGACAGAAGCGAAAAATCCGACTCCGGCCGGCCAGACAACAAAGCCAGCCATAGTCAACATTATCAACTTCATCCGCGCCTGCGAACCTCGCAATCCGGCGTTCGATCTGTTGCTCCCGGTGCAACGGCAGATGGAACTGGCCCGGCGGCACAGACTGCCGACCACCTGGATGCTGCAATACGATGCTCTGCTCGATGAGCGCTTTTATGGGCTGTTGCGGGACGGTGGCAACCCGGGCGACGAGATCGGGATCTGGTTCGAAGTAGTGCAGCCGCTGGTCGAGAAAGCGGGTTTGACCTGGCGCGGGCGTTTCCCTTGGGACTGGCATGCGAATGTCGGGTTCTCAATGGGCTACACACCAGCGGAACGGGAGCGTCTGGCCGATGTGTTCCTGGCCGAGTTCCAGCTACGGTTCGGGCGCCGTCCTTCATCGCTGGGCTCCTGGGTCTTCGATGCGCATCTGCTCGGTTACCTGGCCGACCGCTATGGCCTGCAGCAGGCCTGCAACTGCAAGGAACAGTGGGGCACGGATGGCTATTCCCTGTGGGGCGGCTATTACAATCAGGCGTACTATCCGAGCCGGTTCAACGCCATTATGCCGGCGCAGACGCCGGCCAACCAGATCGGGGTGCCGGTTTTCCGTATGCTCGGCAGCGATCCGATCTATCAGTATGACTGTGGACGCGGCGGGGTGGAGCAGGGGGTAATCACGCTCGAGCCGGTCTACTGTGTGAATGGCGGCGGCGGACAGCCGGCCTGGGTGCGCTGGTTCATGCGGCAGTTGTGCCGGACACCGATGCTGGGTTTCAATTATGTGCAGGCCGGTCAGGAGAACTCCTTCGGCTGGCCTGCGATGCAGGCGGGAATCACCGACCAGTATCAACTGCTGGAAACACTGCGCGCTGAAGGCGCGGTGCGCATCGAGACGCTGGAGGCTACCGGAGCCTGGTTCAAAGCGCGCTGGCCGTTGACCCCGCCGACCGCGTTCATGGGCTTAAGCGACTGGAAAAACGAAGGCCGCAGGAGCGTCTGGTTCAACACCCGCCACTATCGCGTCAACCTGCTTTGGGAGAACGGCGAACTCTGGATCCGGGATCTGCACCTCTTCGACGAGACTTACTCCGAGCGTTATCTGCGCGAGGTCTGTTCCACACCGAATTGCCTATACGACACCCTGCCGGTAGTGGACGGCAATTTGTGGACATCCGGGCACGAACGGACGGGCTTGCTGGCTATGCGCATCGAAACGCCCATCGGCGGCATCCCACTGCGTGGCGGCGAGCCGACAGTGACACAGGAAGAGGATGCGATGCTGCGGATCACATGGCCTTTGCACGGTGGCGGCGCTCTGGAAATCAGCCTTGCCGAATCTGGGATGCGCTTTAAGGCGACGGAAATGGAATGGGGATTGCAACTGCATGGTGCCAGACCAGAGCTCACTACAGTGACGGATGTCGTTCCGGGCGGCATGACTTTTCTTCATCAGGGACACAGTTACACTCTTCAGGTTGCGCATGGCCGCGCATTTGACATGCGAACCGGTTCCCACTGGTTCACCCAGGCTGACAATGGAGTTATAGAAATATGCAGGTATCTGCCATGAAAACAACTGAAAATCCCACCAGGCACCCAGGCCTTCACCACATTCATCTCGGTGGCGATGAGGTGTGGCAGCTTGCCACTTGCTGCTTGTGCCGGGAACGGACTGGAAATACCGATGAAGGCAAAATCGCCCTTTACCTTATGCGAATTTTGCATTTCGCAGGCTGAAGATAATAGAAATTTTTTCCTGTTCCAGGAAAAAATAAAAACAACAAAAGGATCAATCACCAATGTCCAAATTTTCCACACGCATCGCCGACTGCAATGGCGCGCCTGCTCTTTTCATAAATGACAAACCGGTTTTCCTGAATGCACCATATCTGCATAAGGCCCCGTATGCGAGTTTTGCAGAGGCGCGAACCGGCATCTACATGATTTACGACCATACATTTGCTGTTGATCAGGGAGGTAATCCTGATTTCGGGATCGTTTTCAAACAGATGGACGAACTTCTTGAAAAGGAGCCGGGGGCGTTGGCGATTGTCCGGACTTTCCCTCCGGCGCCCATCTGGTGGCTTGATCAAAACCCCGGAGAGGAGACCAGTTTCGACGTTGACGTCCAGCGCTATGGCGTCAACCGCGAGTTGGGGAAAGGCGGCGAAGTCTTCCGCGACGCCTCGTGGGGATCCGAAAAGTGGCTCGACGCGGTGAGCGGTTGGTACGGGACTTGGTGCTCTGTGCTGCATCGCCGCTACGGCGGGCAGGTCGTCGGGCATCAGTTCGGGATGGGCACGTGCGGCGAGAACAATCCTATCGGCGCCTGCTACACCGACGGCCGCTGGTTCTGCTCCGACTTCTCCCCGGCGATGACAGCCTATTTCCGCCGCTGGCTGAAAAATCGTTACGGATCCGACAGCTCGCTGAGGGACGCCTGGGGCGATCCGGCGGTCACCTTGGAGACCGCCACCGTGCCGACCCGCCTTGAGCGTCTGCGCACCGACTGGTTCACCTTCCGAGATCCGAGGAAGGCCCAGTCCGCCGACTACTATCTGGCCTTCGCGGAGCGCGTCGAGCAGATCGTCATCCGCGTCTGCGAGGCCATTAAAAAGGCGACAGGCGGGCACTGCCTGGCGGGAAGCCATCTCGGAGCCTTCCTGGACAACGGCTATCACGGCTATATCTACCACCAGGCCTGCATCAACGCCGTGAGGAAGGCTCTTGAGCACCCCGCGGTCGACCTGTTCACCTCCCCGGCCTCCTATGAGAACCGGGAGCCCGGCGGAGATTCCACCTCCATGATGCCGGTGGGATCATATCTGCTGCACGGCAAGCTGATCTTCCAGGATCAGGATACCAGGACATGCGTCCTGCCCCCGGACTACCGCAAAAACTTCACTATGAATAAAATCGCGGCGGACATGCGGGAGTCGGTAGACATACTGAAGCGTGATTTTTCTCACATGCTCATCCGCGGTTACGGACTATGGTGGCATGCAATGGTTAAAGGCATGTATGACCACCCTGAAATCAGCGCCTGTCTGGCAAAGTTGAGCGAGATCGGGAAGAAAAACCTGCATTTCCCCCGTGGCATTGCGGACGGTATGGCAATGATTGTTGACGAGGAGAGCGTATTCCATCAGGAATGCTCCAACCGTCTCATCTTTCCCATGCTCTACTATCAGCGGCAGTATTATTGGAGCCGGAGCGGAGCCGCATGGAATGTTTTCCTGCACAACGATCTGGCGCATCCCGTCATGCCCGACCACAAGCTGTACTATTTCCTCAACACGTTCTATCTGACCGACGACGAGGTCGCCGCCATCGAGCGGAAGGTGAAGCGGAACGGCGCCACGGTCATCTGGAGCTACGCGCCCGGCATTCAGTCGCCGTCCGGAATTTCCCTGGAGCGCGTGGAACGACTCACGGGCTTCAAACTCAAGTCGGCCAACATCCAAGCACTGCCGCGGATCACCCTCACCAACCACAACCATCCTTTCGTCCACTACCGCCCCCCGCAGGACGGCGACCAATATGTCCACGGCACGGCTCAACCAGGTTTCTTCGGAACCGGCCCGATGGGCAACGACGAGCGGGAGCGCGTGATCGGGCCGATCATCTACGTGGACGACCCCGAGGCGACGACGCTTGGCGAGCTGGACTGCCTCCAGCAGCCAGGCTTCTGCGTGAAGCCGATGGATGGCTGGACCTCGGTCTTCTGCGCCGCTCCTATGCTGAACCAGTATCTGCTACGGAACGCGGCGCGGGCCGCCGGGCTCCACGTCTACTCCGAGGGCGACGACGTGGTTCTGCCCGGAAAAAGTTTCATCATGATTCACGCGAAAACCGCAGGCGAGAAAATTATCCGACTACCTGCTCCATCAGACGTGTACGAATGCTACGAAAATCGCGAAGTCGGACGTAGAATCACAGAAATCCGAGAAACACTGCCCGAGCACGGTACCCGCATCTACTTTCTAGGAAATGCGGATACATACCGACACCAGTAATTGAAAATAAAATAATTGCGATAACCACCATAAATCCTCATGAATACAGGAAAAAAGCCCGTTTTAATTTATAAAATATTTCATGCTGGTTTTTTTTATTTCCCTTATTGAACAGAAAAGTTGACCGCCTTCCAAGTTATTTTCTTTAGAGATAAGGCTGAATAATGAGTGCAGATCATTCCAATTGCCGGCGTGTATCATCGCATAAAGGTTAAACTGGAATCTGTTGTGCATCAGTCTTTTATAGCAATGGGTTATTGCTGGATAACCGGACAGGATCCGTCCTTTTACCTCAATTTCTTCTTCAGCAACTCTCCATGCGCACATTCCGTTGGCCTTGAACCCGATGCTCATGTGATTGAGCAGTATGGCTACCCTTTTCAGAATGCCGTATTCATGCCAGTCTTTCATCATGTCTAGAAGATTGTCGGTGTCGATTCCGAGACGGGTTGCTGACTCCGCGTAGAAGTCGCTTTTCACCGGCAGATTTCCCTGAAGGAGTCTTATTGCTGATTTTTCAATCTCAGAAAAAATGCGGTTCCTATGGTTTTCTGACTTATGCGGTTCTGGGTTTTGCCGGTCAGGTCTGCTGTTTTTCAACTGTGTAAGGTCGAATATTACATCCGACTTGAACATTTTCCGTGATGGTAGATTTATCAGAAGTCCGCCTTTGTTCATCTCCTCTATTTTTTCGAACTCTCTTTTGAAATTTTCAGACATTGCCCCGAAAGTGAACCACAGTTTAGGATATTTTTCGCCATTCGGAGAGCCGGGAAGACTTGGATCCAGCTCCTCGGGCCATCCTCTTAGATAGCAGTGGGTTACTCCAGGTAGCGCCCGAATATACCTTATGAATTCTATTTCATTATCCGGTTGCGGGGATGCAGTGCACAAGGTGCTTGTATATCCTAATTTGCTACTATCGAATATGCCCCCAATCCTTCTTGACTTTCCTTGTGAAAAAGACTTGGTGATAAATGAGATTATCTGGTTTTCCTTCAATCCGAGTTCGCACGCAATTGTGTAAAAGGGGCGGTGTGCAAGCGGTATTCCCTGCTGCAATCGCAGGATAAGCTCGTTGCCTGCAGATTCTCCGATTTCATCGGTATTCCCTGAGACATATGGAATATGTGAGCATGTAGGATCTGCAGCTAGAATATCTCCTCCTGCCTCATATGACCTGGCGCGGCAGCCACCACATTTAATGCGAAATTCGCAGACACCGCATTTCCCTTCATAATTGTCCGGTGCACGGAGATTTTGGAAAATATTCGATCCCAGATAGAGCTTGCCGAAGTCGAAGTCCTCTTTCCTGAGATCCCCGCACGGAATGTCCAGGAAACCGCAGGGTTGCATTATTCCCCGGTGCGATACGAAAACGAATCCGTTTCCGGCAAGACAACCTCCCTCATGCGAGAAATTGCCGCCAATACTGCTTGAAATTCGTGTGAAATGAGGTGCGCATGTTGTCTTAATTCTGATTTTTCGTTTGGATCGTTCTTCTGCAATCCAGACTAAAGTCTTCTCATATTCCGGCGTAGTCAGCAGGTCAGCATCCAATTCCTTTCCACGACCTGTAGGAACGAGGAAAAAGAAATCCACGGCTGAAGCTCCAATGTTTTCAGCAAGATCCAGGATTTGAGGTAGCTGGTGTAAGTTGAGTTTGCTGACGGTAGTATTTATCTGAAAATGTATATTTGCGTCTCTTGCACAACGTATTCCGGCAAGGCTCTTTTCAAATGCGCCGATGCTCCCCCGGAAAGCATCATGAGTGGACGCATCAGCCCCGTCCAGGCTTATGCTCAAAGCCTTGATTCCAGATGATTTTATCTTTTCCGCACTTTCTGCCGTTAGAAGATGTCCGCAGGGAGCCATGACCACTCTTAGTCCCATGGATGTGGCATATGATGCCAGTTCATATATATCTGAACGTGTCATCGGTTCTCCTCCCGTGAGGATGAGCATTGGTTTTGCGAATTTCGCAATTCCGTCGATGAGGCGGAAACCCTCTTCGGTACTTAGTTCGTCATCGGGTTGACTGTTGCCTGCAGCCGCCCTGCAGTGCAGACAGTTCAACGGACATCGTCTGGTCGTTTCCCAGGCAACAACTTTAAGACTAGGTATTGGTTTTTCACTTGAATTAGTCATCGGCACTCCGGGCAGTGTCTTGTTTTTTTCGCGTGATTAGTGTGTTTCGTGGTTATAAAATTGGTTGCTGCTTTGCTTCTCCGTGCTGGATGTTCATAAATTTCATTGTCACTAAGATAGCAGGCCGGATCAGAAGCCCAGACATCACCTGTGACAGCCTCCGCCCTGGCCCGGAAGTTACCTCCGCAGATATCGAGAAAACGGCAGCTTGAACATCTGCCGGTGACATGTTTTTTCTTTTCTTTGAGTTGCATCAGAAAGTTATTTTCGGGATCCGTCCATATATCTCCGAATGATTTATCGCGAACATTTCCGAGAACCTTATTTCTCCAGAATTGGTCGGGATGCACCTTCCCATCCCAGCTGATGCATGCCACCCCAAGTCCGCTGCTGTTTCCACCATTCATGCGGAGCAGGTCAAGAACTTTAGGAGCTCTTGGGTTGCCTTCCCTGAGCATTTTCAAGTATAAATATGGGCCATCGCAATGGTTGTCAACGGTAAGTACTTCGGTCTTTATTCCGGACGAATGGAGACGCATTGTCTCATCAATTATGGTATCAACCAAGGTTCGAGTTTCTTCATGATCAAGATCTTCTTCGGCAAGTTCAGCTCCACGTCCTGTATAAACTAGATGATATATGCAGATTCGTGGAATGCCTTCATCGCGAAGGAGTTTAAAGATTGACGTGACTTCTCCGGCATTTTTACGGCAGACTGTAAAACGGAGGCCAACCTTGAGTCCGGCATTCATGCAGCATCTTATCCCATTCATGGTATCGTCAAAAGCTCCCTGATGACCACGAAAATGATCGTTTACTTTGCGAAGTCCATCAAGACTGATACCAATATATGAGATCCCTGTCTTCTTAAATTTTTCAGCAGTTTCCTTGTCTATCAACGTTCCATTTGTTGATATGACTGAACGGATTCCTTTGGAGACAGCATATTCAGCTAGTTCCGGCAGATCTGGTCTGAGAAGGGGTTCACCTCCGGAGAATATTATGACCGGACAAGCGAATTCGGAAAGCTCATCTATCAGTTTCCTGCCTTCTTCGAAACTGAGTTCATGTTCAAAAGATGTGGAAGTAGCGGCATAGCAGTGCTGGCAGCTGAGGTTGCATTTTTTGGTGATGTTCCATACCACTACTGGTTTTTTGTCTTTGGAAAACTGGAGAAGATTTGATGGAAGCCGGGCTGAATCCCTGCCATATCGCATGGCATCTGAACCCTCAATCTGACCCATGTAAAGTTTTGATATGCCGATCATTGTTAAGTTTCCATATATCAGCAAAATCACTGGAGATTGAACTCATTTACGTGTCGGGATTGGCTCGGATTCGTATTTTTTCAATATGCGGTTGGCAGCTTCGGGATTTTTTGCAGTGAGAAATTCCCTGCGGAATTCCTGGTTACCCGCAATCACGGATATTTTGTTCAATAGTATGAGATGCTCCTCCGGCTTGGATTTGCCGCTTATGAACAAAAAGAATATATGTGACGGCTTTCCATCCAGGGAATCGTAGTTGATCCCTTTGTCGGATATTCCAAGGACACCTACAACCCCGTCTAAATTATCAATTCTCCCGTGAGGAATCGCTATCCCGTTGTTTATTCCGGTTGACACGATCTTTTCGCGCCCCAAGATAACCTTAAAAATTTCATCTCCGTGTTTTGTACCAGTCGCCTTGACCAAGAGGGCAACGAGTTTTTTAAGCACCTGTTCCTTATCCATATCATTAAGATGAAGACTTATCCTGTCTTTGTTATATATCTCATGGAGAAACATTTTCATCCCCCTGTTTTTTTGAAATTTTTTCATAGGCATCCCACAGGATGCCAAGGTTGATAGCTGTATAGACTGAAGGCTGTTAGGTTTTGACACAAGTCATTTTGCATTTTTAAATCCACTCTTTTGGATTGCAACCTATTTACCTACAGCCTATTAGCCTACAGTCTCCCCGTCCGCTATGGGACGGGTGTGAAATTTTTTAATAAACTATAATATATCACATTTTTTTCATTTATGAACTGAGCTGATTGCAAAACTCCTGTTTTGCGGGAAGTCAGGATACATCCGCCACGGCGGACAGAATTCAGAATTAAACTTGAACTCAAATCCAGATTTATTCTGACTCCTGACTGAATTCTGACTACTTTTGAAATTGGCTCAACAATATGGCGTGATTCACCAAAGAAACTGCTTATTTCCTGCTATGTTTGGTCAAGAACCTGTCCAGCTGATTTGCGAACTCCTGAATGTTTTTCTGGTTGAAGGATGATGGACCTCCGGTAATTTCTCCGTTTTTCCTAAGTTCATCCATAAGGTCTCGCATCGCCAGTTTGTGATTTATATTGGTCTTCGTGTAAAGTTCACCCCGTGGATTAATCGCATAGGCCCCTTTTTCAATAACTCGCGAAGCAAGAGGTATGTCGGCGGTAATCACCAGATCCCCATGCTGAACCATCTCAACTATCTTATCATCAGCGATATCTGGACCTTCTCCGACAACAATCCTGGAAATCAGATCTGATTTGGGATGTTTAACATTTTTATTTGAAACGAGAACCAATGAAATGCTGAGACGTTCTATAGCACGGAAAAGGATCTCCTGTATAACTTTAGGAAACGCATCGGCATCCACATAGATTTGCATTTCTACGCTTCCTGCAGCACTTTTAAAGAAACTGACTCAACTATATCCTTAACTTTTTCCCTGTAAGTCGCCATATGTGGAGCATTCAGATGATTTTTAAGGGCGTCAATGCTTTCCCATTTTTCAATAATCGTGACGACATCGGCATCAAGGTTCTGTGCCGATAATTTTGTGTCAAAGTCAATCGTCGGGAAATATTCAATGCAACCCTTTTCCTTTATTACAAAAGGCACGTTTGCTTTGAAAATCTTGATAAACTCAGACTTGCTGCCAGTTTTCACCTTTATTGATGCAAGAACATTAATCATGTCTCTCCATTTAATTTTATTGTTTAGGAATTTGTATTTTAGAATCGCAGACATCCCACCCCTAAGTGTGTTTAAACTCCTAGAAAGGTAGTCAGAATTGAGGAATAAATCAAGTCATTTTTTAAGGCCTTTCATTTTTCACTGCTGGTAATTTCTGCCTGCTGAAATAGTGTATCCCAAGATTTCAAAATATAAAGGGAATCCAAAATCATACAAGGAGGTATTATGCTCAATCTCTGGCGTATCGGTCTTCTAATCCTTTCAATTTCAATCCCACTCCAGGTAATTGGTGGACAGTTCTGGACCGATCCCTCCGGAAATGACGCCAATCCAGGTACTAAAGATCGGCCATTCGCGACACTTGCACGGGCGAAGGAGGCTGTCAGGACGTCGCTGTTGGCTGGAACCAGGGGGATCATCATCGTGAACGTTCATGGTGGCACATACCGCTTGGACAGCCCCCTGCAGTTTGGATTGCAAGACACAGCCAAGGGTGCAAAGGTGATCTATCGCGCTGTCAAAGGAGAGACACCAGTACTGACAGGTTCGATCCCAGTCACCAACTGGGTGCTTGATACGGGCCGCATATACAAGTGCGACCTCAGTTCAATTGCGCTGAAACCGACGCGCCAGCTGTTCGTGAACGGCAACCGTGCACCACGCGCAAGGACTCCGGATTATCCGTCTAGTTTTAAGCCCTTGTTTGCACTTGTCGGTGGGGAATGGACCACGCCGGGGATCGAATACATACCTAATCCGATATTGAACCCGACGATCCCGGATCCGTTCACATGGAAGCAGCAGGACAAGATAGAGGCGCTGATCATAACTCAGTGGAAGATGGAGATATGCAGGTTGGATTCGATAACCGCGTCCGTGGGCGTCATACCTGGACTCATCAAACTGCAGGAGCCCGGATGGAGCAATGCCAATGCATTCAGGGACAAGGCTACAGGAGAGCCATCGATATGGAGTTTCTGGCAGGTTACACGCTTCGAGAATGCCCTCGAGTTCCTCGACTCCCCCGGAGAATGGTATCTTGACGAGACTGCAAAACTCCTTTACTACATGCCTCTCTGGGGAGAGGACATAAATACGGCCTTGGTCGAACTTCCGCAGCTCGAAAGCCTGATAGAAATCACCGGCGCTCCCGGAAGCCCAGTCAGCAACATCGTTTTCCAGGGACTCACGTTCCGTGGTGCAACCTGGAACGGACCTGGCAGCGCGGATGGATATGTGGCGGACCAGAGCGGCTTCCATCTGGCGGGAGTGCACGAGCCGAACTACATCGGCCACGTGAAGGAGGTAGTCCGAACCCCCGGAAACATCTCGCTGACCCATGCTTCAAAGATAGAATTCAGGAGCAACACCTTCGAGAAACTTGGAGCCGTGGCGATAGACATGGTGACTGGATGCGTACAGAACACGATCGACAGCAACACATTCCGCGACATCTCGGCAGCGGCAGTCCAGGTCGGCGGAGTTAACCTGGATGATGCTCGCCCGGCATCCACCTCGTCGATCTGTCGTGGAAACATCGTCTCCAACAATCGCATTTACCATTCCGGACAAGACTATTTCGATTCCGCCGCCATATATGCGGGATTCACGCAGAAGACGCTGATCACGCATAACACCATAATTGATGTGCCGTGGTCTGGAATCGCGATAGGCTGGGGGTGGGGGCTCATGGACGAGGGAAGCTTCCCCGGACTTCCGGGCGCGTCCGTCGGGCAGTGGGGTGAATTCGACACGCCTACGATCTCGTCGAACAACAAAATCACATACAACAAAATCTCCGGATTCCTGAACCTCCTATGGGATGGAGGCGCTATCTATACAAACGGGCAGCAAGGCACGACGATGGCTACCGGCACTCTAATTTCGGGTAATGTCGCATATGGGAAGCGCCTGCTGGCCGGAGGGAACACCTTTTACACTGATGGAGGCTCCAGGTATCTGACCCTGCGCTACAATGCATCATATGACAATCCCGTGGGGATAACGTATTTCGGCCCCCCTCCGAATCCACTGGATCCACTGCCGTATCCGGACGTGGCGATCCTAAACGGATTCCCATATGGCTCAGATATAGGTGGCTGCAGACCTTATGGAGACATCCGGTACATCTCTAACTACCTGCTCCATCCTGATTTCTTCTCGGTGAGTCCGTATGTCGACCGCAACGGCATCACATACCCGGTCGACATGGAATATTATGCCAACCATACAATCACCGGCGTGGCGGGTGTACCGAAGAGCTATCTGCAGAGGGCCGGAAGCACCCTTTACAAGTAAGATCCATCCACACTTGCACAGTGGATTGTAGTGGCAGAATAGTTTTGAACCGGATTAACGGAGCGATGATGGAGGAAAACAGATGAAGGAGAAATCTCAATGGATATACGGACTTGCCACAGCGGTAATTCTCCTTGCCTCAACCTGTGTCACGGTCTGCGGACTCAGAAATAAGTCCGCTGCTGGTGAAGGCACCTCTGAAAGGACGTCTCTTCACGGCAACAAGGACTTAACGGCAAGTACCACAATTCCTACAAAAAAAAGAGGGGATACCCGGGAACAGTTGGACAATGACGCGCTTGAAAAATACTCAAAGTCTGGCAATGCGGCAGAGAAGATAGCCATATTGAACAGGAACGATCTCATATCTGACAGGAAATTGCTTGAACTGATCTACAAAGCCTTAGAGGATCCATGTGATGATGTCAGGTTTGCCGCCGCACAGCTACTGGAAAAATTCGACGGCAACGACGCGATCCCAGCCATTTCCAAGGCGCTAGGAGACAAGAACGAGGAAGTCAGGTTGGTCGCAGTACATGCCCTAGGTGAAATAGATGTCCCAGAAACCGCAAAGCTACTGGCAAAAGGAGCATCCGATGATTCGGAGGATGTCAGGAGAGCAGTATTCTCCATTGCCTTCACAAAGAACACATCTACAAAGGAGGCGATCTTGGAAACCGCCGCCGTATCGCAGTATCTGGATGTAAAGGAGAAACTGATAGATCTGGCGGTAGACACTCCTTCCCATAGGACGGTGGAAACGCTCCTGAAGGCCCTCAAGGACGGGGATGAGGAGCTTAGAAACGGAATTTTTATGACATTCGAGGTCTTCTTTTCCGAGGAATTCAAAACTTACGATGATGCCAGGAACTGGTGGGGAAGGAACAGGAACAGTTTCGACGAAGACCTCGTTGCGAAATAATGGAACAGTATAAAAAAATGACTATCAGTATAGCCAATTTCAAAAGGAGTCAGGAGTCAGAATAAATCTGGATTTGAGTTCAAGTTTAATTCTGAATTCTGTCCGCCGTGGCGGATGTCTCCTGACTTCCCGCAAAACAGGAGTTTTGCAATCAGCTCAGTAATTGTGACAGGCTATACCATCACGAAGCTTAGGTTCAAACCAAGTTGACTTCGGAGGCATGATTTCGCCAGCATCTGCAATATCCATCATTTGCCCGACAGTTGTCGGGAACATTGAAAAAGCAACCTTCATCCTTCCGTCATTAACCAGGGTTTCCAGTTCTCCTGTGCCTCGAATACCACCGACAAAGTCAATTCTTTTACTCGTCCGTGGGTCGTCAATTCCAAGAATGGGAGAAAGTACATGATTTTGAAGAATACTTACATCAAGGCAATCAATAACTCCAAGTTTTGATATATCAAACAAGGGGGTAAGCTTATGCCATTTCCCTTGAATATACATGCAGATCTCTCCGGGTTTTGACGGTGACGTGGAACTAGAAGGAGTCACTGCGAATTTCACAGATATTTTCTCAATGAAGTCATGGAGACTCAATCCATTAAGATCTTTCACTACACGGTTGTAGGGAAATATCCTGAGCTGAGACGATGGAAAGATAACCGATAGGAAATAGTTATAATCCTCTTTCCCTGTATGGTTTGGATTTTCAGCTTTACATTTGGCCGCAACACGTGAAGCGGAAGCGGCACGGTGGTGTCCATCTGCGATATAAAGACATGGAACCTTTTCGAAAAGAAATGAAACATCCTTGCTGATTTTTTCATCAATTCTCCATACCTTGTGCGCTATTTTATCAGAAGCGATGAAATCAAACAACGGTTTCTCTTTGATTGTCTTGCAAATAATCATGTCAATGTCTTTAACATCCCTGTAAGTAAGAAAAACAGGGCCTGAATGGGAACGGGTAACATAGATATGCCTTGTCCTGTCATCTTCCTTATCCTTGCGGGTTTTTTCGTGCTTTTTGATAATATCTGAATCATAATCTGACACCGAAACGGCAGCGATTATCCCTGTCTGCACATGTTCACCCATTTTGAGTGAATAAACATAAATATGATTCCCTTTATCGAATTTAAGAGGTGCTTCCTCGCAGAGCCTCTTGAAATTTTCAGCGGCTTTCGCATAAACCTTGTCGCTGTAAAGATCTATCCCTTTTTCCAATTCAATTTCAGGCTTGGAAACACGTAAAAAACTCAACATGTTGCCTTCTGCGAGTTTCGCGGCTTCTTCGGAATTGACTACATCATATGGGACCGAGGCTACAAGTGCAACTTTTTCCGGGCTTGGAAGAAGTGCGTTGAAAGGAAGAACTTTTGACATCAGGAAACTCCTTGTTTTGCAGTTAAAAAAACATCTTCGAGTATATAAGAATAAATCTGCTCTATTGACATTAATTCCTTATTGCGGGGAAGAGGGTGATTGTAAATGAAAAGAGGAACAGGGTTTTTAGTATGCCTTTTTGTCGTGATGTCTTCACAATTCCCGTGATCTCCTGTCAGGATAATGAGTGTGTTTTCCGCAGTCGAATCAACTAATTCGCAGACAAATGAACTGAGATTTCCAAGCACCTCCTTGAGAACGTTTTTATCCGGCTTATGCCCAGCCCTGTCCGTAAGAAAATACTCAAAAAGGGTGAAATCGTGTTCCTTTGCTATGTTCATAAGATCCATAGCTGCCTGTTTTGGGGAAATTTCGCTTATGGAAAGCTTATCCATTATTGTTTTTCTTGTAAGATCGTGATAAACAGCTTTGCCCGAAAGAAGGTATTCCATGTTCCTAACCCAGCCAATTGAGGACTCAACCATAGTGGTTGTTACAGATTTGAGCCGCATTTTGTCGAGTTCTTCAAGGGTAAACTGAACATACGCGTTTGCAAACGCCACTTTTTTCCCCTTTTCCAGCAGATTAGAAAAAAGGTTTCTGCTGCAGATTACCTCCCTCAATTTCGGGCCGGGAAAACCCTGCATATGCATACCCATGATCTGGGCTGCATTTAACCCGGTAAAAAGCGCTGTCTGCCCGGTCGCACTTTGTGGAATGCCGTCAACCCCCATACCTGTTGTAACCGGAATTGAAAAATCGGAAAGAAGTTTCACGAACCTGCTATCGCAGAATTCGGAATAAATAGAGTTAAACCAGCCATTTTCCGGTATTCCGAATCCATCAACCATTATCATTATGACTTTTTTGCTCATTTTCCATCTTTTTTTGTGTGGGAAAGTTCGGTTTTAAGATAGTTCATTTCCTGAAAAAAACATTATCCTTTTGGATTTTTCAGCAGTGTTATTGTAAGTTCCTCAAATGAAAATCTTTGTGTTAAAAATTAATAAAGGATATTTTTATGAAGTTCATGGCAGTATTGGCTTTTATGTTTGTTTTCTGTGTAAATATTTTTCCATCGGAAAAATTTGAACTTCTTGCTGAAATCCGAATTCCTTCACTTATGGCTTCAGCTCAGAACCTGACCTTGCTTTCAGAGAACATCTTTCCGGGCAAATCCGGAATAATAGGAATTGCTGTGGCAGCCCTGGCATTTGATCCCAAGCTTGCCGGATTTGATTTGACAGCTCCAATCCAGATACTCGGATACGGTTCAAAAACTGCAGGACCAAAAGAAATACAATGGGCGATTGCCATGAGCCCGAAAAACACAAATAATCCCAGCACGGAAATCATTGACAAAAAAAGAACTGTTTATCTGAAGGTAATAGGAGACAGATCCATTTTATCATACAATAAAACACTCACTGAATGCGTAAATGAAATACCATCGGCAGAGGATGAAAATGATGAATACGATATGAAAATGGTATTTTATCCCAGGGCATATATTGATTTTTTCCCTGAAGGATTTTCTTCAATGAAAAAAGAAATTACGGATTTAGTACTTAAAAAGAGTGGTAGAAGCGAGGAAGACCTAAACAACATAAAAGTTTTCTCGATAAAAATGACCGAACTGGAAAAAGCTGTGAGCCAGTTTGAAAAAACTGATTTAAATATCAATTTCCGCAAGGATAGATTATCCATAAATTCCGAATTCTTACCAATTAAAGGTTCTTCCGCTGAAAGCTTTATAAAAGCACAGACAAAAACCACAGATGAACCCAACTTCTGTGATACCGGAACAGGTGTTTTAATCTCCTATGGCCATATTAATATCACCGACCAGTTAAAAAATGAAATCCTTGGAATGCTTAAGGAAATTCTCATTGAAACTACAGATGATTATAATCCCGAGGTTACCGATGTCATTTCCGAGCTTGCAAAGAATTTTTCGGGAGACTTCAGATTCCGTACAGATTCTTTTGGCTCGGAATCAGTGTCCTGCTTGGAAACCTCTGTTTCAAATGGAAAATATCAGACTCTGAAAAACTTCATTTCAGACAGGAAAACCATCAAAGAAATAAAGAAGGGAGTATATTCATTCATCCCTGAAAATGCGGACAAGGAAAAATACAATTCATTCATAAATCTCAATGAGAAATGTTCAAGGATAGTTTACGGGAAAACAAAATTATCCTCAGTTGAAAAGCTTATAATGGAAGGGTTCTCCTTAAGCCCCGGAAAGAAGGAAAAAGGGGATGTTTTCCTTTATGCTTTCTCCAATGAAGGCAAAGAGCCTAGAAAACCGCTTATCAACTTGGTTTTCATATTCAATGAAAATACTCTGACATTAAATGTGGACGTTCTTGAAGAATGCATTAGAAAAGCGATCCCTCCAAATTTAATCCCAAAAAAACAGGATGAAAACTTGGAGAAAGGCGAATAATCATACAATCCTCCCTTCGGAGATATTGAATATTTTGGCAATAGCCAGGAATTCATCAACTTCTGGTTTTTCCGTGAAAGTGAAAAATATCTGATCGGCATCTTTTATAACACTGTAGAATGATTTTTTTGTTTCAATGTCCAATTCTCCCGTGACATCATCAACAAGGGCAACAATTTCAGGTTCATTTCCGAAAGCCTTCATTATTTTTATACATGCAAGTTTCAGACACAGGGAGGCAAGTCTGCACTGTCCAGTAGAGCCGTAGTTCCTGAGCGTTCTCTCAGCGTAAATGAATTCAAAATCATCAAGATGAGGGCCGAAGGTCGAGTATTGCCTGGAAAAATCCCTCCCTCTCTCTTGGTCAAATCTTGTAAGATATTCGCTTTCGCTGTCAGTACCTCTTTGAATATTATACTTTAGGAGGAACTCCCTTTCAGATCCAGTTATATCCTTCATGAGCCCGGCTATATTTGAAGACAATGCAGAAAGTATCTCATTCCTGAAAAATACAATTTTAGAGCCCTTTTCCGCAAGAATTGGTTCAAAAGCCTTAACGGAGGCTGCTGTTTTACTGTTTTCTCCCATTCTCAGGAATGCATTCCTCTTCTGCATCGCAGAATAATAATCTTGGAGAACTGCCATATATTCAGGATGAACAGCAGAAATGAACATGTCAATGAGTCGTCGTCTCAAGGAAGAACTTCCGGTTACAAGAAGTATGTCGTTTGGGGAGAATACAACAGTTCTTATCTGGTTGACAAACTCACTGGCCTTGCAGACAGATGAGCCTTCAATCATCAATTTCTTCTTATCTCCATACTCCGCCTCGATACTCTTGTCATAGCCGCTTTTCAATGACAATTCGGCAGCAACATAAAAACCGGATGACCCGATTTTTTTAATATCGCTTATCTGGGAAGTTCTGAATGAGCGAAGCATGCTCAGAAAAAAAACAGCTTCCAGAAGATTAGTTTTCCCTTGACCGTTTTTACCGGTGAATATGTTTACTTTGCCCAAGCCATCAAGTCTGAATTCCGCGTAGTTGCGGAAGTTTTTCAGATAAAGGCATTTAATCATACCGGTTATTTGCTGCGAACAGGCATGATGACGTAAAGGAATCCGTCACCTCCTGAAATAGCAACAGGGCTGTATCCGTCATTCAACTGGAGTGTTACCTTGTCGGCATCCAGATTTTTAAATGGCTCTGAAAGAAAAAGCGGATTGAATGAAATATTGAGTTCCGTCCCTCCATATTCAATGTCAATTGGTTCTTTGCTTTCCCCAAATTCAGAACTGGAAGCGTAAAGGACTAGAGATGCCTTGTTAAATGTCATTTTCACGAAGGAACTGCTTTCAGAAACTACAAGTGATACACGGCGAAGGGCTGAAGCGAAACTTGCAGTGTTTATTTCAACTTTCTTACTGAAAGAAGTTGGTATGACCTGTCTGTAATTGGGATAATTACCCTCAACAAGCTTTGTAGTCATAACTGTTGAACCAACTTTAAACGAAGCCTGATTTTCCCCAATCTCTATAATCACATCCCCTTCTTTCTGAAGGAGCCTTTGAAGCTCATTTGCACTTCTTGAAGGAACTATGGAATCTCCTTCCTCTCCCTCATATTTTTCAATGACTTTCTCAACAAGGGCAAGCCTTTTACCATCTGTGGCAACAGCTGTAAATGCGTTTTCCTTAATACTGAAAAGTATTCCATTGAGGACTTTTCTTGAATCATCTACGCTAACAGAATAGGATATCTGACTCAGAATCCTTGAAAAATCAGCCTGAGGAAGTTTTATGGTTCTGACAGGTGTAAGAGATACCGGCTGCGGAAAATCATCCGGAGCAAGACCGAGAAGTTTGAAAAGAGATTTTCCACACTGTATGGATATGTGATGATTTTCATCCCCTCCTAAATCAAGATCATCGCCAGGAAGTTCGCGTATCACGGAAAGAAGTTTCTTTGCAGGAAGAGTTGTTTTCCCAGTTTCCTCAACCTTTGCTTCAATCTCAGTGGTTATCCTCACTTCAAGATCTGTGGTTGTAAGAACTACTTTATCCTTGGTAGCTTCAATAAGTACATTTGCTAGGACAGGAAGAGTTGACCTAGATCCTATTATGCTCGCAACCTTCTGGAGTGCGTCAAGAAATTTTTCCCTTGAAATACTGAGCTTCATTAATTTACACCTTTCTCTTTATAAATATGTTTTTGTATATCTTAATAAGATCTAAATATATATAAGATTCTTATTATACCCTGTTAGTTTTGTTAATAAAATAAGAATTAGGTAGAAAATTACCTAAATTTATATATTAATAACTTGTGTTTATTAGTTTAAATAATGTAAATTAAACGACAATTAATAATCTATTAACATATTATTAATTAACAAATAATAGAACAGGTGAAATCAATGCCTTATTATATTTCAGACCTATATCAGAGATATCCTGAACTTAAAAAAATAGAGTATAGCATATCTGAAGCTTTTTCAATCCTTAAATCTTCAATTGAGAAAGATGGAACTATTTTTGTCTGCGGAAATGGAGGAAGTGCCTCTGACGCTGAACACATAGTAGGGGAACTTTTGAAAGGTTTTCTTTTGAAAAGGGAAAAAAATAATTTATTTACAATCTCTGCTGTTGAGGTTCTAGGCGAAAAAGAAGGCAAAAGAATATCTGGACTTCTACAGAACGGAATAAAGGCAATTTCATTGAACGCTCACCTTGCCTTTACAACAGCTTATATAAACGATGTATGTGCCGAGATGGTTTATGCCCAGCAACTTCATGTCCTTGGACGTAAAGGAGATGTTTTCATTGGAATTTCCTCATCAGGAAACGCGGAGAATGTCCTTAACGCTCTTAAGGTGGCTAAAATATCAGGGATAAAAAGTATTCTTCTGACCGGAAGCGGTGGAGGCAAATGTGCGAGTTCCGCAGACTGCTGCATAAAAGTACCTTCCTCTGAAACATACAAGATACAGGAATATCACCTCCCGATTTATCATGCGCTTTGCGCAATGCTGGAGGATTATTTCTATGGCTGAAAATAAAACTGAAAAAAAAATCAGGCACATAGCAATAATAATGGACGGAAACAAGCGCTGGGCCAAAAAACACAATCTCCCCGGACTCAAAGGTCACAGCGAAGGAGCTGAAAACGTACAGAGGATTATAAAAGCGGCAAAGGAATTTGGGATAGAGTATATTACCCTTTATGCGTTCAGTACCGAAAATTGGAAAAGATCAAAAAGCGAAGTCGAGGGGCTTATGTCCCTTTTAAGGTATTTCATCAACAACAATGTTGATAAGATACATAAGGAAGGTGTCCGCTTAAGGGCTATAGGAAGGATTGAAATGCTTCCGGACAAAACCCGCAAGGTTCTTCTTGATGCGATTGAAAAGACAAAAAAGAACAAGGAGGGGAACCTTATACTTGCCCTGAGTTACGGTGGACAGGCGGAAATTGCGGATGCCGCTAAAAAAATAGCCTCGGATGCGGTTGCCGGTAAAATAAAACCGGATGAAATTGACGAAAAACTGTTCAGGGGGTATCTGTACGCCCCAGACATACCGGATCCGGATCTTCTTATACGTACAAGCGGAGAGTTCAGGATAAGTAATTTTCTCCTATGGCAGATCTCCTATTCTGAAATATGGATAACCAATACACTGTGGCCTGATTTTTCAAAAGATGAATTAAAAACAGCAATAGACGCCTTTTATTTGAGAAAAAGACGTTATGGAGGAAGATAGTGTTTAAATACAGACTGCCGAGCGCAATTATACTGGCCGTACTTCTCCTTGCTGGAATTTTATTGCCTGGGCAGGCGGGAAAATCCATATTCGCCCTGGTTACAATATTTTTTTCTTATTTTGCAGTATATGAATTCCTTGATATCATATCAAGGACCGGTAAAAAATCTTATCCGGTGCTTACGTCTATTTTCAGTGCCATCGCCATTGGGTCAATAGTATTGTTCCACATGATCATACCTTCGGTTTTCATAGTAGTTCTGGTGATATTTGTAATTTTATGCTGGTTGCTGATTTTATTTTCAAAGCAGGACAAGGAAGTGTTGGATAAGATCATCAATTCACTTTCCGGTTTTTTCCTTGTTGCTTTTCCACTCGGGTTTATGGTTCTTCTATATATGATTGGTGATGGTTCCAGATCTTATGAAGGTAGAAAGCTACTGCTTTTCCTTATTGCCGTGACAAAATCCGGAGACATAGGAGCCTATCTGGTAGGGATGTCCAGTTCAAAATTAATGCCTGGGGGAAATCACAAAATCATCCCGTCGATAAGCCCCAAGAAATCATGGGAGGGTACGGTCGGTGGACTTCTTTTCAGCATAGCAGTTGCAGTTTTCATGTCGGCAATGATTCCATCTTCATTCCATTTTACGCTGGATATTGCCATATTTGCTGGAATAATATTGTTTATAGGTGGATTTTCCGGAGACTTGGCGGAATCGGCCCTGAAAAGGACTGCCGGAGTCAAGGATTCAGGGAAAATAATACCCGGCATAGGCGGAGTCCTCGATCTGCTCGACAGTCTTATAATAAACGCCCCCTTATTCTTCCTCTTACTCATTCTCTTCAGGTAAAAATTTTTCCGGGTGCCGGAAAAATTTATTACAACGATGATTTCTGCTGAAATTGCCGCTTATATTCATTTCCCACCATTTGGAACGGGAATTTCAGTAAGTTTCAGTTTTCTGAGGTCCTCTGCGGAAACTTCGTATATCAGAAATGAATAAGCGATATGGCCGCTGGGACGGAAATTATCTCTTAACCATCTGAAACTCTCTGGATTGTTGACACCTACAAGAGAATTGACTCCAACTATTATTTTCCCGGGGACTGGTTTGTGAGGCTGAAAAATGATATCCGGATTCTTCTGGCAATATTCAGCGAGATATATGTCAGACTGGCCCCAATCAATATTAGAATCAGCTAGAATCCGATAGGCCATCTTTCTGTCTGGAACGAACTCATTGAAATATGGAATGAAATAGGGATAATACGAGGCGATGGAAAAAATCTGCCACAAGGCCAGAAAAGCTATGAGAATTTTTGGGAGAGGTCTCGTTTGCTTCCATCCTTTTTTCAAAAGGCTTCCAGAGAAAACATAGAGGAATGGCAAGACCGGCAGAAAATATCTAATGCCGAGTTGAGCATCAAGAAAAAAGCTCAGATAAATCGCGAAAAACGCTGAGGGAACAAGAAGGAAGAGCTCATCCTCAAAAAATCTGAATTGATTTCGCCTGCGGAGATAAATGATTAAAGCCGATAAGAAAAATATCTGGGCGGGAATTGTTTCCTTGAAGAGATATGCAACAAGGTAATATGCATGGAATCCTTCTCCTCTCTTCGCAAATTCACCTAGCATATAAATGCGTCCGAAAGTCTTTCCAGCCTTCTCATGATATTTCACCCAGTCAAGTCCTTCGACGTAAGGATAGGGAAGGGGAATCCTGATGTTTCCGAATATCCCAGCGTGATCCTTTACTCCGGACAGGATAGAGCTTTTGAAACTGTAATCGGAAAAAGTCATGAACGAATTGTTGAATAGAAACGCCACATTTACGATCAAAAAGACGATGATTATGAAAATTCCCACGAATGCCGCTGATGCGGCAAGAGCCTTGCGTCCAATCGTTCCTTTCGCTATTTCGCGGCTATATCTCAAAATCGCTAAAATAATGAAAAGCGGGAAGAGAAGGACGCAGAAATATTTCACCGCCTGGCTAATCCCTAGCGCAAATGAACTTTTTAGGCATCCGAGACAATCAGGCTTGTCAAGGAATTTTCTGAAATAATAAACAGATATGAAAATAGCTGCCGCCTCGTATAGGTCATTAGTGACGAGTTTTGAATGGGCAATGATGTTAGGTGAAAAGGAGAAAAGGAAAAGTGAGAGAGAGGCTGCGGCGGTTCCATATAGATCATGCGTCAGTCTGTAGACGTAAAAGCCAAGCAGAAGAGCAATGAGAATAGTTGACAGTCTAGCGAAGTTGTAATGAGAAAGAAAACTGGTGTTTAATCCTGATTTCCCTAGAATCTCCCCAGCCTTCCATACGACAGCGTTTAGCGCGGTTACCGGCATTTTGCTGTCATCAAAACGGTCTGTTATCCCGTTCAGAACTCTAATACCGTAGCTGAAATGCCTCCCCTCGTCAATGGTTGGGCTTTCATTCAACATGGACGATGCGCAGATGATTGCTAACACGCTTAGCAGTATCGGTAAAATCATCTTTCGAGAGGTGTCGAATTTTCGCTTGACTTCCAACATGTCAAAGTTCATGCCAAGCGGCATGACTAATAGGGATTTTTATTTTCATATTGACCTGAAGATAGCCGGACGGGGAAAATAAATCAAGGGAGGCAATCCAAAAAAAATTACGCTCCCCTGTCTTGACCCACACGCACGAAGTCAGATATAAGAAGAAAGTTTTTGTTCTATTTAGAGGTTCACTTTTTATGTAAATCAGCGCAGGCTCAGTTTGCGGTATTTGCTGCGGCGGTGAAGCAGGTGTTCTGCATCGGCAGCCAGCATTTTATCCTCGTATTCCTGGAAGTTCCCTTCGAACCATTTGACTTTGCCATTGCCCTCGAAGATGAGGAGATGGGTGCATATCCGGTCGAGAAAGTAGCGGTCATGGCTGATGACCATGATGCAGCCGGGGAATTCATTCAGGGCTTCCTCAAGTACGCGCATGGTGTTTACGTCAAGGTCATTGGTAGGCTCATCGAGCAACAGGAAATTTCCGCCTCTGCGCAGCATTTTTGCCAGATGCACACGGTTGCGTTCGCCACCAGAGAGTTTCCCAACCTCTTTCTGCTGCTGCGGACCGCGGAAATTGAAGCGTGATAAATAGGCTCGGCTATTCATTTTCCTGTCACCAAGGAGAATTTCATCTTCTCCACCGGTTATTTCCTCATATACGGTTTTGGCATCATCCAGTGCATCGCGGTGCTGGTCCACATAGGAAAGCATGACTGTCTCACCGAGTATGAGCCCACCTGTATCAGGTTTTTCTTCACCTGTAATCATGCGGAAGAGGGTGGTTTTTCCACAGCCGTTGGGGCCGACAATACCCACTACTGCGCCTCGGGGAAGGTCGAGCGTCATATTGTCCAAAAGAGTTATACCATTGTAGCCCTTGGTTATTTCGGTCACATTCAGGACCTTGTTCCCCAATCTCGGGCCTGGTGGAATCTGAATAGAAATATCGTCCTTGCGGTCCTCAATCTTCTGGTTGGCCAACTCGTCATAGCGTTTGATTCGGGCCTGGCTTTTTGTGCGCCTCGCCTCGGAGCTGCTGTTTAGCCATTCCAGTTCATGGTTGAGCACTTTCTGGCGCTGACTCTCCTTTTTCTCGGCCTGACGCAGGAGCTCCGCCTTTTGTTTTAACCATGAGGAATAGTTTCCCTCAAAAGGGATGCCGCGTCCGTTATCCAATTCCAGAATCCATTTTGTAATATGGTCTAGGAAATAACGGTCGTGGGTGACGATGATGACGGTTCCCGGATAGTCGCGAAGGGTGCTTTCAAGCCAGGCAACGGTTTCTGCGTCCAAATGATTGGTTGGTTCGTCGAGCAGCAGCAGATCCGGTTTTTCAAGCAGTATTTTGCAAAGGGCGACCCGGCGTCGTTCACCACCGGAAAGTTTTGTGACATCCGCATCATCCGGCGGCAGAACCAGTGCGTCTGAAGCGACATCGAGCAATCGGTCTATTTCCCAGCCGTCGGCAGCGTCTATCTGTTCCTGAAGCCTTCCCATTTCGTCCATGAGCTTATCCATTTCTGCCGGTGGAAGTTTTTCACCCATTTTCACTGAAACTGCATCATAACGGGTGATAAGTGCCTGGAGAGGGGCCACTGATTCCTCAAGATTTCCTCTCACCGTTTTGTCAGGATTTAGATGGGGCTCCTGGGGAAGATATCCGACGCGCATATTCTTGCCAAGCTGCGCCGTACCCATGAAATCCTCATCTATTCCGGCCAGAATACGAAGAAGTGTTGTTTTTCCGGACCCGTTTTCACCTACAATCCCGATCTTTGCACCATAATAGAAACAGAGGCTGATGTCCTGGAATATAGGCTTGTCATTATAAAACTTGGATACGTTTTGTGTGGTGAAGACAAATTGTGGAGGCATGTTGAAATATCCTTGTTGTCAGTGGATTATATGATTTGGATTTTTAAAATTTTCATAATGCGGGGAAAGTAATCCTGAATTCCCATTTTGAAAGTGGTCGAATTCAATAATATGATGAGAGGTGCCACTTTTAGAAAAACTGATATGGGAATTATTGATAATATTTAATAAGTGCCATGCTGCGTAACTTATTGCATTATAATTTGATGATACTATATTATTGGTCACATGATGTGTAATAATTACAAGGCATTATTCTGAGAATAGGAGATAAATTATGGGGAGAGTTCCACGTTGGAGGATGGGGCGCGGTGTG
>CAZION010000060.1:0-32567 GCA_964540865.1 uncultured Victivallis sp.
GTAATTCGGCTGTTCGATATTCGATTGTTCAAAAGTTGCGGCTTCCAGCCGCCTAATTTAATTTTATTAGAGTTTCCCCATTGTGGGTAATTTCCTCAAAATCCTCAGATTTTCTGCAACGAGCGCATCGTCAATGTTGTCTGCGAAAAGATATGGGCCGGCCGCTTTTCCGACCCATGTCTCGTAGCCGCCACGGTGCCGCGCCTCACGTGTCGGCAAATAGGCGAGGGAGCCGTTTGTGACGCTGCAGCAAAGCGTGTGTTGAAAAGGGCTTAGCCTTCTGAGGCGCAAGGATATTCCAGAAAACATTTCTCCCGGCATGGGTACAATCACCAAAGGACCGAGGCAGGTGATAGTCTGAGAAAAATTTCTTCCTTTAAGCAATGTTTTTTTATTCGCCTCGATAACGGATTTGTTGTGCATGTATTCGCACATTGGGTCGCCCCACTCATCCTTTCGCGGTTCCCATTTTGCCAATTCCATTTCGGCATCAGCCAGTGATGTCAGCGGAGCGTAAGGCAGGAAGATATCTTCCGTATGTGTGTTTAAGACGATGTCGCTCCGCCATTCTTTAATGGTGAGCAGCGAGCGTATGGCGTCTGAAGCGGCGCGGTAGCCGACTTCGCGGACGGCGTGAACCCCATCTCCTGTACCGGCAGAGAGGCCGTCACCGCTCCTCTTGTTTGTCCGTGGCCCGACATCACCGATTGCGCCGTTCAAAAAGACTGCGAGCGCAGGGAATTGAGACTCGATGCGGTCTTTCATGACTCCGCACCAGTCGCGTGAGACCAGCCGGTTTACGCCCATGGCGGTGCCGTGTGCGCCGTAATGTACGAGTATGCCGACATCGGCACCGGATTTATCTTTGAAATGAACTAATGTCATTGTCGGGTCGAAGGAACCGCTTGGATCCGCGCAGAACCCGATGGCGTTGCTTTCCTCAATCCGGCGGCGGTTGACTCCTGCGAGGCATTCAGTTGTCGCAAATCCGACTTCAACTTCCCGCAAATTTGATTTTGCCGTCTCGACTGATTCTATGATTTTCGGAATGACAGAATCCATGTATTCCTGCTCCCTGTCGCCCCAGCCCCAGAAGTTCAGCGTGTTCGGGACTGAATGGCTGTGCGTCGCGCAGACAGTTATATTTTGCGGAGCTATTCCGGTTTTCCTGCTTGCCCCATCACGAATAACCTGTACGACATCCTCCTCGATGCAAATCCAGTCGAGGTTGATGATTGCGGCTGACTTGCCATCCTGCTCCAAGACCACTGCTGTGGCGTGAAGGTGGTCAAGTATTTCCTCGGCTGGACGCTCTTTCACGCCATAGCCGCCGAGGCGGACGCCTAATTCCGGAGTGACATCTGTTCTCGCGAATCCTGCTTTTATTTTGCCATTCATTTTTTACCTTTTAAAATAATAAGATTATTAACCACGAAATACACTAAACACCCCAGTCATTCGACTGGGCAAGCACAAAAAATAAGATTCTTTAACCACTAATCTCCACTAATAAGATACACTAACGAAAATTTGCTTTGAGTTTTATTTGCTTTCAGGCAAATAAAACTCAAAGCAAGGGTTGTATTTTAATTAAGATCCCTTCCGGGTTAGTGATATGTTAGTGTCGATTAGTGGTGACTTCTTTTATCTGGATTTTCCTTTTGAGTTGCACCTGGCCGCTGAATTTCACAGTTTCAATGCGGAAATAATTTCGTCTTCCCATTGGATTGTGTCGGAATCCGGAATCCGCTGCTGGAACTCCGGTGACTGCAATACTCTGGCCATTCCTGCTTCCAGTGATATTCCAGGTTTGAATTCGGGAACGTCCCGGAATATTTTCTCTGGGCTGTAGTATGTGATATGGGCGAATATGCTTCGGCAGATCTCGAAATTAGGTATATTCTGTTTCTGGAGAACCGCCAGTGGCACTCCCTTTAATTCTACTTCCCTGCCGAGCACCCTCATTCCTGTACGGTGGTAATCCGCCCAGGAGATGAAACCCCGGTTGGTCAAATTGTAGGTTTGACCTATGCAATGTTTCTTTCCCAGGACTCCGGCGAAACCTAGCGCGGCATCATCCACGTGAAGAAATTGATGAAGTGCATTTCCGTCGCCGCAAACGAGAATAGGTTTTCCTTTGCGCACCCTGTCAATCCATGAAAAATCCCAGGCGACCTGACGCAGCAGTCCGAGTTTTGTGCCGTATGTTGTCGACGGTTTTATTATCGTAACAGGAAAAGCATCCCGGTAATATGCCTCAAGAAATGCGGCATCCGCGGCAACTTTGTTGCGGCCGTAATCGGAAATCGGCCTCAAATGGTGATCCTCTGTAACGGGAAGCCACAAGTACTCTATTCCATATGTGCAAACTGTGGAGCAATGGACCAACTGTCCGACATGCGGGAACGCGCGGATGTCGCTTTTTGCATCTTCCGCGTTAAAACAGATCATGTCGATCACCGCATCAAAAGATTCCTTCTGCATGCTTTTTTCGAAATCATCACGTAGGCTGCGATCTCCGCAAATTACCCTGACATCTTTAGGAAGTGTTCCGCTTTTCCCCCGGTTATAGCAGGTGACTTCATGCCCCTTCTCCAACAGGACACGGACTATGCTTGTACTGATATTTCCTGTTCCGCCAATTACGCATACTTTCATTTTATCACCTCAATATTTATAATTATTAATGCAAAGTTCGCCGAGGAAATCGCAAGGAATGCAGAGTTAATATTATTAAGTTTCATCATGATTACGCCTTCTTCCGCAACCAGCTGCGGTGACAGCCGACGGCCTCGGCAGTGCGAAGCGGACGGTCGTAAAGTCGGAACAGGGACATAGCAGGATGCTTTTTGGCCTCTGTTGAGTTTGCCGTGCCGTTCATTGTATTCGGGATTCGGCCCCATCCCCATGGGCGCAGACCGGAACCGTCACAGAATTCTCCGTTCAGGATAATCGATATTATTCCGACGGAGAAATCAGCGACGAATACGGCATGGAACTTCGCGCCCGCTACCAGACGTCCCGGGTCTGAGCTCCATTCAAGCGCGTAGACACCATCGGAAAATTCTATTTTGACCGTTGCGCCTCCAGCCAACTCATCCATGACGATACGTACTCCGACACCAGAGGAGTCGCGCTTTTCCAGAAGGTGTGTCCCGGCCGGAAGCGCAGTGGCACCGATTTCAATCGACCATCCGCCGTTTTCCAGCCCTCCGAAATTTGCCGTTTCGGACAGGGCGCCGTCAGCAGCGTGTTCCGGCGGAGACCACAATCCGGCCAGAATCACTGGATCCAGAATATGAGTCCTTGCCTCAACCTTGTTTGTCTCAGTGACAAAGAAATCACCGCTGTCTACGATCATGTCCGGATAGCTCATTCCGCAGCTTGGAATGGAATCGAAGAGTATCAGTTCCGGCTCCGACCAGTGTACTGTGCCATCCGCAGCGCGTCTTCCTCCGGTTAGAAAGACCGGATTCCGTCCGCCCCAGCTGGTGTAGCTGTCATGATGATACCAGAAGAGAAAGCGTCCCATCCCGGCGTCGAAGAGCTTTGGACAGGCGCGAGGCGTTCTGATAATGCGCCCGTTTGGGCTGTAGCGCATCGGCTCCGGGGTGCTCCAACTGCGTCCGGCATCTCGGCTGTAACTTTCGAGTGCGAATCCGGATTGGGTCCGGCAGACGCATAACCAGTCTTCTCCTCCTATAGGAAGAAGATTGTGCTCCTCCTGTATGCCTTCAAATTTCCGGTCGCGGATGCCTAGTCCATTCTCCGGCAGAAGCCGGAACTCCAGCCGTTCGGGATCGCGTTCTGTGAGAAGGTTTGGCGAAGAAACTACCCAACCTTCACCATCTTGCATGAAGAAGCGGCCCAGGCGGGTAAAGGCAAAGTATACGGAGCCATTCTGCTCTTTGGGTTTATCTATGCCCCAGAAGTGGCAGACCGAGCCGCCCCAGGGATTGCGTCTGTCTACTTCCGCTATCGGCATCGGAATGCGGAAGCGTCGCTGCGACCAGCTGAACCCGCCGTCATCGGAATACTTGAAAGCATACCAGCCATGCGTATCCGAACGCACCCGGCCCGGCGCTCCAGGCAACGTAGTGACATTGTCGCCGTTGAATGTGTAAAAGGCATATATCCGGCCATACGGAGTGATCATTGGGGTCACCCAGGACGCCTCCGGACCTGACTCGTCTTCGATGGCGACAGGGGGTGACCAGTTTCGTCCCTGGTCATGGCTGACCGTTGCAATGATGTGCTGCCCCGGCGCCCCTTCGACTCCTTTTCCGGTGGTCATTGTGCAAACCCAGTCACCGTCTCCGGTAACGACGATATATGGCTGGTCGCAGTAGCTCAGACGTGGGATTAGTAATCCGTTGTGGCGGTTCCTCGGATCGGCGTCGCGGAATTCTGAAATGTTCATGTTCGCTTTCCTTGCTATTCAATACACCCAAGTTTCATATGTCTCTTAGAAATAGTTTGCGGCTCCTAAGAATATTTCTATGATAACAGGGTTACTGAATTGATGCAAACAACTCATTAATCTTTGGACAAAATATTATCTACGTCAAGGAATGCCTTCACCAGTTCTGTATGGATGTCTCGGAACGGCATTCTGCCGACAATCATCGGGACTGTATCGGCGGCGTAACCGCCACGGGCGGCGGCTGTCCTGTCCGGAGCATAACCCATGCTGCCGTTTGTAATGCCCATAACAAGCGTGACCGGCGCTTTTGCCCCTGCTACAACATCATTTTTTATCATCTGCATGATTTCAAGCGGAGCACCTAGGAATTCCACCTGACCAAGTCTTATTCCCTGTATTTCTGCGGTCTGAATCATGAGGTCCTCCCCTTTTTCAATACGGCTGATGATTGAACGCAGTGCAACAATGGTGACAACAGCCATCCTCACTGTCGAGTTCTCATCTGAAGCTCCGTCGGCATAAACTATAGCCTCTTTTTCTGAGAGCATTTCTTTTATCCTGCTTAAAGGAATGTCCTTGGAGGAGAACTTATGTATTACGTCGGCGCATTTAAGGCTGCTTACTGAAAGAGGTTTAGCGGTCTGCAGTCCGTGCCGGACGGAATTTGCGAATCTCGCAGCAATGATGTCGAGGGCAAGGAGCGATTCCTTCTCCGGCTTGTGTACGACGCACGAGTTGACATCGCCCTGGGCGCCTTGCAGGAAAAGCCCTACAGAATCAGGATTCTCTCGTTCCAGGTTGTTCATGGCAACTCCGCAATAGTCGCCGTGGATATATCTGGTCTGGGCGCAGCAGACAACCGGATGGCACCCGAAATAAGCCATGAATCCGGTCATTCTACCGTTTGTTTTGCCTATGAACTTCAACACATGGCATTTTGTGTCCGTCAGTTCAGGTTTTGCCGGACGCCAGTCATCGCGCAGGACGTCTTCAAGCGGCGGTGCATCTTTGTCATATTCCCGGTTCAGGCCGATGCCTTCGCACGGGACTGCTGCATGAGACATTTCCACGTTCTGCAATCTTTCGATTGCGCCTACGCAAGCTTTGGCTATTTTACCAGGCAATGTGACAAGATAGGGATCGTCCTCATTGCCCCAGCCGATGTAGGCACCGGTATTGGGGCCGCTGTGGGTGTGGGTGCAGTGCACCATTATGTGTTCGACCGGAACCCCGGTCTGTTTGAAGACGAGTTGTTTTACCATCTGCACGATATCAGGAGTAACTCCGATAAGATCACAGCTCACGATGACAACTTTTTTGCCGTCCTGTTCGAATGCCGCGGCACGCGCCTTTAAAACATCGCGCACACCGATTGAATACCTGTTCAAGTAAGGCCCGAACCCGCTCAGTCCAACACCGACTCGCGGCGTAATATCCACTTCGGAAAATCCGGCTTTCATTTTGTTTGTCCCTTGGTCTAAAATTAGGAAATTATTTAACTAATCGTCTCGAAATAGAATAGAGACCCCAACGGGTTTAGCCCGTTGGTGAATAAGATTGGAGGGCTAGGAGGCGCTCCGCCTAGCCACCATTCTTATTCACCACCGACGCAAGGTCGGTGGGGTCTAAACAATTATGAGGCGTTTAGTATGTCGGAATTTTCATTCAGGATTATCCGCTCCATAAGTTCAAACATCTTTAATGCAAAAAGTTCGTGACCCGCCTTGCTCAGATGAATGCCGTCTTCATGAAGGATGTATTTCCCGGGATCGGCCTCGAACAGTCTATACAGATCAAGGCTGTGCCATTTATGTTCACGGATAAAGTTCCGGAATTTTTCACGTTCGATCTCCAGCGCCTCATCGAGACCGCCGTATTGCTTCAAATATGCCTGAAACACCGGATTGTTTGTTGCGCTATGCCATTTGTTGACGCATTGATTGATCACGACACCGATGGGGGTCGTTTTTTTCGGTAAGAGTTTTGCAAATTCGGCCATCAACTGTTCTAGCTCTCCTTCCCTGAGTATGCGTTCAGGACGTGCGCAGTCATGATTATTGCCCCCGATCATGAATAAGCAGTAATCTGGGTTGTATGCGAGAACATCGCGGTCGAAACGCGACATGCATTCACGCGTAGATTCCCCTCCCACAGCCCCGTTGATGATCGGAAAACAAATTGCCGGGAAGCGTTCCGAAAGCCTTGCCTGCAAAATATTATACCAGCGCTCTGAAGCCTTGTCAGCACCGATGCGTCCCTCCATGATGGAGGAACCGAAGATGCAAAGAGATAAGTTTTTCATTCCCCATGCCATAAATTTTTTCCCTGTTAATTTTTCCGAGATGGAAAAATTTTCTTCACCTATGCTTTTTCCGCCGGCTTGTAATTTATCAGTTCCTTGTGGTTTTCCACGACCTTGGTAATGATTGCACAAATTCTCTTTATGGTCTTCATATCGTTGCCTAGAACCGGATGCCCGATACAGACTGAATTTAAGGTTCCAATCCCTTCAGCCACGGGGCATGAACCGCCGGCAATCCGGTATTCATTTTTTCCCATGTTGAAGAGAAGATGCTTATAGACGGGGCCATAGGTGCCGCCGCAGTTAAGCCCTTCGGCAGCTAAAGCCGCAATAATGGTTGACAGTGGAATATCATTCATCGGTGCGGAATCAAAAATCAACACGAGGCAATAGTATCCCTGAGGATCCGCCATGCGCCCACGTGCCTGCACCCTCACGCCCTTGAGCCCGGCAACTGTTTTTTCAATTTCCGCGGCGCTCCTGTTGTAGGTGCCGATTAATTTCTTCAAGCCCTTTACCTGATCTGCAAGAATCAGAGCCTGGAAGGCGTTGCCTCGGTAATTGTGGCATCTCAGTCCCGGAGGCGGTCCGTTCTTGGCGCCACCTTGAGCTGCGCCGTTCGGATACCCGATATGTTTGGCGCGGAAGAGCCTGTCGGCAAGATTATCATCATTGGTCAGGCAGATCCCTGATTCACCTGCGGAAACGGTTTTGGACTGCTGGAAGCTGAATGAGCCGACATCGCCCCATGATCCTGCGCCACGTCCGTTCCAGATGCCGCCTTGCATATGAGCGCAGTCTTCGATTACTCCGAGCTTATGTTTTTTTGCTATTTTGATAATCTTGTCGAGGTCCGCCATGGAGCCGTAAAGATGAACTGGAATGACCGCCTTTGTCTTCGGTGTGATCGCCTTTTCAAATTTTGCCGGATCCATGCATAGGGTTGTCGGCTCGATGTCCACAAATACCGGTATAGCCCCCACGTCCCTTACTGCGGTGGCGGTGGCGATCCAGGTGAGTGCGGGAATGATCACTTCGTCGCCTTTTCCGACACCGAGTGCGAGGAGACCGCATTCAAGCGTCACGGTTCCGTTGACCATCATGATTCCATGCTTGGCACCATGGTATTTGGCATATGCCTTTTCAAATTCCTGTTCGGAAGGGCTGTTGAAAGACCATTTCCTGGAGAGATAAAGTTCTTTGAGTTTATCACCTGTCTTTTCCGAGATTGGCGGCCACTGTGTCTTGCTGACATTGGTTCCGCTGACTGGTTTTCCGCCGAGAAGTGCGAGTTTAGACATTTTTCACCCCATTTTTATTAGATATTTAAAATTGCTCATATTCATTTCGCCTGTCAATGCAAAATTATACTTGAAAATATCAACGCAGTCAATTAATATAAATTGCTTATTATTAATCAAAATTGCTATAATAATAAATTCGCTTTAGCGAATTTATACATTAATCCAAATAATACTTGGGATTGTATCTATGGTTTTCAATGATGAATACAGGCGAATACTTTCCAGTCCGGGAAAATGGAAGATTGTGTCTTCCCTGTTTCCGCCGGATCACGGGCAGGTAAATAACAAGACGCATGCGCAATGGCTGAAAACCAATTCAGACAAACATCTGACCAGGGAAATGCTGCTCGCATTTGAAGGAGTTGCCCTGAACAGTTTGAACAGGCTGATTTATCCGGCGACCGCAGGCACTGTATTCATGTTTGACGCCTATGAGGAACACGACAAGTCATATTCCAAGGAAATAGGCAAGGCCGTGCATCTATGGTTTAGCCTTGGACCGAACCGGATATTTGTACGTATTCTCAAGATAAGTAATGGCAGGATCGAATATGAGAGAAGAATCCTGAATCTGGAAAAACCTGAGGTATGCAATGTTTTTATTCAGGGATGGGGCAGTCTCAAGAACTCCCCGCTTGAGGAGAAGTTGAAGAAAATGAAATTGAAGTCGCTACTGTCACTGCTCTTCCTTGAGCTTATAGAAAAGGATATAATTGGAGAGAAAGATAACTATGATAGTGCGGAGCACCAGACGAAAATCATACAGATGATCCGCCAGCACATCTCCGACACTTCCGGCAGGGGCTTGACTGTTGACAAGCTTGCCAGGATTGCCGGATACAGCAAGTTCCATTTTCTGCGCTTCTTCAAGAAACATACAGGACAGAAAGTCCACGACTGCATTAACGCCGCAAGGATTGTGAAGATCAAAGACATGTTGAAGAGGGGATGCCTTCAGAAGGAAATCTCCGAGGAACTTGGTTTTTCCTGTCCATCTGCATTCTCCAATTGGTACCGTAAGAGGAAAGCAGATATTATTTGAATGATTTTCCACAAGGGGGAATTAAAAATGCCTCAGTTTGATAAGGTTGCATATTTCCTTGCAGAGGCGGGGCAGGGAGGTTTCACTTTTCTCGAAAATCCTGTCGGAAAATCTTTCGGCTTCATTGTATGTTGAATCGCCGCTGCTGAGTCCGGTGTAAATAACAATAGGAGGGGCGGTATGAGGCCTGATCCTTCTTATTTTCTTGATAAGGTCAAGCCCTTGACACTCGCGCCCTTCAATATTTAGATCGCTCAGGACAAGTTCGACTTCACCTGCGAACACCATGTTCTCCGCAACGCTGCAGTTGCAGGTGACAAAGCAGCGTTCGTGAAAAACGATGCCAAGCATCCGTTTCAGAACAAGCGCAATCTCCATATTGTCCTCGAAAATCAGGATCATTGTAGTCACTCCATTGAGATGTATCGAAATACAACAGACTCATAAATGTATTTAGCATAATCCTTGCCATTGTCGGAGAGGATTAGAAAATATAGGTTTCAAGCAAAGGAGTATACAAGAACATGCCTTGCGGCATTGACCTTCATTAGTCAAGGCTTCAGAGGTCAGGCTACAAATTTTTAGTTTTCCTTAACTGCGAACAGTCGGTTCGCCCAAGCTCTTGGAGTAGGCCTTGGGAGTCATGCCTGTCAGGCGCTTGAATATCTTGAAGAAGAAAGATGTGGACTGGTACCCTACGGCATTGGAAATCTCTTCTAGGGAAAAAGTCCCATCGCTTATGAGGTGTTTGGCGGCTGTGACCCTCTGCCTGTGCAGTGTTGATGAGAAATTCTCGCCAGTTTCTATTTTCAGCAGCTTGGCCAGGCGGGATTCGCCTATTCCTGCAGCCCGGCTGAGCTGTTTCAGATTAAGTGGTTTCGAATATTCATCGGCAATAATCTTGAGGGCCCTGTTCACAATTTCGGACTGGTAGCGATGGCGGTTGGCCGATTCGGGCAGCTTTTCAGGCACCGAGAACTCCACCTGCCTCAGGAAGCGTGAGATAAGTTCCGTCAGGACGCTGGCGATTATTTCCCGGCAATATGGTGTCTCCTGAATGCTCTCCTGCTTTAATTTCTCCATCAGTTCGAGGCATTTCCGGTTTACAGGCAGGCTTTTCCGGAAAAGTGACTGGGGCGGGGCTCCGATAAACATGATGTTCAAATAATCGAAAGGCGCACCTTCCTCCCCGACGAACGCATGAGATGTTCCGCCTGGAATAAATATGCATTCGCCTGGATTGACGTGGATCTCTTTTTCATTCAGGGTCAAAACTAGCCTGCCGTAGTCAACGTAGATTATCTCATGCGCTTTCGGAGGATGAACATTCACTGGATGCTGGAATCCGCGTCTTTTCCCCTTGTGTGTGACAAAGATGACTTCCTCCACCATGACCGGCATGAATTTGTAATTTAATTTCATTAAATCCAATCGCATAGGAATTTGTATTTTAGGATCGCTGGCATTCCCGACGCACTTTGTGGCCGGGATCTGCGACCTTTCCGGCATCTTTAATCTAATTCTAAGGAATTTCAAAGTTTCCAATAGATTCCACGTGCCCGAGTGGCCAAGTGTCCGAGTTATGAAGGAGAAAGACACAACTAGGATTGTGAACAACATGTTCGATATTTGGAATTTTTCAAAACTTTGTGCCTTTGTGCCTCTGTAACTATTCTATAAGTGTGCGGCAAATCCGCCTCACTTTCCTATTTATAAAAATCCGGAATAGGACACTGATTTAACTGAATAGGGCGTTGCGTAGTATATCATTATGACTTATAATTGCAATACATAAAAACATGAGGAGAAATATGTCAACGAAAATGAAAACGAAAATAGTGATGGTCGGCGGCGGAAGTTACAACTGGAGTCCTCGCCTGCTTTGCGACTTGGTGCAGACCCCTGAACTTGAGAACAGCGAAGTCGTACTTTTGGACATCAATCTGACTGCCGCAAAAGAGGTGAAGACTGCGATCGACAGGATTTGTGCCGACAACAAAAAGAAATTCAATTTTATCGCTACAAGCGATGAAGACAAGGCGTTTAAGGATGCGGATTTCGTTGTCATCACGATTTCTACAGGCGGACTGGACATGATGCAGCATGACATTGCGATCCCGGAGCACTACGGGATTTACCAGGCGGTAGGTGATACGTCTGGTCCGGGAGGGTGGTCGCGTCTGCTTAGGAATGTGCCGGTATTTGAGAAGATGGTCCGCAAAATAGAGAGGCTGGCTCCAAACGCAGTTGTCATGAATTACACCAATCCAATGTCCGGACTTACCGGCGCAATCTCCGCAGTATCGAAACTGAGGTCTGTCGGACTCTGTCACGGTGTCATGGGCACCATCAACTACCTGAGCAAGATAATGGGGGTTGAGGAAAAGGATTTGTCGGTCCGCTATGGCGGAGTTAACCATTTCTTCTGGATACTGGATTTCAAGGTCAAAGGTCAGGACGGCTATCCGCTGCTTCGCAAGAGGCTCGGCAAATCTACTTTGCTCAAATATGATATGGCGACCAAGGATCCTGCGGGATTTTCCGAGAATAACCACAAGGTTTTTGCTGAAACATTCGAGCATTACGGTTATCTTACTTATGTTGCTGACAGCCATACGAGTGAATTTTTCACCTCTTATCTGACCGACCCGAAGATGATTGAGGAGTTCAAGATTAAGCGTAAGAAAGTCGAAGGCAGAAGGGAAGGGATGAAAACGGCACGTCAATTCACTCTGGATATGGCTTCCGGCAAGAAGAAAATGCTGGAACGGAGCCGTGAAACCGCAGTTGATATAATGAAGGCTCTGGTTACAAACACTCCTTTCATAGACGTGGTAAACCTGCCAAACATCGGCCAGATCGACAATCTTCCGCGCGGCGCCGTGGTGGAGACGCTGGGGCTCGTTGACTCCTCGGGATTCGCCCCGATATCAATCGGAGCGATGCCTGAACTGTTGCGCGGACTTACTGAAATCCATTGCCATGTTCAGAAAATGACCCTGGAGGCCGCGCTGACCGGAAACGAGAAGCTTGCCTTTGAGGCCCTGATGCTTGATCCGCTCTGTGCGAAACTCGCACCGTCTCAGATCCGCAAGATGGGAAAAGAACTGATGAAGGCTACAGGAAAATATCTGCCGCAGTTTTAATAATACGGGCACAAAGTGGCAAAGGCACAGAGGCGCAAAGTTATAATAAGGAATGGAAAATGATGTATATCGATTCACATACGCACGGGGCTCATGCGGAACGCAATTCCGCAGGCAAGCTGGCGCAACCGCTGATGACCGCCTGGGTTCCTGGCAAAATGACACCGCAGGAATATCTCAAGGCGAGTTTTGATGTTGGCATCGAAAAGATAGTATTGCTGGATCCTCCGAAAGTCACATTTGAACTGAAAAGAATTTTCGGAGAATACGTCATCCCGGTGCCCCAGGTGGACATGGATATCGCAACTCCGGAAGATATAGGCAGGCTTTTCGAGCAGGGTGCTGTCGGCATCAAATTCATTTCCCCGGAAAAATCCTACGGGCACGACTCATATTTCCCGTTATATGATGCCATATTGAAAAGGCGTGGACTGGCTGTCTTCCACACTGGTTTTCTGGCGCAGGAAATTTATGAGCCGGGAGGATTGCACGGCAGAAGAACCTTCACTGACATCACCTGCATGCGTCCGGCCGCACTTGACAGAATTGCACGCGCTTTCCCCGATTTGAAAATCCTGATGTCCCATTTCGGCAATCCCTGGTGGGAGGAGGCCTGGAAAATGATCAGCAGCCACAAGAATATCTACGCAGATTTTTCCGGAGGAACTTGCAGCCGGCGTTCCATGGACATGTGGGCGCAGATTTTTTCACCTGACGGTAAGCTCGACGCAACGGCGGTAGGCAAGCTCTGCTTCGGAACTGACGGATCATATTTCACAGACGACAAAGGTTGCATCAACGGGATCAAAGGCATGATTGATTTCTATGAACGCTTCATGGATCGCCTGAAGGTGCCTGAGGAACTGAGACAGAAGGTAGCCATGGAGAATATACTGGTGTTGACGACAGCCGGGAAGTAAGACGTAATAAGTTCGAAAGTTTTGTTGGAGTTCAAGCTTTAGCTTGTCCTATTGTTCTGGATTCCGAGCTTTATCGATATATATTTTTTTCATTCTAATGAAACAATATTTTTAATAGCTAATAAAAAACTTTAGAGGAATATCTGTATGTGTTTTCTAACACAGGATCAGGAGTTCGAGGCGCAGGAGTGGCCGTTTCGGCCAGGCAGGCGCATGGTGAAGTTTTGGGTTGAAGAGCCGCCCGCCGGAATTAGTGGCAATACGGGGCTCATGCTTGTACTTCATAACTGGGGAGGCGTCTACACTTCGCCGGAATATGTAAAATGGTGCAGGACTTTCGCCGCCAGATACAATGTGGTTGCCCTTTCCGTGAATTATCTGCAGAGCGGAGCTGACTGGGAATCTTTTTTGCCTTATGACCATGGATACCTTCAGGCTATGGACGCCATTGGTGCGCTTTATACGGTGTGGACCCAGCTGAAGATGAAAGGCGTTGTGTTCAATGATCGGCGCGTATATTCTATGGGCGGAAGCGGTGGCGGCAATGTCACGCAGATGGTCATGAAACTGGCCCCCCACACTTTCTCCTGTGGCGTGGACATCTGCGGAATGCCGGGGCTCGTTGATGCGGTTGCATTCGGAACAGGGGAGGGGACAGCTCTCAACGCCGGATATTCGCGTGAACCGGGAAACCCGGCATATCTGAGCAGAGACATGCAGGAAATCAGGGACTTCGGAAATCTTGAACATTGCAGGCTTCTTCATGTTGCCAACCCGGATCTCAAGATTGTCATCGTGCATGGCGTCGATGACACAAGCTGTGCTGTTCTTCCCAAGATTGCACAATACAGGAACATGCTTGCTGCCGGTATTCGCGTGGACGCACATTTCCTTACGGAAATAGATGTTGACGGTACTGTAATAACGACGACAGGACACGCGGTCGGCGACCGGGAACAGGTCGTTGTAAAGTTCGCCGATGACTATCTGAAGGAGGATGGCAGATTTGCGAAGTCCGCAGGCGCACCGATTGACTTTGCCGCAAAGGGGAAATTCGAATATCCGACTTCAAACGGGAAATATGTAATAGATTATTCAGGTTTTCCGCGTATATCTTTCGAAGCGGGATAAAATCTTTTTCCATGCTGCAATGAGGCAATTTCAAAATTGCCTCTTTTGAGCTGATTTGTTAAGTTGGAGTTCACGGCTTCAGCGTGTCTAACCTGTTGAATACTAAGACACACTAAAGTTGTGAACTCCAACGGAATACATTGCCGCTGGAACATTTTCCTGCATTTTGAAATCAGCTCCAATGTCTAATTAAACGTTAAGGTATTTCAAAATTGGAATGCCGGCACCCTTGCCGGCATCTTTTTTTCATTCTTCCTGAACCGAGAACATCATGCCAGCAAGGGTGCTGGCGTTCCATATTTAATACCAAACGCCCCAAGCTTTTTCAGGATGGCTTTCAATACCCTGTCACCTGTGTCCTGCGCGAAGTGCATGGCTGGTACGGAAACTTCATATCCTCCGCGCTTGAACTCGTGTTCCAACGGCAGGTATCCATGATATCCGTTTGCACAGGATACGAGCACGCTGTTCGGGAACTGTGCTTTCATTGCTATGCCTATTTCAGACAGAACCTCGAACGGCAATGAAACCATTACCGTTCCTCCGATGCGGATGAACTGTATTGGAATATCAAAACTGTTCCCGGGATAAAGCTCCGATTCAAATGCGTGTACTACTACAGGTGCAAGCTCTTCCCAGGCGGTCGTGCCGTAGATCTGGGATCCTTCCGGCTTGCCGGGATCCAGCAAACGCGGACCGTGTTCCTCCATGAGCTTCGCAAAATCGCGTTCCGCTTTGGCAGAATTAATTTTTGTGCGCGTACTGGTTTTAACAGTCACTGTGGCAGTTGCGATCTTCGCGAAATTATCTGTTTGGAAGTGGCGTTCTGCGAGGATCGCAGAATTGCCGAGAACGCCGCCAATCATCTGCCGGCATTCGCCGAGGCGGTCTATCGGAACCACATCTCCGGCAGCACCGAGTGAAAAGAGTACCGGACAGCCGTAGCGTTCCTTAATAGTTTCCCGGAGATAATGCGGATAGTCGGAAGAAATCATATCTTCTGAGACATTGCGGATGCCCCAGCCGGTGACCGGATGGCAGGCGAAGTTGACAAACACCGCCCGGATTCCACTGTTGTCCCGGAAGCGCAGGATTGTCATTTCAGAATCAACCGGGCGGAATTCCAGTTCTTCCGTTTTTGCCGGATACAGGAAGCTGGTCTTTACGGTGCCATCTGCTTTACGACGGGTGCGCCGATTATAATGCACCTGCGGGACTAAGATCCTAGAAGTTTCAAGTCTGCCCGGCTTCATATTGCGGATGCTCTCTTTTGCGACTTCCGCAATCTTGGTGCGCAAATCTTCAAGATACTCCGGATCCGGAGATACGAAATATCCGGGTGCGCCCGCAAAACCGTCCCTGCGCAGTGTCGGAGCGTAATGGGTGTGCGAGCAGGAAAGCATGACATCCGGATAGCTGATGCCCACCTCTTTCTCGAGAAGCCTGTATATCTCAGCACAGATGTTATGGTCAATCCCGAGTGAGTCAAGGCAGATCATCAGAACAGTTCTCTTCCCGTCCGATACGGCGATGCATCCGAGTGAGAGAGGTTCACGGACTCCGCCTAAAACAGTCTTGCGTCCGAAATAACCGTCAAGCCATGCGGGGTTTTTGGGAGTGATCTCGCGAATGGCCGCGCCGAAATATATGGTGCCTGGTTCTGGCTTGTCAGTTTTTGTTTTCATCTGCCCTCTTTAAGGTTTCCCCTATTTATTGAATGAGGAGAACGGTTCGCATGGTTTATCCGGGGCAGCTTCTGCACATTTCTTCATGAACGCTATCCCTTCTGAAATCTCCCTGGCATAGTCTTCGGTTACAAAGTCCTCCATTGATATCCAGCCGGTGTAGTGACTGCACTTCAGCGCGAAGAAGAGCTCGATATAGTCAATCATCCCCTGATCCAGGAGTGCGCGCTGTGTTTTCCATTGATTACGGGGCGGATGTCCCGGTTCTGTGAACGAACTGCGCGGAACAAATATAAGGTTTTTTGCATGCACGTAGGCCAGGTGTTTTCCCATGAGCTCGCATGCGCCGCGGAGCCTTATGAAACCTTCCAGTACGGTATTCGCCGGATCGTAGATGGCGCCAACGCAATCGGGATCGATGCCGTTCATCAGATAGCGGATCGCCCAGGGATCCGCGGCTATGCTGCCACTGTGTGTTTCCAATACATATTTGATGTGGTATTCCTTGGACAGGGATTCGAGCATTTTGATCGCGTCAACACTCCGTTTGACAAGGTCAAGATAGTTTTCAGGCTGATGAAGTGATTCTGAATAGTCCCAGGCAAACCACGGATGTGCAACCCTCAGTGTGTGTCCCCCGCACCCGGCGATCGCCTCGCTCCAGCTGCGCATCAGGTCTTCCTTCCACATTTGTCCGGCGTTCAGATATCCCAGCACCTCAAGTCCGGCATCGGCGGTTAACTTGTGCATCTCCATTGCGTCTGCACGGGCGGTGTCAATCGACTTGAGTCCCCATTCAATCCCATCTGCCCCGGTTTTGGCGCAAAGCTCTACGATTTGGGCTGAGCTGAGCTTGTTCTTGAACGTGTTGGTGTTTACAGCGTATTTGAATGATTTCATTTATTCCGCTCCTGGATATTTATTCAGAGTTATTAATTTTGTAATGCATCTTTTCCGGATTGCCTCTGTAATTTCCGGTGAATCCAAAGTAACTCGGGGTACCACCCCGAGGCAACTTAATCTCGGGATGGTATCCCGAGTTACTTTATGGGAAAATGAGTGATTTCTTGTTTTTTGTTTATTTCTTGCGCCGTTTCAGTAGATCAAGTCCACTCAGAACCTTGATTGCCCCGCTTGCGATATCCTTAATGTCTTTTTCCGTATATACGGGAAGGACCGCGATTCCCGCCATTTTGCCTTCTACCTGTTTTGACTTTTCAAAGTCCTTTTCACGGAAGGAGTTTTTATTTTTAAGCGAAACGCTCACCGTTTCGAACTTGCTCAAGGTGCCACATCCGGAAGTCGCCCCGAATATCAGGCCTTCAGCTTCATATGCTTCCCTGAACCTTTTGACTTTATCCTCAGAACCCAACATTATTTCAATGACGATACCCATGTCGTTTTCCGTTTTGACATCCCTGAATTTAATATCCGGAAATTCCCTGATTAGTATGGAACGGAGTTTATTGGAACGGGATTTGACCGCCTTGACAATTGCAGGGACTTTCCTCAACTGAGCCAGGGCTACGGCTCCGGTAAGTTCGTTCATCCTCCACTGGTACCCAGGGAAAGCCTCAGTGATGATAGGCTTCTCAAGATTCTTCTGGAACAGTGGACGCAGTGCGCCGAGGTCATGATAACGGACTGAGCGCTCATATATTTCCTGGTCGTTTGTGGCAAGGACGCCGCCGTCTCCGGTGGTTATTATCTTGTTGTGTTGGAAACTGAAAATAGAAACATCACCAATGGATCCAAGCTTCTTTCCGTCATATGTACCGCCAAGGGCCTGCGCCACATCTTCAATCACCTTGATATTATGTTTGCGTGCGATTTTGACTATCTTGTCAACCCGGCTTGCGGCGCCCTGATAGTAAATTACAATTACAGCTTTTGTCCTCTTTGTGATTTTCCTCTCGAAATCCTCAGGGTTCAGGTTCATGCTGTCGTCAACATCGGCGAAGACAGGTTTTGCGCCAGAAAGTTCGACAGCATTATAGTCGCTTATCCAGCCGAAGGCCGGGATAATCACCTCGTCGCCTTTGCCGATATCCAGGGCCTTGACCGCGCAGAACAGCGCAGCGGAACCGCTCGAGGTTGCGAGTGCATATTTTGTACCTATGAACTCCCTGAATTCCTTTTCAAAAGCCTCGACCATATGGAGGCATTTGCCAATGCAATGCCTGAACAGGCACATTGAATCAATGACGCCACATACTAGTTTCTTCTCTTCTTTCCCGATCAGGTTGGCGCCGATGCAATGCCGGGCGAGTGGGGTTGTCCTTACAGGTTTTCCCCCGTTAATTGCAAGCTTGTTGTCTTTCTTTATGTCCATTCCCATGGTTCCTTTCATTTGATAATGCAGGCATCTTGCCTGTGTATTTTCTTCATCGTATGTGATTGCCCTTGTGAGCTCAAATATCATATATGAAAGAAACTGATATTCAAAACAATCCGTTGCGGTAATCCTGAAATGAGCATTAAATAAGTTGAAAAACGCATTTTGTTCTATTTGCATGCAGTGTTATCCGTCCCTTATCGTCATGGAACTTCCGGATATATCATGCTCGTAAGTCGACAGACTTTATGTCGCTTTCGGGAAAATCCTGTATAGGATTTCAGAGAGCGAATTGTCAGTCATATACTGCTTCGAATATCTTCTTGCAGGCTGCTGCGTAGTCGTGCCCGTAGTCGGACATGTATCCGACATAGTTGTCGCGAGTCTTTTTAGAAAAAAGAATTGCGATTTTAGCCTGATTTTCACCGTTGAACCATTCAGGGTGAGTTTTTTCAAATCCAAAAGTTATTTCCACGAGCTCTGAATCGTCCGGGAGGCCGATGTTTCGAGGCAGACGCCTCGAAAACCGGAATTAACCCCGGGACACAAAAGTGCCCTTGGTTAATAAAATATGAGACTGGGAGTTATTCGTATTTTTCTATTGCCAGTTCTATTCTCAGTTGTTACAAGTCTTTAATTCGCTATTTATGAGCACAACTCATGCAGTTTCGTCTGGATCCGGGAATATCGTCTTGTACTCGGCTATTTTTCGAGATGCAACTGCTTTTTCATCTGGTTTAATCACCCCGGATGTATGGGAAATACTTAATGAAAATCAAAATTCCTGTCAGTCGAGCTGATTTCAAAATGCAGGAAAATGTTCCAGCGGCAATGTATTCCGTTGGAGTTCACAACTTTAGTGTGTCTTAGTATTCAACAGGTTAGACACGCTGAAGCCGTGAACTCCAACTTAACAAATCAGCTCAAAAGAGGCAATTTTGAAATTGCCTCAGTCAGTTTGAAAAAGATGTCAGGGGAAATTATTTCACCCAGTTTTCTGTTTTCAAACCCTTAATTCTTTTAAATTCTCTGACATTATTTGTTACTAATATTCCATCATGGAATTTTACAATAGAAGCAATTAACAAATCATTTGGGCCGACGTTTTCACCTGTTTTTTCAGTTTCATTTCTTATATCTGCGTATACATATGTGATTAGATCAAAAAAGGGGACAACTTCAAAAGGTTCAAGGAATTTTTCCACTTTCTCTGTGTTCTCTTTTCTTTTTTTGCTTTTATATGCTCCGAGCAATAGTTCGGCTTTTACAATAGAAGGAATAGATATCTGATTTGGGGGAGTAGATAATATCTTGGATTTTATATGCTCATATTTTCCATTTAGAAAGTAAATGCATGTGTTTGTATCAAGAAAATACATTTAAAGTCCTTTTCTTTTGATATCTGAACTAAATAAGGATTCTTTTGGTCTGGTGAATGAATTGTCGGTGATTGACCCGAAGAGTTCTTCATAGTGAGCGGGATAAACCGGTTCTATGCGGGTACGGATTTGTTCTGCTACCCATTTTGAAATTGAAACATGCTGCCGTAAAGCCGCATTTTCGACCTTTTTCAGAGTGGGTTCATCAATATATAATGATATTTGTGGCATATTGGCCTCCTTTGTAATTTAAAGATAGCGGCAATTGATATGTTTACAAGTATATCTGCAAGTATACTTGAGTCTTTCTTACACCCTTATTTTACAGCCTTCTGGAAAGATAAGAGGATAATCCCATTGTTGATTTACGCGGATTGGTCTGGGAATTGCGGGCAAGTAACTCGGTCCGCCGAGGCGGAATCCCGAGATCGCGGGGCAGTACCCCGCGTTACCTGTTTGAAACGCATTGCATTGAAAAACTGACGCATTTCCAGAATTCATATAAAAAAACACGAAACTTGAAATTATTGTTGATATTGATGGGGAACTTCATTATTTTATCCTTAAACTCACAAGCGAATCACATAACCGAAATAATCAGAAAGATATAACGCCGCCATGAAGAAACAGTCTGAATTCAATCTCAAGCCGCTGAATGTCGTATGTCCGCGCATGGAAGCTCCGAATATTGATGGACTCATAGACGAACGTGAGTGGAGCGGGGCCACATGTTTGAATCGTTTTGTGCGCGAAGATGATTCAGCAGCCCTGAGTCGCACCACTGTCTGGCTCGGGCATGACGATGGATATATCTATCTGGCTGTACGGTGCGAAGAAAAGAACACTGCCGATCTTCAGCGCACCGGCTCGGCATATACGCGCGATTTGTTCAGCCGGGAGCGCGTGGACATCCTCATCAACCCCACCCACGATCACGTCAGTTACAGCCGTTTTTCGGTGGGGCCTTACGATCAGACCGATACTGGGAAGGGGACTTATAGGATGGAATACCGTGCCGGAGTTGGAAGCCGCTGGTATTTCCAAAAGGAGCAGGCGGAATATGGAATGTATTTCCGGTACGCATCTTCAGTGGAGGAAGGGAAGGCCTGGAGCTTCGAGATGGCGATTCCTTTTGACAGTCTTGGGATGGAGCCTCCGAGCCGCGGATCTGTTTTCGGGATCAACATAGTCCGTAATACGCTCTGGCCAGTCTATCAGGGGGAACCGACAAGGAGCAGCGTGCCATACCCGACAAGCGCTGCCGGAGAAGTCTCCTCGCTTTCAAACGTTGCTGAATATAACTTTATCAATCCACTCGTTTACGCCGACATGGTATTTGACCGGAATCCTGTTCAGCTTCTTGAGTCTGATTTCGGCGTACCCCACTTTGGAACCAATTGCGCAAGTTTGCGTTTCAAAGCACCTGAGAAGGCAGACCTTGTGGTAGTGTCTTCCGTCCGTCCGCGCCGTAGCGGAAGAATTATTGACCCAGTTCGTGAATTCCCTCTCAAGCCCTCCGACAAAAAAGGGATATTAAGCGGGGAAGTAATATGGAAAACCCGTCATTATGACGATGCCAATGTGCTCGACCTTGCAGTCAAGGAACGTTCTTCAGGCAATACTCTCTGGCAGGGGACCTATGAATTCGGATGGGAGGATTGTTCCCTTCCGTTGAACTACCTGCACAAGGGAGAGGCAGAAGGTAAACTGCTTAGCCCGGATCCTTCTGATCCGGATTTCCTCGGCAAGAAGGCAGAGTACATCGCTTCACGTCAGCCGCGCTTCCACCGGACCAATACTACACAGGGTGCATCTTCAGACTACACACTTGAAAGCTCAGATGGTTCAACCCGGTTCAACCTGATGGATCCGGCCTGCCTGAAAGCCATGGCAAAATATATCCACGGTTTATATGATAACGATGTCGACCGTCTGCTGGGCATGATGTTCTTCATGGGCCAGACGTCACTTATGAAAGCGCACACTGCCTATGACGCCAGCGCCTCGCACCGGCTCGAGACACTTTCCCTCCTGCGCTTCGGGAGCGGATACTGCGGACATATGGCGCGTGTCATGGCAACCGTCCTCAACCTCATGGAAATAGGCAATACCGGGAAGTGCCATCGCGCACGCGGTTTCGGCATAGGCGGACACGCCATCGCCATGGTGGAATATCGTGATGATTATATAATGCTGGATTCCAAGCACATGACGCTCTACTACCGCTTGGACAACTCTGACCTGGCCACGGTTAAGGAACTGCGCCGTGAACCTGAAATAGGCCGGAGGACGTACCCTTATTATATGTCGGCGATGATGACCTTCAAAACAGAATTCATCAATTCCGATCCGCTGGACAATCTCGACGGTCTCGGCCATATCCTGCCTGAAGGTGCGCCTGTGGAATGACGGTGGAATTAGAGCAGGTGAAAAATGTTGGGCTTTCGTGCGAATTCAGTAAAACATGCTCTTTCCTGAATTTGTGCATGCTGAAATACTTCAGCCGGAATCTTCATGCTGAAATGTCCATTGAGATGTCAATCGACTTTGCGGAATGTGTGAGGGCGCCTGCTGAAATATAATCGACCCCGAGTTTGGCTATTGAAGGGATGCGGTCAAGTGTAATTCCACCGCTTGCCTCAAGCTTGGCCCTGCCGGCATTTATCTTAATCGCCTTCGCCATCATTTGATTGGTCATGTTGTCAAGAAGAATGTAGTCAGCTCCTGCATCGGCAGCTTCGCGGACTTCCTGAAGACTGTCCGCCTCCACTTCTATTTCGAGGCGCGGATATGTTTTGCGGGCCTTTTCGACCGAACGGCGGATTCCGCCCGGACCTTCCAGTCCCGCAAGTTCGCGGTGATTGTCCTTGACCATGATGCGGTCATATAAACCGATCCTGTGGTTTGAAGCTCCCCCGACTGCGACCGCATATTTTTCGAGGTTGCGCCAGCCGGGAGTTGTCTTGCGGGTGTCGAGGATTTCAGTTTTCGACCCTTCCGCGGCTTCTGCGAATTTCGCAGAAATGGTGGCGACTCCGCAGAGGCGCTGGAAGAAGTTGAGGACCGTGCGCTCGGCGGTCAGCAGTGAACGCGCATTTCCAGTGACAACAGCCATCACCGTGTTTTTCCTGCAACGCCCTCCCTCATTTACTTTTGGAGTGAAATTGATATTTTTATCGATTGCCCTGAAAACGGCTTCGGCGACAGGAAGGCCTGCGCAGACGCAGTCCTCGCGGCAGAGCAGTACAGCGCTGGCTTTAAGGTTTATCGGTATAACTGAAATGCTTGTCGCATCACCGCCGCCGATATCTTCCTCGAGTGCGAGGCTTATAAGGATCTTTATCCTTTTCCAGTCGAGTTTTGGAATCTTTTTGCTTTTCATAAAGATAAATATAATACCTGCCTGTAAATATAACCATAGAAATAGTGTTTTTGCGTCATTTCGGGGTGACCGTATAAATGCCGAAGAGTTTATTCTTCCGGATGATTCTCTTTATTTCATTCTGCCTGGCACCCTCTTTATCCAATTTCAATTTACCGGAAGCTTCTTCGAGGACATCAGACTTTGCACGCCAGTTTCCGCCTTCAATCCTCATATATCCTGATGATGCGAGGAGCTCCTCTTCAATCCTCTTTTTATTCTCTTCGAAATATTTGGCGCTTTCATCCTTGAAAGAAGTCTTGAGTTCATTGATTCTTTCCTGCGTTCTGACTGTGCCCAGGTCGGGATCAAAAAGATATCTGTACTCCTCCATGATGTCCCTTATACTGTATTTCTGCGCGTCAACCAGGACAAATATTCCGTCCCTTCCTTTGTATATGCCTTTTACAGTTCCGACGGCATTTTTCCTTGCGAACTCGATGTTTTGTCCCGGAGCTGCCTCCTTAAATGACTTTATGGCATCGCTTATTTGCTCTGCAAGAATTTTCCTGTTGAATTTTTCATCAGTCATTTTTCTTGCGGTAGCCTCGGCATCCTTTGTGATTTGCTCCAGAGTTTTCGCTGGCTTGTCAACCGGATATTCCAGATTTGCGGATTTCGCAGCTTCCTGAAGTATTTCTTCATCAGTGGGAATTTTGAATTCAGAGATTTCTCGGGCCATCAGTTTCTGTTTGTTGACATAGGCGTTCCTGACAAAAGTATAACCGGCATAGGCAACTAGGGCTAAAGCTGCGGGGATGGCCAGAGTCAAAACGGCTTTTACAAAAAAGGAGGATTGTTGTTTCATCTTTTTAGGCATTTTCTGAATCTGTTGTTTTGCGGTTAATCTATTATATATCACGCTAACATATCATACGTATCAGGTCAAGTGTTCCATGCTAAATTATCTTCAACGTTTCATCTGCATGGAGCTCGAGGAGCCTACTGGTTATGCGGGGAATAGTTTTGTGTTTGCATTACGATGCCGCAGGCATCCGCAGGAGTGCTGTAACGGAGTTACAGCTTTTCATTTACTGCGACTGTGCGAGTCTGTTCATGGAGACAAAACGGAGCGGTGATTCGCCTTGCCGAAATAGTCTCCCGACCTAAATGAGGTCTAATGTTGGCGACGAACGGATCACACGGAGTGATCCCCAACTTAAGTGATCTTTGTCGATCAAAGAATCACCTTGATGTTGTGCCGCCACCCTGCGGGGACTGATAATTATATTTGATTATTCATAATCCCCATGCTTGTGCATGGGGCTACAATATGTCGCCCTCTGCGAGGGCTGAATGATAAGGACAGGTACTTTATAATAATAGCCTCCGCAGGAGGTGTAATAATGTAGCCCAAAGGCGTAAGCCTTGGGGAAATAAGGACTACATAAAGACAATAAGCCCCCGCAGGGTGGCGACACTTATGGGGCACCATTCGGGGCACTCGCACTCCGGGGAATGCTGGTGCATTCGTAAAATGACTGGAATTCTGTTCGCAGTAGGCGAATTCATCCGCCGTTCTTAAAGGCATCGCGCAATAAATTGCGCTACTTACAAACGTCAGATACAATTCGAAAATTGCTCGGAACAAAAAACGGACTCAAATCCCGTTTCAACAGGATTTGAGTCCGCAATAAGGTCGAGCCAAAAACGCAGAACTATTTCTTCGCCGCTTTTTCCACAGGTGCTTCTTCGCAGGTTATCAGGCCTTCGCCGATTTCCATAAGTGCGACGTTCAAGGAATTATCGTCAGTTGTCCTGATCATCGGGCGTGCGCCTCTTGTCAGGTATTTCGCCCTTCTGGAAGCGGTGATGACGAGTTTCCGGGGATCCGGAATCATTTTTCTTGCTTGTTCAAGATATTTCGAATTCATAAAATAAAACCTCCTTAATTTAATTGTATAGAAAATTGCATTTCAAGAAAACACACAGGCGAGATGCCTGTGCTACATTTTCAATAATCCACAATTTCACGATGTTTGTCAATAGTAGAGAAATCATTGCTCATGACAAGTTCATGCCTGCAATTGAAATCCGGAATTGAATAAAGAACATATTTCTCTGCCAGAACCGATCTTGCCGGATTCTTCAAGGCATCACGAAGCATAAGATAGCCTACAAAGATATAAGTTTCCATCTCGACCAGCGGACGGGCCATCAGGTCGTAGTAGTTTGAGTCTTTCTTTTCAGATACGAACTTGACTGCATCAAGGTGCTTCTTATGCATTTTTTCAAGTTCTTTCGCCATGCGTTCGAGTGTGCCTTCGTAGGGAAGTGATGCAAGTTTCTGGAGCAGTGGTTCGAGCACCCTCTGTATCACTCCGCCGATTGCGGCGACAACCTGAAGCTGTGTCGTACCTTCATAGATGTTGGTGATTCTGGCATCACGGTAGTAACGTTCCGCATTGAAGTCATGCATGAACCCGGTTCCGCCATGGATCTGTATCGAGTCGTAAGCCACCTGGTTTGCGACCTCGGTGCACATCGCCTTGCTCATGGGTGTCATGACAGCGGCGACTTTCGAATAGTACTTCTGTTTCTCCCTCAGCTCGACATCTATCTGCCCTTCCGGAATCTCTTCCACCTTTTTGGTATAGCAGGCGCGGAGGTCAACATGCTTTGTCGTCTCGTAAAGGAGGGTGCGGCATGCGAGGATTTTAATCTTCATCCTGGTGAGCATGTCGTAAACCTGCGGGAACTTGTCGATCGGTTTCTTGAACTGTTCGCGTTCGGAGGCGTATTTCCTGGCTTCAAAATATGAGGCCTCGGCAATTCCGAGGGCCTGTCCGCTTATCGCGACGCGTGCGCCGTTCATGAGGGACATGACATATTTTGTGAGGCCTCTTTTGCGCTGTCCGCAGAGCTGTGCGGGCACATGGTTGTATTGGAGTTCGCAGGTTGCGACTCCGTGGATGCCGAGCTTGTGCTCGATCCGCCTGACAACGAGCTCGGGGCATTTTTCACAGATGAACATTGAAAGGCCGCGTCCGTCAGAGGTGCCGTCTTCCGAACGTGCGAGGACAAGGTGTATCTTTGCGCAGCCGTTTGTGATGAAACGCTTCATGCCGTCAAGATACCACTGGTTTTTCACCGGGTCGAAAGTGGCCTTGAGGCGGACAGACTGGAGGTCCGAACCCGAATCCGGTTCCGTAAGATCCATTGAACCGTCGGCTTCACCGCTTGCAAACTGGGGCAGGTATTTGTTTTTCTGCTCATCTGTTCCAAAATCATAGATTGTCTCGGAAATGTCCTGGAGCCCGAAAAGGTTCTGGAGGCTTGCGTCAGCGCGTGAAACCATTTCAGTCATCATCGTGTAAACTGTGTTCGGCAAATTGAGGCCGCCGTATTTGTACGGGAGCATTACGCCCATGACCTGCGCACTTTTGAGGTCATCAAGGTTCTTGACGGTCAGCGGGTGATATGTGACCACGCCGTTTTCGAGTTTCGGACCTTCCTCGTCGATCTGCCTTGATCTGGGGGCGATCCTCTCGCCGGTTATTTCGCCAATGACTTCAAGGATCCTGCGATAGTTGTCGATGGCGTCTTTGTAATCTTCGGGAGCATGGTCATATTTCTTGCATTCTGCGTAATTTTCTTCGCGCAGACCTACGACTTCTTCAAGCTCGAGATTCTGTAGCGTAAACTGGAGATCTTTATTATCGGTGAAAAAATTTGACATGTATCTATCTCCTTATACTTTGGCTTTGAATGCTTTTATCAGTTTGGGAATGATGGCATTGACCTCGCCGACAATCCCGTAATGTGCAACCGAGAATATCGGGGCGTCGGGATCGTTGTTGATGGCAATGATTTTCTGGCTTTCCGCCATGCCGGCGCGGTGCTGTACTGAACCGCTGATTCCGCAGGCGATATAAAGTTTCGGACGTACGGTCACGCCTGTCTGCCCGACCTGGTGGTCGTGGATGACCCAGCCGGCGTCGACAGCTGCACGCGAGGCTCCGACTTCTCCGCCGAGGGCTTTTGCAAGTTCGACGATGAGTTTGAAGTTCTCCTTGCCTCCGAGCCCGTATCCGCCGGCGACAATTATCGGTGCCGCCTGAAGGTCGATGTCTTTTTCCTTCTGGACGCGCTCTATCACCTTGATAATGGTGTCTTCAGCGCTGATTTCAGGTTTGATCCTTACAAGTTTGCCCTTGCGCGCCTTGTCCGGTTCATTCAGTTTCATTACGCCGGGCCTGACAGTCACCATCTGGGGATCCTGCCATGTGTTCACGATGGTCGCAATGATGTTTCCACCGAAGGCTGGACGAATCTGCATGAGTTTGTTCTTATATGATTTCTGTCCGATTTTGTCTTCAAAATCATCGATCTGCAGGTCGGTGCAGTCCGCAGTAAGACCGCAGAGTGTGGTGGAAGCCACACGCGGTCCGAGCTCGCGCCCTTTTGCGGTTGCGCCGAAGAGAAGGATGTTCGGACGGTGCTCCTTGATGAGGTGCATGAGTATTTTTGCATAAGGGAGTACGGTGAACGGTTCAAGGCGCGGGTCTTCCGCGAGATAGACCGTGTCGCAACCATAATGGTAAAGGGTGCTTGCCGAACTCTCGATGTTGTTCCCGAGATAAACTGCTTCAGCCTTCACTCCGAGACGGTCTGCAAGCGCTCTGCCTTTTGAAACAAGTTCAAGGCTTACGTTTGCGATTTTTCCGCCTTCCTGCTCAACGAAAATCCAGACATTTCCAATTTTTTCTGACATATTGTTTTACCCCAGGGTGTGATCTTCAATTAGTTCGTGAATGAGAGAATTGATACCTGTTTCAGTCGGCTCGATATTCTTGAAAGTTCCACCTTTCAGGACAACGCTCATGATCTGTTTGACCTTTGTCGGCGAGCCCTTCAGTCCGGTACGTTCAAGATCCGCTCCGGCTTCGGAGGCGTTCAATTCATTTATCCAGAGGCCTTTCTTCTTCAGAACTTCAGTTTCCTCGGCGATGAACTCGGCGTCGGTGTAGGATGCGCCGGCATGCTGGGCAAGAAGTTCAGTTCTTGTCTTGGCTTTCTTATACTTCATGATCTTGCTGGCTGCTGGAGGCCGCGGATCGTTCGCATCAATGACCGTCATAAGGGCAGGAAGCGGGGATTCAAGTATTTCGTATCCGCCGTCGATCGCCCTTTTCGCCCTGACTTTGTTTTTTTCAAGGGAAATCACTTCCTCAACATATGAGATCTGAGGGAGGTTGAGTTTTTCAGCCAGCTGAGGACCGACCTGGGCCGTATCTCCGTCTATAGCCTGTCTTCCGCACAGGATGAGATCGAATTTCCCGTATTTCTTTGCGCAGCAGCTCAGTGCGTAGCTGGTGGCAAGCGTGTCAGCGCCTGCGAATGCACGGTCTGTAAGCAGAATGGTTTCATCTGCGCCCCTGTAGAGGGACTGACGTAGAACTTCCGAAGCGTTTGGCGGACCCATTGTCCCGACAACCACCTTTGCCCCATACCTGTCTTTAAGCTGGAGTGCAAGTTCTAGTGCATTAAGATCTTCCGGGTTGAATATGGCGGGAAGCGCGGCGCGGTTCACAGTACCGTCCGGCTTCATAGCCTCGCCGGTCACGTTTTTCGTGTCCGGCACCTGTTTTACGAACACAATGATAGTGTAGCTCACTATATACCTCGTTCATTGGTTAACGTTTTGTGAAACAAAACTTATGTCTATATAAGAATAAAAAATTTGAGAAAGGATAAATTAGCATATGAGCCATGTTTTTATATAGTCGAAAGACAAAAACTTATTAAATAAATGGTTTAGAGGTTCTTTTCAATATATAAGGGTTCCAGTTTTGAAATTGGTTCAATGTTGATATATCATTGTCGAGGTTTTTCATTAAGGGGAACCTCTGAGAATTCGCATTTTGCTTACAGCTACAATTAACGAAAATACAATATGGAGGAAGGTCGGGATGAAGATCATCGGTTTGAAAAAAATGATGACTGGTTTGATTGGCGGGGCTGTGTTTGGCTTCGGTATGCTTGTTGCGCAGGCGCAAAGCGAATTCCCGCTGAAGGACGGTGACACCTGGGTGATGGTCGGTGACAGCATTACAGCCCAGCACATGCATTCCAGCTATTTTGAAGCCTTCTGCTATGCACGCTTTCCCAAACTCACCTTCTGCTTCCGTAATTCCGGAGTTGGGGGAGATACAATACCGAAAGTAATGGATCGTTTCGCCTGGGATGTCGCGCCTTGGAATCCGACTGTTGTGTCTGTTGAACTTGGCATGAACGACCAAGGCGGGTTCGTCACCGACAAATTCATGGAAAACATGAACGGACTCGTCGGAAAAATCCGTTCTATAAACGCACGTCCGGTACTGTTCTCCTCCAGCCCGATGAATAACGGCAGTCCTCTGACGAAACTTGACCCAGGCAATGCCCGTCTCAAAGAATATGCCGATGCGCTAAAAGTATTTTCCGAAAAGGAGAAGATCCCCTATTCTGATCAGTTCAATCCACTTATGGAATTATGGTCTCTGAATAAACCGCGGGAAAACATAGCCAACCACTTGATCGCCGTCAGAACTTTGCTTGCCGCACAGCCGGACATGGCAGGTGCTGAACATGCGAAGGCGTTCCTGGAAGTATGGAGCAAGATGGAGAAACAGCCGATTAGCATGATGGGTGATCCGGTCCATCCCGGCCCGGTCGGCCAGCTTACCATGGCGGCGACATTGCTGACCGGATTCAAGGCTCCGGGATTAGTCAGTATTGCATCCGTAGACGCCAAATCAGGAACTGCCAAGGAATCCGTACAGTGCAAGGTCGAAAACATTAAAACTACTGGAGAGAACTTGTCATTTGACCGTCTTGATGAAGCTCTTCCCTTCCCGATTCCGGATGAAGCAAGGCCAGCCATAACCGTTTTGGACAGCATAGCAAACCTCAGTCAGTATATGCTTACGGTATCAGGACTTAAGGCTGATAGTTACGATGTCAGCATTGATGGCGTGAAAGTGGCGACAGTGTCCTCTGCCGAACTTGCCAAAGGTTGGAACATGGGCCTTCTTGAAAAAGGGCCAGTCGCCGACCAGTGCCGTTCAATCCTTTCATTGGTGCGCACCAAGGGGAATTTGGTTGGACAATGGAGAAGTGTATCAAAAGCGGTTGCGAAAGACGCTACACAGGAACAGAAGGATCAGCTCGCAAAAATTCTTGCGCAAGTGAAGGAAGCGGACGGTAAAATACGCGAAGGGGCTCAGCCCAAGTCCCGTCACTTTGAACTGGTTCCGGCAAAAACCGTCAAACCGTAAATCAAATGCGGTCTTGCAATAGTACATGTGAATGAAGATTGAGACGTTCCTTTTTCGGAGTGTCTTCTTCACCAATCCTGTAGCGCGGTGATCCGTATATTGTTGAAAGTTACCGCAGTATCCCATCCATAGAACATCAGACTGTTGCCTTGCTGCTCTGGGCAGCGATCAATCAGGCAGCGGCAGTCGTTTATGCACAAATCGATGAGGGACTCTCTGACCATGATATCCAGCCTGAACGGATTTTGAAGTCCCTCGACACGGATGAGCGCTTGAGTATGCAACCGGACGGTTTTTCCGGCAGGATCAAAGCAAATATCATAACCGGTATCGGAGTGGTAATTAGTTTCGTCGCTGCTGCGGTGGATACGCAGGCCGAACACTCCTGTTCCGGAAACACCGGAGATCTCGGCCGTCATGCGGAAATTGCGCGGTAATCCTTTGATGAGAGCGGCTTCCATCCCATGGGTGGGCGCCAGTCGTACGTTGCCTGGAAGGCACTGGACCCCGGCTCTTGGCGCTGTCGGTGTGGGAGTTACCCACTTACTGTCCTTTGGGAGCATTTCCGGGAGAAAACGCGTACCCAGTGTGCCGTCGGAGTGCTGCACAAGTTCACGGAAGACCATATTCCCGCCGAATTGAAGTTTACCGCTGTCTTTATCGCCGGTGCGTGTCCCGATCCAGGAAACGCCAATGCGCCGATCACCGCTAAACGCCGCGGTCTTCATCACTCTGGCTGCTCCGCCATCGAGATTGTCAACCTGTGGCCGCACCCATGGCCCCAGGGGTTGTCTGGACATCCTGTACCGAGCCACACCTCCGTTGCTGAACATAAGGTAGTACCAACCGTTCCAGAAGAACCAGTCTGGACATTCCGGTACATCCGGGAAGCCAGGGATGTAAAACGGCTCTTTGTGGTCCCATTTCATCAGGTCACTGGAAACCAGGTGCGCCAGGCAGCCACCGCGCCCGGCAATGGGATGGTCGTCCAGCAGGGCTGTCACGAGCATATGAAAAAGGCCGGTCTCCCGGTCTTGGAATACGACGGGATCACGGTAGTGACACGGGTTGTATCCTGGAGGCGGTGAGGCCAGCCGATTTGGAGTGGTCTTTGCAAAGCGGATGCCGTCTCCGCTCGTGGCCAGGCTCACATATTGCGTCCAGTCATTCAGGCGAGTGGCATAGAATCCGTAGTATATGCCACCGTGGAAGAACACTGATCCCGTGCAAATCGAGCACTCGTGTTTCTCCGTAATTGGTATCGCAAGGGGATGGTGGGTCCAGTGAACAAGGTCTTCTGTACTCGCATGCGCCCACTGGTGGCCGCCTAGCCCCCCTAACGCTCCGTGATGACCTTCATCGATCAGATAGTATAGGTGAAATGTTCCTTCATATGAGAACGGCATGCAGTCCCCGACGAAGAAATTCCCGTCTGGCTTGTAGTATTGCATCGTCATTGTCCTCCAGCGATACGCTCAAGTATCTCACGGAGCGGGATTACATGAGGCGACCTGGTTAAAAAAATATTTTTTATCTTTTTTTATGTATTTACGTCAGGAGCTCCGGCCTGACCTCAATAGCTCAAAGAGCGACGGAGGAAGCGCTGAAGCTCGCTTCAGCCTTGTCCAGAGGAGATTGCTCCTCGTATGTCTGACAAGCTTGCTTGTCAGAAAAAAGGCGGTAACAAGGTACGAGCACTCCAAGTGATTCGCTTTTCACATCAATAAATCATACAATTCTAGAATAATCAATTTCATATTTGATTTTCCATAGTAGAGGAGAGCTTTTATCCCCGCTGCACTCAAAGAACCATTTACTTATTCGCAAAATCCGCTGATGCAAGATTCCGGGGCTTCCTGAAGCATGGGGGCTGTTCGCATCAAAATAATTTCAAGAAACATCTGACAGTCAGCCTCGAAAACACCCAGCTCAGGCGGTTGATATACGCTTACATGTTTTGTCTTTTTTTTGACACGCCCCCCTTGATTTCCGCAATATCGCGGCATAGGTTTATCAAATAGGTAAAAATAAGAATCAATTCATCCTCGTCCTGAGGAGAAAAAAAGAAATTAGCTACGGAAAGGAATGCGTATGAACGGTGATAAAACAGGGTTTGGACGTTTTTTTCTCGGCTGTCTCCTCATTCTGGGCGTGACATCAGCGGCGGTGGCGGATGATTGGCTCTCCGATCCCAAAACCAAAATTAAAATCTGGAATCCC
>CAZION010000061.1:0-32446 GCA_964540865.1 uncultured Victivallis sp.
TTCTTAATGCTTTTGTTCCACTTTTAAGACACAACTAAAGTTGTGAACTCCAACAAACTTTAACTCCTACATTCACTCACTTTCCACTTTTGCTTCCGAACCAATTCGAAGTTGGAAGTTCGAAGTTGAATGTTCGATGTTCAGATTCCGTTCCCTATTTCGTGGGTTTATATATCTGGTCGAAGATTCCCTTGTCGGAGAAATGCTCGGTTTGGGCCTTCTTCCATCCGCCAAATACGTCGTCTATGGTGAATAGTTCAAGCTTCTGGAAATTGGATTCATATTTCTTTGCAACATCTGCAAGGCGGGGACGATAGAAATTCTTTGCGGCTATTTCCTGGCCTTCTGGAGAATACAGATATTTCAGATATGCCTCGGCAACCTTCCTGGTTCCATGCTTGTCGACGACTTTATCCACTATTGATACCGAAGGTTCGGCCAGAATGCTTATGGAGGGCGCGATGGTGTCAAATTTATCGGCGCCGAATTCCTTTTTGACCAGGAATGCTTCGTTTTCCCAGGACAGGAATACGTCTCCTAATCCTCTTTGGACGAATGTGACAGTTGATCCGCGCGCACCTGAATCGAGCACTGGTACGTTCTTATAAAGCGCTTCAATGAATTCATGAGCCTTTATCTGCGCTTTTTTCACTTCTTCAGAATCCGGTGCAGACTTCAATTTTTCCAGGTCCCCGAGCTCCTTTTTAAGTATATATCCCCACGCGGCAAGATAATTCCAGCGCGCCCCTCCTGAGGTTTTAGGATTTGGAGTGATAACGGAGATACCCGGTTTCACCAAATCATTCCAGTCCTTTATTCCTTTTGGATTTCCCTTGCGAACCACAAAAACAATAGTGGAGGTATATGGTGCACTGTTGTATTCAAGGTGCTTCTGCCAGTCCTCAGAGATGATTTTGCTTTGCGCTATGGCGTCAACATCCCCGGCAAGGGCAAGGGTTACAACGTCGGCATCAAGTCCGTCAATGACGGCCCGCGCCTGTTTTCCCGAACCGCCGTGTGACTGCTGAACCGTCAGTGCATTTCCTGTTTTTTCTTTCCAGTGTTTCGCAAAGGCTGCATTGTACGCAGTGTACAGTTCGCGTGTCGGATCATACGAGACGTTTGTTATCAGTTGATTTGACGCATAAACTTGTCCAACCGCAGCAAGCGCCACAGTTCCCACTATAGTTTTCAGCCTTCTCGAAATATTTTGGATTTCTATATATTTCATTTTTAATATCCTTTTATGCATGTTTATATAAACAGTAAACATTTATATTATACGATGTTTTTAAATAATGTCAAGTAATAATATAAAATTAGTAGTAATAAATCATAAATAATTGGAGTGTAACATAATAGAAAGAATAATATTTTTATGACTAATAATTTCTAGGGCAGAATATTTTAGAGGAGGGTATAGATATCCCGTAGATACCTGTTCCCTTAACAGGGAGGAGGTGGATCATTCCATTCATTATTTCAACGGAGTCTTTTATTTTGCTTGAAATGCCTTCCACAATTGCCTTGAGAGCATCGGCTTCAATATCCTTAAATCTGTCATTTCTGATTATTGCCGGCATAACATTTGAAGAAGTAGATTCAGCGAAAGCCCTGAACTCTTCAAGCAGTGCTTGTTCTCCGCGAAGAGGGCTAAGCCCGTTCTTGCGCCTGATTGCCATAAGCCAGTAAACTGCGAATTCCGCAGGAGAGAGTTCTGCCTTATTGGTTCCGATATGACATTCGGTTGTTTCAGGGTCAAGGTTAAGCTCGGGGAAATTAATGTTGTCGGGGCATATCAGAGGAGCGGCCAGTTTCATTATTTCTTCACGGGGAAGTTCCGGGAATTTTCTTGAAAGGGCGGAGACTGTTTCAGCAAGCAACTCCGTGTTGTTCCTGCAAGGTGCATGGATCATGTTTTCAGGCAAAGGACGCATAATGTTGCCATTGACTGGGAATTATATGAGATTTTCTGATGCGAAAGTGACTGCGTTCCTGAAAAACACGACACCCTGTCCTTCTTTTGGAAGCGTACCCTCAATTTTTTCTGTTGTCCAGCAGGGGGAATTGAAAGGTGAGAGATGCGCTTCGGGATGAGGCATGAGTCCGAAAATACGGCCTGTTGTGTCGCATATTCCGGCTATGCCATTGAGGGAGCCGTTTGGATTGTCGGGGAATCCGCATTTGACGTTCCCCTTCGGATCGCAGTATCTGAGGGCGACAAGATTTTCTTTTTCGATTCTTTTCAGAACGGCATCATCTGCTGCAAACTTGCCTTCACCGTGGCGGATTGGAAGGAAGACACGGTCAATCCCCTTTGTGAAGATGCATTTGCATTTCGGGTTGGCTTTAAGGTGTGTCCAGTCATCGCGGAAGGTTCCGCTGTCATTGTGTGCGAGTGCGGCCTGCTGTGTGAAATATTGACCGTCCAGGGCTGGAACCAGACCTAGGCGGGTGAGTGTCTGGAAGCCGTTGCAGATGCCGATTACAAGTTTGCCGTCGGCAACAAATTTTTCAAGTTGTTTACGCATGCGGAACTTTATTCTGTTGGCGAAAATGGTGCCTGCGCCGAGGTGGTCGCCGAAAGAGAAGCCTCCTATGAAGACCAGTATGTGAAATTCGTCAAGGCTGCGGCTGCCGCTAAGAAGATCGTTAAGGTGTATCTGTTCCGGTGTTGCTCCGCAGATGCGGAAAGCCGCAGATGTTTCCGCTTCACAATTCAACCCGAATCCGGTAATTACAAGAGCTTTGACTTTTGCGGTATTTTTACTTTTCATTATCTTTTTTGTCCACGGGTAAATAAATATAAAATTGAGTGCCTTCACCCACTTTGCTTTCCACAAATATCTTACCTTTTAAATTATCAACTATAATTGAGACCGTTGAAAGCCCGATCCCGGTACCTTTTGTTCCTTTTGTAGTGAAAAAAGGCACAAATATGCTTTTCTGAACTTCCTTTGACATTCCAATTCCAGTATCCGATACATATAAAAGAATCTGCGGGACCCTTGGAAGTTTCCTCAGGGGAATATCTATACTTTCATCCGTAATAAATTCAGTCTTCAAGAACAGGGTTCCCCCTTTTGGCATGGCATCGCGGGCATTGATGCAGAGATTCATGAGAAGCTGTTCGATTTCAGACTGTGACGCCTTTATGAATGGAATGTTGTTCGCAAATTCAGTTTCTATTGATATTTTCCTGTCAAAAAAGCGCTGCAGTATCTTTGAGGTGTTTTCAACGCATTTATTCAAATCCACGTTTTCATATTGAGAAGATGTCCTGAGATAGAAGTTTGTCAGCTGCGATGTTAGCTTGGAAGCCCTTTCAGTTATATCGGAGATGAGTTTTATATCGTTTTCAGAGGATTTACCTTCGTTTGCATTAAGCATATCGGGGATGCACTTCATAAGCTGGATGATATTGTTGAAATCATGGGCGATCCCGTTGATGAAAATCGCGGATGTCTCCATTTTCTGGGCTTGAAGCAGCTGTTTTTCAAGTAGGCGGACATATTGCTTTGCCATCAGGATATAACTTATGACAAGCAAAGTGGCCATAAGAATGAACGTGATGAATGGGTATATGCAGTATGGTTCAAAAAAATCGAAATGTGGAAGCGCGTTCCTGATTTCATTCTCTGATGCGTCAATGCATATGAACCAAGTCTGATTTTTTCCGAGCCGGATAGTGCTGTATGACAGATATCTGTCAACTTCATTTTTATCCATTATCTTATACTTTGTGATGCCTTCTTTTTCCTTCTGCATCTCCTTGAGGAGGGAAACCCTGAGTTCAGTTTGCAGGGAGATTAAACTTATTTTGCCGGCATATCCCGGAACGAGGATGGTATTCCCTTCGCTGTCCACCACCCATGATTTCCCGGTTCCCCTTATCTGGATTTTGCTCAGATAGAACTTTAAAAGGGAGTCAAAATCAATAAGGATGGACAAGGAGCCTTTGTACTTGTCATTGTCAAAAACAGGAACGGACAAAGCCGCAACTTTAGCCCCTTCGGCTATGGAAAATGGGTTGCTGACAATCGTCCGTTTCTCGCTAATCGCATTCTGAAAATGATTCTGGGCGGTCAGATTGGCATCTATGGGCAGGTCTCCCGGGACTGTGAATATGGTCTTCATATCCGGGGAAATCCTTGTAATCGCCTTTACAAAATCCTTTTCACTGTTGAAGTCATAGAGATCGGTTACCATTGATTCGCCAGCGGCTGTGAAATTTATTACGGAAGGCATGATTGCAAGCTGCTGTAGTTTTTCCCTGAGGTGCGAAAAATGGGATTCAATAAGTTCAGAGTAGACTTTAGCGGCGTAAAAAGCTTCATTTTGAAAGGCTTTCTGTTTTTCCTCGAGGAAGTTTTGGTATACGGAAAAAAGCAATGATGTCAAGGAAATTACAAGCAGGCTGAAAAGCATTATGAACAGCCTGTCTATGCCACTGCCGTATTTACTTAGTCCGCGTATGAATTTCTTTGACAATGTTCTTCTCCTAGATATCCAGATCTTTTACGCTTGATGCGTATTTTTCGATATAGTCCCTGCGGGGATCAACTTCGTCGCCCATGAGGAGAGTGAAGATCCGTTCGGCTTCTACAGCATCTTCCATGGTCACCCTTATCATCTTGCGCTGACTAGGATCCATGGTGGTTTCCCAAAGTTGCTCCGCATTCATTTCACCGAGCCCCTTGTAGCGCTGGATGTAGAGACCCTGGCGTCCGAGCCTTTTTATTTCCTCAAAAAGCTGGATGAGTGAATTCAATTCAATCTTCTTGCCGTCATCTCCGATGATAATCTCGAAAGTAGGTTTTTCCCCGGAATAAAGAGTGCGGATGTCTAGCTCATACTTGGCCAGGCTGGCGGCAAGATCCTCGCAGGCCTTGGATTCATAGACGGTCACCACGTCAATATTCGGATGCAGTTCCCGTTTGCTCTGTATGACCTTTCCCTCTTCATCAATTATTTCAGGTTCCAGGGAGAAGAATTCATCCTCTTTATGGCGTGTAAGCCTCTTCTCGGCGGCATCAATTATGTCTGCCTCCTCCTTGTCCGAATAGACATATGCTTCAGAAACAGTCCCGTCGTTTTCGCGGACAATAATCTTCGCAAGCGGGAATTTCCCGTTCTGGATCGTCTGGAAGAATTTTTCAGGTTCAATTCCGTGCCTCTGAAGTCCCGCAGCTATCTGCTGCACCGAATTGAGTATTTCAATTGATTTTGAAAGCTCCTCGGCCTCCATTTTCTTCCCCGGAATCCTGAAAACCTCGGCTTCTTCAAGCCCGAGTTCAATCAGGTATTTGTCAAGCTGTTCTTCTGTGTCGATGTATCTTTCCTTCTTGCGTTTCCTCACCTTGAAGAGGGGGGGTTTTGCAATATATACATATCCGGCGTCAATAAGCGGTTTCATCTGGCGGAATATGAATGTGAGGATAAGCGTGCGGATGTGCGACCCGTCAACGTCTGCGTCGGTCATGATGACGACCCTGTGATAGCGTGCTTTTGCAATATCGAATTCATCCTGACCCACCCCGCACCCTACGGCGGCAATCAGGGACTGGATCTCCTTGTTCTGGAGGATTTTATCGAGCCTTGCCTTCTCAACGTTGATCAGTTTTCCACGTATCGGCAGGACGGCCTGGAATTTGCTGTCCCTTCCCTGTTTCGCAGAACCGCCTGCGGAATCACCTTCGACAATGTAGATTTCGGATCTTGCCGGGTCTTTTTCAGAGCAGTCTGAAAGTTTTCCTGGAAGCGAGAAACCGTCCATGACACCTTTCCTCTGGACAAGCTCACGGGCCTTCTTCGCGGCTTCCCTGGCGCGTGCAGCCGTAAGAGCCTTGCATATGACTTCCTTGGCGGTCTGGGGATTCTCTTCGAGGAACGCGGAAAGGCCGTCATTGACAACCGAATCCACAATTCCCTTGACTTCACCGTTCCCGAGCTTGGTCTTCGTCTGACCTTCAAACTGAGGTTCAGGAACTTTTACGCTTATTACCGCGGTAAGTCCCTCGCGGGTGTCATTGCCCGTGACAGGTTTTTCATTTTTCAGGAGGTTGGAGTTTTTGGCATAGTTATTTACAGTTCTGGTCAATGCGGTCTGGAACCCTGAAAGATGCGTGCCACCTTCAATGGTGTTGATGTTATTTACATAGCTGAAGATGGTTTCCGTGAAAGTGTCGTTGTACTGCATGGCAAGTTCGACTTCTATGCCGTCCTTTGATCTGCTCAGATAGATTACATCCTGATGAAGTGGGATCTTGTTGGCGTTCAGGTGTTTGATGAACTCCACTATTCCTCCTGCATAACAGAAAGTCTCATCGCGCATATCATTGGAATTGCGTTCATCCTTGAGGGTGATCTTTATCCCCTTGTTGAGGAACGCGAGTTCCCTGAGACGGTTTGCAAGTATGTCCCATACATATACAGTTTCTGAAAATATCTGGGAATCCGGCTTGAACGTGACCGTTGTCCCCCTGAGGTTTGTTGGACGGACCTTCTGGAGCGGGCTGGCTGTCTTGCCCCTTTCAAATCTGATGTTGTGGACGTATCCGTCCCTGTGGACTTCGACTTCCAGCCATTCGCTGAGTGCGTTTACGCAGGATACGCCAACACCGTGGAGACCGCCTGAAACCTTGTAGGAGTTGTGGTCGAATTTTCCGCCTGCATGAAGGATTGTGAGCACAACTTCAACGGCTGGTTTTCCTTCCTCCTTATGCATGTCTACCGGGATTCCGCGCCCGTCGTCCTTGACGGAGACGCTGTTGTCGACTCGAATCACCACATCGATGTTCTTCGCATGGCCAGCAAGGGCCTCGTCGATACTGTTGTCAACAACTTCATATACAAGGTGATGCAGTCCGCGGAGCCCTGTGTCGCCGATGTACATGCTTGGACGTTTTCGGACCGCTTCAAGACCTTCTAGCACCGTAATTTCATTTGCCGTATAATTATCTTTTCCGCTAACGGGAATATCTGGAAATAAATTTTTTTCTTCGCTCATTAACTTTCTCCAAAATTAAATCTCGCATGCTGTAAAAAAATGAATGCACAAATATAATGTGGAATGCTCTAAAAGACTAATGGAAAAAGGAAGATTTCATGGAATTTATCTAATATGAAAACAAGCATATGATCAAGGGTATAATTCCCCGGCTTTGCATAACTGAGACGCGCGGCATTGATATCTTCCGTGATTGTCGTGTTAAAGCTGAGTCTGTAAAACTCTTCCCAGGTAATCAGTATTGCATGCCAATACTTGTGCTATTGAACTTGAGTTTATATCGGAGGCAAGTGATGTTTTAATTTGATTTCTGGCTTCTGTCGCGAGACAGGAGATTATGGAGAGCCGACAAGGAGCAAACGCCGGGAGCAGCCCCGTTGCGGGCTGTGACCGGATTTGCGACGCGGTCGGAATCCATAAGAATCTGTCTCCCTTCGGGTTGCGGTTCTTTTTGGCTCAAAGAAGAATGTTCTTCTGTCGGCGTATCTCTCCGATACGCCTTCCTCCTTCGCTGGGAAGCTACGGGAGGACAGGCCGTTCAGAAATTCTTTTTGAGCTTTCAAAAATCTTCCGTCCGCCGTGGCGGACCATATGCGAATTTTTAGAGGTTCCCTCAAATGAATCTATCCAGCGATTCAATCATATATGCGGGAATATTTATAATTTTACCTGTTTCAGACACATCTATCTGCTGATACGGTGCCAGACTTACAAGTATTCCGGTTCCAACATTGTATTCCGACATGTAGTCAAGCAAACCCCTTATGTGTTTCCTGTCAAACTTGAGAGATGCCTTGCATTCAACAGGCACCGACATATTGTTTTTTTTGACTATGAAATCTATCTCACAGCCGGATGAATATTTCTTCCATCCAAACACTTTTTCATTGAATCGGCTGATATCAATCGCACATTGATTCTCCAAAGCCCCTCCCAGTGGAATGCGTGCTGCCGAAGACAGTGTCCTGATCACACTGATGGAAGGCCAGGCCGATTCACGGAGTCTCCGGAGAATACCGGTGTCGAACATGTAACGCTTCGGCAGATAACTGTGATTCGCCGCGGCACTCGGACCCTTCTGTTCCGCCTTGATCAGGAGATGCCAGGATTCCAGCCGGGCGAATATATCGTTTATTCTCGCATTCTGCGGTGTAGATGGGGAAGGGATGACGGACGTATTTTTAGACGGGGAGCCGACAAAGTTTGCGACACTTTTAAAACATGACTTGACAATATCTATGTCATTCTCCCCGAAAATTCTCACAAAGTCGTTTTCGTAATCGGCAATCAACTGATCCAGCATGGTTTCAAAACCCCTTCCGTTCGCATGCGCCATGACAATCTCCGGAAGTCCTCCAGTAATTAAAAACAGATCATACAATTCAAGTAGATACAGATGCCGTTTCGAAGAAATGTCAGTATTGCCTTTGTAGATCTCGTCTGAGACATCCTCTTTTCCAAGCGCCCTCAGGAATTCTGAAAAACTGAAAGGCCACAGGGTGATTTTCTGAACACGCCCGACAGGATATCGGATATCATCCCTGAATAGTCTTGAAAGTGTTGATCCTGTCAGGATTACGGTTGAGTTTCGCCATTCTTCCTTCATAAACCTGACAAACCGGCCAAGCTTTCTGCTTTCCTGCGCCTCGTCAATGAATAGGACGTGTCCTGACTCTCCGTCAAAACCAACCCTGTCCTTGAGCACCTGATTGAACTCATTAAACTCTTCGCAATCGTCTATGACACTCCGTAGAAGAGTTTCTTTTTCAAGATTAAACGAAAAATGTTTTCGCTTGCATTTTCCAAGAGCCTGGAGAACAAGGGAAGATTTGCCCACCTGGCGGGCTCCCTCCACGAGCAGAACGTTTTTATTAGGAGTCGTGTCCGTGATGAATTCAAGAATTCTTAAATCCAATAACCTTGGAATATACATATTATACCTATTCTATAAATTATTAGTGTATAGAATAGCCCATTACTATATAATATTCAAGTATACTATTCTTTTTTACTGGCTTTGCGGGAAAAAAGTTTCTTGCGGGTCTTGCTGAGCCATTCGGCTGATTTTGGGAAGTCTTCGAAACTGTGGACATCTGATAGTTTCTCCCTTGAGATGCCAAGTGTCTGAAGCAGGGCATAGTCCTGCAGGCTTTCAGAAAATACTTCCCAACGGATCGAGTCCAATGGGCCGTTTTCTCCGGGATATACCATAAAACAGTCCCCATAGGCCCATCCCGGCCATTTCAAGCCGTCCTGGACAACAAATGGATCTATTTTGTTCCTAGTCTGTGACTGATACCAGTAATTGTAACCCCAGTGGAGGAAACCCTGGAACGGCCAGCGATAGAAGAGCCAGCCGTTCATCCTTATTTTCGCCAGAGGAGTGTCCATAAGTCGTTGCACAAATCGTCCGCGCGGGCCGCAACAGTAGTAGCACCAGCACGGAATGCCGTCATCCAGGAAACCGAGGGCCGTTGATATTGACGGGACAGGGATATCGGTCAGACCCGCTTTTGCAAATTGGATTTCGCTGAGGGCGTCCATGACTTTCATCCAAGGTGCAAGCTCGCGTAGAAGTTCTCGCGCTTTCCTGTAGTTTTCCCTGTGTTCATCTCCGTGTGGCTCATCGGAAAGATGGAAGAAGCTGCTGGACATGAGTTTTTCGGACTTGAGGAAATCATGGAATTCCGGCAGGAACTGTGACAGGAAGCTGTGGTATGTTTCCGATGTTGCCTCAGTTTCAGGAGGCCAGAGAAGTTTCTCTTCAGGAGGCCAGAGAAGTTTCTCGTCGGCACCCTGTCCATGGTAAATGCGCAAGGCGTTTTTAACACCCCACTGTGTGAACAGATGTGACCATTCAAATTTTTCAATACCTGCCTTTTTGGCCAGGGAAACATATCTTTTGACATCACTCCAGTCAAACTGGTATTTGTTCTTGCCTTTCCGTGTAATCCGGAGCAGCTGGGTAGGGCGTTTTACACCGTCCAGAGGAGGGGTGAACACCGGCACATAAACCATGTTCTGTCCATGTGAGGCCATGTTTTCAAGATATTTTGGAAGAATTTTCCAGTAGGTTTCGTCAAATGCCTTACAATTGTGGAAATCCAGGATGGCATCGTTATAGAACCAGTTTGTAACGTCGAAATTGCGCCTTTTGGCGATGATCACGTTATGGAGAGTGGCTTTAACAGTCCTTCTCTGTTCTTTCTGCTCAGCGACTGTGAGAATTGCGGAAATCGCAAATTTGCCCGGATTGGCTCCGTTTGGAGGCTTTACGGAGAACCAGAATGCGTGAGTCTCGTTGGTTGGCAGCGACATGGAGGTTTCTTCGAAAAGCGGATCCGGCACATAGCCTGGAATCATCCCCAATCCTTCCGCTTCCTCCCCGATAGTACATGTGTTACGGTGAAGCATCGGAACATATCCGACGCGCCTTATCCGTACGTCCCAACCCTCCGGAGCCTCTGCATGCATGGATACATTCACCGGACCGTCGTTTCCGTCAAGCTTTACTTCGTTGCGAACGACAAGCTGGAAGCTGAAACGCTCGTTCAGCGCCGCATCAATTGCCAGCGATGTCTGCCTTTTTACCGGAGTCGCCGGATAATTCCTCTCAAGTGAACTGCTCAACCAAGTGTAGATAGCCATATTATTACAAGTCTCCTTTTATTTTAAAATGTCTTAAATAGAATGTCTGACAGTCATGCAACTGATCATAATATGTCGTCTACTCTACTTGAAAGTTCGACGTTGTCCAGTTTCACTCTGATGCAGTTTTTGCAGACGATGGCGTTGTCTCCTATGGTCTCGATGCTCATGTCGCTGAACCGTCGCAGCAAGATAGACGCCAGGCTCCATTACAACTTTGCCACCGCCTTTCGAGGCGCATGCGTCTATGGCTTTTTGAATTGCATTGGTGTCATTGATGATTCCATCTCCGGCTGCACCGAAATCTTTTACTGAATACATGTTCTGGATTTCCCGCACATTTTAGATTTATTTTATTTCCATTTGACAATCATATCGGGATGTTTTTAAATTCGACCTTGTTTTTCATCCGGTCCGGACTGTTTTCACCTTTCATCCACAATACGATTTCCCCGTTTTTATCTATTGCAAACGAATTGCCTGGCCAGAATCTTTCACCATCAAAGCCGACCGGATTTGAACATATCTTGGGAATGCCGCGGCGTTTCACTTCTGCCGCGGCGCTTTTGATTACGGACAGGCATTCTTTTTTGAATGCCTCTGTTTTCTGTTCGTGGTTACCTCCCGATGCAACTTGATCTTCTCTCAAACAGCCGGCAGAAGGATGCAGAAGTAGATCCGGCGCTGCAGATCCAATCATTTTCTCTATGTTGGGCAGTCCATATTCACAGCAGATGACAATGACTATGCGAACTCCATTCACTTCAAATACTGCGCGCGTAGCATCATTGTATGGTGCCAGGAATTCTGGTTCCTGTCCGGTGCGCGCGCATTTGTATTGAAAGAGTATTTCTTTTTCCGGGCGGATAATGGCAAATGCATTGTTAAGCTTGTCCGCCAATGGTGTAGTGAAACCGATACAGACAGTGATATCACAGCTGTCAGCAATATCTTGAAAAATGGAAAACTCGAGAGGATCTGTAGGCAGAAAGTCCTGGTGTTCAATGGCAAAGGCATTGCCGTTGATGGATCCTTCGGGAAACAGAATAAGTTTTGCCCCTTTCCTTGCCGCTTTCTTGCACAGGGAACATGCTGTGGTCATGTTCTCTTTGATATTATTCAACCGTCCAACCATCTGGGCTACTGCAACTGGTAAAAATTTAGCCATGCTTCTTTTTCTTTGTATTTTGCTTATCGTTTATAATCTACTTTGACACGTCTGAAGTCTTCTTTTGCCGATTGTTCCGCGGCGAGGCAGACCTGATGGCTCTTCCAGGCGTCAAGAGCATCCTGCATCGGTGCTTCTCCGCAGGCTATCCTCCTGATAAATTCTTTCCGCATTGCACTAATGTCATGGCAGAATTTCATGCAGCCATCAGGAGAATAATCCTCTCTCCGTTGAAATATCACACGCAGAGCCCCTGAACCGGACGGATATTCCTCGAAGCGATTGAACAGAATAGTGCAATTCATGAAGTCAATGGACACAGAACCTCCTGTAAAGGTGAGTATCATCGACATATCATGCCCCAATGCACTGTTTACATAGGCGGGGTTGTTTGTCTGGGCGCTGTGGGTGTGTGAAGTAAGAATCGTTCCCAGTGCGCCACTGGCAAAGAAGAAGTGGGAGCACAGATTATCCTGGAATTTGTAATGAGGCAATACGTTTGGCCCAACGGTCGTCTGGACGGAATCAATTTCACCGCCGAAGAAACGGAATATGTCAACCTCATGAACGGGTTCCATGAGGTACATTCCTCCGCTCTTTTCCGGTATTACCCGCCATATTCCATTGCCTTCATCCAACCAGGAACCGCGGTGATGTATAAACTCAATGCGTTTAAGCTCGCCATACTCCTTGCTTTCAATGAATTTCTTGATCCTTTGAGAAAAAGTTGAAATCCTCAGTTCAAAGTCAATTGCCAGGACTTTTCCGCTTTCCCCTGCCGCTTTCAGTATCGCATCGCTTTCCTCTTTTGTAATTCCCATGGGTTTTTCAAGGAATACATGTTTGCCAGCCTTGAGAAAAGCAATTGCCTGTTCTGCGTGAACGAAATTCGGAGTTGCTATTACAACTGCATCGAAATCGGCACTTGCAATCATCTTGCGGTAATCCGTGTACATCCGTATGTCAGGATGTTTTTTTGCCAGATCAGCCATTTTTCCCTTGTTAATGTCGCACCATGCAGTTGTCACGCAGTCGGTACCGCAATCATTCGATAACCATCCAATATGAGCCATCCTTACTTTATTCATCTGTAATTCCTTTTGATTGTCATATGAATTTTTCTTCACGTACTGAATTTATTATTCATTCCAACATCCAAACATGTCCATCCACTCCCAACTGAAGGAGTTTTCCTTTTCTTTCCAGTGCAGGCATTGGAGCGGGTGTCTGCATGGCAGCGGTCCACGCCCACGCCTGGACTGTGTTTTCATACGCAGTGGAAGTGAATCTCAGCCAGCGTGCAGGCTTCATCTACCCATACACCGGTGTCCAGAATCGTTGTTCGTCGACAGGCTCGGCGCCATCATAGCCAAGCGTGACAAGGGCAAGGTTAAGGTTGCAATGAATGGATGCGCATCTAAATCCTTTACCAATTCGTGATCAAGGCGGCGATGAAGCAGGTCAATTGGTTTTAGCATGGCTTCAACATAGTCAAAATTGTATTTTTTCATTTTACGTTTCCTGTCAGCTCTCTCTAGTTTGCCTCCCTGAATACGATCGGGGCGAAATCTTCCATGTTGTTGCTGAAATCGCAATAGGTTGTATTCATGCGCTGATACTCCCTCTGGCTACCATCGACTTGCCTTTTAGTCGAGTTCTGCCCCTTGTCCGCGACCCTGTGACGGGTGAAATTGCCTGACCAGTGCACCTCCGCACCCCCGCTTGGTTTCAAGGCCTCTGGAAACGCCGTGAATGGAATGAACACCTCCAGGCTCCAGCGGTCTTTTCCAACACTTGCCGCTTTCTCTACACCCTTGGCATTCCAGGACAGGTCGCGTGCTTTGGAGTCAAACCAGTTTCCAGAGGGATTGACCATGAACTGGTAATACTCCCCCTGATTTTTCCCGGTAACGTCCAAAAATATCTCGATGTTGTCGTCCCACCACATCAGCGGATTGTCCGAGCCCCCGTTTTTGGTCTCGAGCAAGTCCGGGGTTGGTTCGGAACAGTCGAAGCCGAAAACTATTCCTTCAGGCGTCCACACCGACCGAACCGTTGTCGGATAACTTGTTTCATGAATTTTCCTGTCCATGGCCCGGACGAAGCTGACCGGTTCGGCCCGTTTCCAGACGGCGTCATCCAGGTTGCCGTCGATCTTCGGCTTTTCACCGACTTTCACTGACACCAGAGGCTTAAGTCCGCCTCCAGAGGCGTACTGGTCGGCGGCTTGGAAGAACTCGGAGAATGGCTGTACGTAATATTCCAGTCGCCGTAACGCTTCCGGGTTGGGTGCCGCCAGCTTTCTTGCCGCCGCGATCTGCTCCTTCATTTTTTCGACACGGTCCTTCGGATAAGACAACTCGAATACGGCTTCGCGTGAGATAAGACCCTTTGGCCAAACAGTATCCTCCCATCCAGCCATCTGCAGCTTCAGCAGTTCCAGCATTGGCGCCTTGGCGGGACCAAAAGCGTTTTCACAAAAGGAATCCAGCGCGGCATCCACATCGAAGTCCGGATTCCACAGTAATTTCAACCAGCAATATAGCGTGATGTTCTGCCGAGGCCAGTGGTTTTTGATCCCATTGATGAAAGAACCTACGGACTTGTCCCGGTTGGCCTGATAGAATTTTTTCACCGTGTGAGGATAGGACAATGGAGCCTTTGTACGGTCCTCGGGCCAGCAGCAGTAGTGCCAGTCCTGGATTTTCCGGCCAGTCAGATTGACCCACTTGTCGATGTTCTTCTGCTCTGAGGAGAAAACCTCAGGCTGGGCGTACATTGCCATTCCGGGCATGCCGCAGAGCTGCACTTCGACGTTGTTCGGGAATTTGAAACCTTCAGGGGCGAGGCTGTAGTTTAAGTATGGCAGGAAAATGATGGTCTTGTCCGGCCATTTATTTTTGACTTCCGCTGCGAGTTTGGAGACGAAATTGGACATGATCTTGGAGGCGGAACCCCATTGTCCGGCAGATTCGTCCCAGAGTTTGCGGCAGTCGTTGCAGTAACATACGACCTCTGCATCGGCAGGTGACACGGTTATGAAATTGCCCAGGACTCCCAATTTGTCATTGTTCTCTGGATTTGCGCGCCACTTCGGGTCGGCGTAATTTTGTTTTACGTTCTCAAGGTAAAGCTCGAGTGTTTTCGGATTGCCGTAGCAGGTCATTGCATAGTCGCGGGTTTTGTCCGCCTTCAGTTGGAACACCTCGGGATATTTTTCGCAATACTCCTTCACCTTGCCCCAGTTGGGACTGTGGACCACCAGTTTTGCCGGCCAGGAATTTGCCGAGCGCAGGAACGAATGCATAGGTACCAGAAAACGGCCGTCCGAATCCGGGGATATGGCAGGCCACAGCTCGCGTTGGCGGAATACAGGAGCATCGGAGATATGTGAGGCAGGAACAATCAAATCCTTCGCCGTTGGAATTGTCGTCCCGTATTCCGGATCTGGAAAATACCAGCGGACGCCCAAGTACCGTTCCAGGAATTCATAAACTCCCCAGGCTGTCCCATCGCATCCTTCCACCCGGTTGCCGACAATGAAGACCGACCCTCCCGCAGACTTGATCTCAAATCCCTCCGGCGGCATTTTTGCCCCCTCAAGCCCCTGGCTCGCCGCCTCGCGGCAGTCGCCGATTATGATTGCAGGTGGGACGATGGTCGTCTTGTCCGCCTGAGCCGTGATGACTTCCATATCAGCTCCGGTCGCCTTCTTAACGCATTCCCGCAACTTTTGAACAGCCAGACCAAGGGAATTGGTCATAGGACAAAAGATGTAAACTTTACCAAGCGCCTTGCCATCCCTGACAAGGACTGAAGCTTCCTGTTTTGGAACCGGTTTCACGGTTACAGGATTGAGATCCTTCGCTTCCCAAGGCTGGACTGCAAGAGTGGTTAGCCCAGCAAATAATGCTGAAGCCATCAAAGAAATCCGGATTGCTAATGCCATTTAATTCTCTCCTTAAATATTGGACATGCGTCACATGTCTCTAGTTTTATTCATTGAATGAACTGTCCATTGTTTGATGAAAATTTTGCTTGCAGCAGGATTGTCGGCCAGCGCTTCAACATTGACGATTTGTTTCATCGGGTAAGGGTTGGGAATCGCAGTCTCGTACCATGTCTGACCGTTTAGCCGTACTGGACAAGTTGTGAAAGCCACTTCGACTAGGCGCTGATCCATTTCGTAAACGTCGCAATCGCTCGAGAGACGTCTTTCCCAGACTACGCCGAGGGAAGAGATGTTCTCCCCGTAAACTATCGGATTCCGAAAGGTGGTGCCGTCGGCGTAGGTAACTACTTGCTCGCCGAGTTGTTTCCGTTCCAATTCCTTACCATCGGACAAATACGCAAATTTGGTCTCGAAATCCGTTGTGTGTGTGACCCGGATGTAATTTCCATCCGGGAAGCGCATGCTGATACGATATGTGTAAAGTTCTTGAAATATGGTTTCCAGGAACGACTGCCAGTCTTCATCTGCTGCTTTGGGTTCGGCTAGGAGCCGACGCAGGGCGGCAACAGCAAACAGCACACCGTTGCGTTGTGCAGTCATCCAGTCCGCACGCCCCCAGTTGGAGACGATGAATCCGGAAATCTTGTCCTGAGTGGAACGGCTGCTCCATTCCGGCATGAGTGCAGGGTTGAGATTGCCGAAAGTCATATGGAAACCACGGGATAGGAAATCCTGGTCGTGCTTCCGGTCGATGCCCCAGTACCAATGCAGGATATTTATGTCGCCGGGGATCAAGTCGATAGCCTTATATGTGGCTGGAAGATAACCCCGGTCGGCGCCCCCGATGGCCTGGCCGAGCTTGTTATGGCTGTCGAGCAACTTATCGCCCCACATCATTGTCTTTACGCCGAGACTGCTCAGAAATCCGTGTATCTTGGATATATCCTGACTATAGATCTCCTCCGCTTTCCTTCCTTTGCATTTTTCGCAGAGTCCGAAAAGGAAGTATTCATCATGTCCAATGTTTATGTATTCCGGGTGGAAGAATTCGACGACTTCCCTCAAGATGTCGAACAATAATTCGTAGGAACGTGGATCGGAAGGGCAATAGGTGTCCGGGAAAGGATCTGTTTTATGCTCGGCAAGTTCTTGGTGCCTGAACAGGAGGTAATCAGAATGGCTCAGGGATGGGACTTCCGGGATGATGCTGACACCGAGATTCCGGCATCGGACAATTATCTTGAGCATTTCCGAACGGGATAGCACTTCACCCCCCCCATTGTCTATATGGATCGAGTTCTTCATGCATCCGGAATTCTCGTGTACCTCTTTCAGTTTGCCCGGGTGTCCAAGTATCCTGGCATACTCAAGCCAGCCGTCATTGACCTCGGGATGAGAAATGTATTCGAATGCACCTCCCAGTTCCAGCATTAGCGTATTGCAGCCGAGAGCCGCAAGGAAGTCGATGTATTCCAGAAAATTATCAACTCCTCCTTTGCTCGGAAGCAAGGATTTGTTGCCGACTAATTTTGTCATGACCTCTTCCTTAAATTATATCTTATGGCAGGGGATAATAGATGTTACCTTTATAGCCCCAAGTTGCGCGTCTGCCAGTGACGTTGTAGTCTCCCGTTGGTGGATTGTACCAGTCTTGTAGGTCATTGGCATTCCATTTTGTCCACTTCCCGCTGCCGTCGAAGAAAACGGCATTTGCACCACGTATGCCGCCCTTGCCGTCTCCATGGTTGGAATAATCCCAAAGTGCGCCATTTTTCCAATTGGCGTCGGCGACAAAGGGAAGCCGTTGATCCAGCAGTGGATTTTCACCCCAGTAAGAGCTATACCTTATGTTCCTTCTGGTGGAGGTTACTGGAACAGGATTGGCGCCCCCATCTTTAATGTTTCCCACGAGCACGTAGTATCTCCCGACCTTTGTTGTCGAAATGGATTGCGTGTTAAATTCTGTGCAGTAAGGCAAAGAGGTGGCTGAGTCGGTAGGGCAGGCGCCTTTAAGGTAGTCCCGTAAATACCCAATGGTGACCGTACCCTGGGTATAATACCAGACATGAGGATAGGGTCCGTGTGCCGGATAAACATCGTTGAAATCGTTGGCGTACTGTTCTATTGCGAGGAATATTTGTCTCTGCATGTTGAGGCAGCTTACCTGATATCCAGCCTGTTTGGCCGCCTTCAAGGCGGGCAGAAGCATAGCCGCCAGTATTGCGATTATAGCAATCACCACCAGCAGTTCGATTAATGTGAATGGCATGCGGTTTTCACGCTTTTTCTGATGTAGCATTAGTTTAATTCTTGAATAAATTTTGTGCATAAATTAGACCCTTTCATAATATAACTTGCTTTTTCATTATTTTATACTTTCTTTTCCCATGCAGAATATTTTATATATTTCATCCGCATTCAAGGCTCGTGAATAAATAGTAAGCTCGTCTATTACACCGTTCCTCGCGCCGATGTCGAACACATTACGGGCGTTATCATTTGCGGGCTGGTAATTGCTTTCACGCTCTCCGACAAGCTTCCCATTGAAATACAGGGCGGATTTGTGATCCTTGTTGCTCCAGGTGGCGGTCAGGAAACACCATTCGCCATTGATGAGCCCCTCAGGCTGTTTTGCACGGATCTCGCCGCGTCCGTTGGCATTGCTGACGGTGTCGGTGCATCTGAAAAAACTGTATTCGCCATACTCCTGGAAAGTCAACTGGTAAAACACATGGCCCTTTGAGATCACCGCATGATCCTCTAGGTCATTACGGTTGAATCCGGGTCTGAACCAGACAGCATAGGATCCCTCTGCATATGGGAAAACTACGCCCTGGTCCTTCCAACTGACCTGGACATCGTTGTATATCTCCTTGTCGCGCGCTCCGGATGGGCCTTCCCCTTTTGACCACGGGGACGCTGAGGCATCATATGAATAAACTGCATCGGCCTTGTCCTTGTTGACGTTGAAGAGCGAACTTTTATTCTCCAGTTTCAATCCTTCAATCTGTAGAGAGCAGTCAAATCCTAGGCCGTTGACAATTTCAACGGTGCCTCCGGCCTCTGATGTAGCGGACATCCATACCGTCACCCGCTGCCATTGAGAGGTGAGGTTGACTGATTTTGGAGCCTCCGATATTTCGTTTGGAACTTTGGCCCGGATTTCCACCATTCCTTTGCCGCGGACATAAAAGGAGAAGGCGAAAATTCCCGGAGTGTTGTTCTTTTTCGTGTTCATGAATCCAGGGACAATGAAGTGTAGCGAAACTCCTCCCCCATAAATGCCGCTAGCATTTATGTCCAGGAGTTTTTTCCCGAATCTGGCATCCGGGGAATCGATGACAGGCACTTTCGCCTTCAACAGGGCAATAATGTCCTTGGCAGTGGTTTCTGACAGATCCGAAAATCCCGGACTAAGCAGGTTTGTAGCGGTTTTTCCCAGAAAAATGCCTTGCCGGCCATTTTCGAGCTCAAACTTCGGAGCGTATGCCGCCACCTGCCAGGCTTCGTTATATTTTGCGTCCACCTTGTCTTTGACTGTGCCTTCAGTTGGGGCTACGCTGCCGTTGAAATCGAATTTCAGCCAGACATCATTACCGTTTGCGGCCCAGCTTGTTGATATAATGAATATTAAAGTCAGCAGGTGTCTCATTTCTTTTCCCCCTTTATGTCAATAAATTTGATTTCACGTTCAATCCAGTTTCCGGTTGTAACCGGTGCAGTCGTGATCTCGGTCGTCAGAATGCCCTGGGTATAGTTCCATACGATTTCAGCTTTTTCAACTTTGGGTGAGAGGTAGGAGTCCACGATGACAGTTGACTTTCCGGGCATAGATATCCTGAGACTGTTGGCGTTCCCCGGGACAGTATAGCGCAAAGGTTTCTTCGCCTTGATCGCTTCCTTGCCAGTAGGAGTGGTTGTGAATTCCGTAAAATCTATTTTTGTCCAGGTGATGGTGTCGGGGGAAACTTCCACTGTAAAAACCGATCCGGCGGAAATCGTATAATCAGTGACAGTCGTTGCCTGTTCCGGCGAAGGCATGGGCTTGTTTTTCAGCCCGGTTGATTTTCCAGTGATCCTCACGACATCCTCACCCTTTATTTCGACTGTTTTTACGCTGCTGATATCAGGGAAATGCCATGCTCCCAAATTGCACTCGGCCTCCATTGAAAGCTTGTCCTCATTCTGTTCAATCACCTTGGAAACGTTCATGGAGTTTTTCAGCTTTTCAAAAGTTCCTCTGGACACTGTTGGAAGTTGCGCGTCGTTCCACTTGTTTTCCGGGTCTATGCCGATGTATTGTGACCGCAGCAGTTCCCGGCCATGAAAACATATCTGATGGATTCGGCTTCCCCGTGCCGGAGCTGCGACAACTTCCAAATTGTTCTTCTTGAGTTTGACAAGAGGTCCGCCTTGGGAATATAGGAACATCACAAGGTAATATTGGGAGATTCCCCATTCCTTGAAACTTGCGTTCCGACAGTTCTTTACCAAGGCTTCCGCCCTGGACCATGTTATCTGACCGTTTACCGCCAGATATCCGTCTTTTTCGGAAAGGATCCGCGGAGGGCCGCTGCGTGTAATCAGATCCAAGGCTTCCAGACTGACCTCCGCCTCCTTGACGCGTCGGTTGTACGGTTCCTTTCTGTCGGAGGCTTTCAACGCCTCATCCAAGGCTTTCCTCAATTGGCCCAGCAATTCCGGACTGAGCAACCATTCCTTCAGAGTTTTCTCATCGGTGAACTCGGAAACATGCTTGTCGCAATTGCCAGCGGCGTCCTCCAGTAAAAATACGTAACTTTGCATTGCCGCAGACGCCGGACCGTAATAGCCTTCGCAGAATTCCTTTATCAGTGAATCTGTGCTCAGTTCCGGATTCCACATTAATTTACGCCATACATAGTTCTTCAGTATTGCCAGGTCGCTGCCTTTGGAGACATAATTGCCTTGGAGCATGACCCCTGCGCAACCAGTTCTGGAATAGGCCTTGATGTTCGCCCCCATGGAGCGCACGACCGGGAATGGATAAAGAAAGTTTTCGCCGTAGTTGACTGCGTAGTCCCAGATATACAGCCTGCCCGGGGCAATCTTCTCCCATTGTTCCATCTTGAGCAGGAATGAGCGGTTCTTTGCGCATTTATCAACTGGGTGGATGGCGCAGTAGCGCAGTTTCGGCAGCCAGATGACAACGTTGTCCCGGGGAAGGGTTTTTGCGGGGGGTGCGTCAACACTCATGTAGGCGAATGTTCCCACCTTGACTCCGGGATATTTCTTTTCCAGTTTTTCGCCAACAGCATTCATCATGCGCAGCAGAGTGGTGGAATAGCCGGGCCATTGCTTGCCGTCCGGGTCGGTCCAGGTCTCCTCCGCATAAATTCTCTTGCACTCCTCGCACTCGCACATGCCTCCGTACCAGTCGCCCATGCCGGCGAAATAGATCCAGTCCTTCACATTACCCTTGCGTTTGACAATCTCCTGTTCCAACGCATCAGACAGGGCATCGACGATCCCGGGAGACATATAGCAGAAGTGCAGGTTGTTTCCTGCCCGCTTCCCGTTCTTGTCCATGGGGAATATTTCAGGGTGCTTTGCTGCATAGTCCTTAAGCAGGGGGTAGAGCGTGTGGCTGCCAGTGAATTGTTCAGTGTGAACAGCCCGGGACTTGGAGCAGAAATAGTTGGAATACTCCTGCGCCTCCCTGTTGAAAAGTTCAGTCTGCCTGAACGGGGCTTTTTTTACGATGTCCAACTGCCCTATTTCCAGGGAATCTTTCTTAGGAACGTCTTCCTCATCCCAGGCCCACCAGCGGCAGCCAAGCGTTTCTTCGAGGAAGGCGAATACTGCAAAGCCTGTCGCTATCGGTGTCTCTCCGACGATATGCAACTTGTCATTTACAGTCCTTATATAATAGCTGTCGCCACCGAGTTTTTTCTCATTGTCATCAGATATCCTGACTACTATGGCGGGTCCGGCCGGAATCTTGCTCAAATCCACAACTGTGAATTTAAAATCCTTGCCGCTGATCTGTTTAAGGTAGTCGGCAAGCCCTTTGCCAAACTGCAGGACTGTGGCCTGATCCCGTTCCGACACATAGATCGGGCAAGGCTCCCCGTTATTGACCAGCGCAAAACCGCCTGCCATGCTGGAAATGCCGGAAAAAATAATTGCCGGCACAAGCACAAGCCTGAATAATAATGCCTTTATCATATGCTTCCTTAAGATATTTCAAATAAATGTATTAATAAATGAATTACATGAAAACATGATTGATATCACAATATAGTGTATTGAAAATGAAATGATATGTGATTATTATATTATAAATCAGAGGCAAGTCAACATATTTGCCATAATTATGGAAAATAAAATTTGAATAATTTATAATATGTATTATAATATGTAATATAAACGGAGGTTTATTCATGAGGACAAATCGCATTGGGGTCGGCGACGGATTGTACGGCGACCTTAAAAAATATATTTTACTATCGCCGCCGAAAACTCCTGTCGCCACCGAGAAGGAGCTGTGCGCCAGATACAAGATCAGCCGGGTGACGGTCCGAAGAGTGATGGTGCGCTTTTTAAGCGAAGGTCTGATATACCGGATAAAGGGCAATGGCACCTTTGTCTCACTTCACGAGAAAAACAAGGCCTCACGCGAGACCATCGTATATTGTCAATGGGGCAAGGCATTTGGACACCCTTTCTTCTCCGAAATGATGCGTGGAATCCTGGAAAAGGCTGAAAAGAACAACATCAATGTGAATATCATTCCCTATAAGGTGACGCCTGCCGACAATGAGAATGCATTCTTGAAGGCGGCGGTAAGTCCGTGGGTCACGGGAGTGATCATGCCATTTTATCTGAAAGATCTTTGGGAGCAGGTACAGAAGGCGAACCCTGAAGTCTGCATGACCACCACTACACTCAAGCCGGAGGAGATTCCCGGCAATGCCTGTTCTTTCACCCTTGACACCTTTGAGTTCGGTAGAATCGCGGCCAAACAGCTCCTAAAGACAGGCGTTGATGTAATTGCCTATGTCGGCTGCGACAAGGAGGCCTTGTCTGGCATCCGCGATATTGCCGAAGCGGCAGGGAAAACTGTAAGGGAAATTCATGTGCCATTTAGCATGGAAATCGATTTCGAAGATATTGTCCGACGCCTGTCCAAATATGAAGGGCAGGGGGTTGTCATCGGCGATGATTTTCTCGCCAGGAAGCTTTTCGACGCCTTTCACGCCAGCAGGCAGAACCCTTTGGAAAAATTCAAGATTGTATCTTATGCCAACAAAGGCGACCGGACACCCTTGGATAAAGTTGTCCGTGTTGAGTTTGACGGATATGAGATGGGCGTCAAGTGCGTTGCCATGCTCAAGGCCATGCGAGCCGATCCTGTCTTAAAAAGGTTGGATATCAGGTTGCGTCCGCGGCTGATATCCCAATTTTTAGAGGTTCCCTTTAGATGAAATCAAATAACTCGAGGTAATTTCAAAACTAGTAATTCAGGAGTCAGAAGACAGGAGTCAGAATTGAATTTGAACTCAAATTCGGTTTTATTCTGAATCCTGACTACTGAATTCTGACTACTTTTGAAATTGGCTCAACTCAATTATGAAAGGATAAGGATGAAACTGAAAGTAAGTTGTTTACGCTGCGAATATCTGAAAGACCCCGTTGGCATCGATGTTGTCAACCCCCGGATGAGCTGGATTTTGGAATCGGATGAACGCGGTCAGAGGCAGGCATCTTATCATATTATTGTTGCATCATCGCCGGAACTTCTTTCCCAGGACAAGGGAGATTTATGGGACAGCGGTAAAATTGAATCGGATCAGAGCATTCATATTCCGTATGGCGGAAAAGCTTTAAAATCCCGTGCAGCCTGTTTTTGGAAACTCAAAGTATGGGATGCGTCCGGTAATGAATCAGTATGGAGCGAACCTGCCAGCTGGGAAATGGGTTTACTCAAATCTTCCGATTGGATGGCCAAATGGATTGCCAGCGGAATTGAATCCCCAACCGATAAAAGTTCTCCCTCTCCTTACCTGCGCAGGTGTTTCAAACTTAAAGGGACTATCAGAAAGGCCCGGCTCTATGCTTCCGCGCTCGGGATTTATGAAATGGAAATCAATGGCCGCCGCGTCGAAGAGGATTTCTTCACTCCCGGCTGGACCGACTACAATCTGCGGGTGCAATATCAGACCTATGATGTGTCTTCTTTTCTCAATGAAGGTGAAAACGCCTTATGTGGAATTCTCGGAGACGGCTGGTATTGCGGATATCTCGCCTGGGAAAAAATGCGCAACGTGTACGGGCATTCCCCAAGCATGATTTCACAGCTTGAAATTGAATATGTGGGAGGAGGAAAAGAAATCATTGTATCCGACGGTTCATGGAAATGCTCAACCGGCCCCATACTTGAATCAGATATCTACAACGGTGAAATCTACGACGCCAGACTGGAGATGAATGGCTGCAGCCGTCCAGAGTTTGACGACAGCCAGTGGGTCCCGGTGAAAATCCATCCTCCGGTATCGGCGACGTTGAACGCCTCGGCTTCGCCACGTGTAAGGAAAATACAGGAGATCAACGCTGTTTCGGTAAGCGAACCAAAACCGGGAATATCTGTTTTTGATTTCGGTCAGAATCTTGTTGGACTGGCAAGACTGGAAGTCCAGGGCGCTCCCGGCACGAGAATAAAGCTCAGGTTCGCAGAAGTGCTGAATCCGGATGGCACGATCTACACGGAGAATCTCCGATCTGCCAGGTGTACGGATGAATACATCCTGAAAGGCGGAGCTGTTGAAACATATGTGCCACATTTTACGTTCCATGGCTTCCGTTACGCTGAAATCAGCGGGTATCCGGGAAAACCGTCAGCGCAAACTCTCACAGCAGTAGTATTGCATTCGGATACTCCGCAGACCGGTACTTTCAGCTGTTCGGTTCCCATGCTTAACCAGCTTCAACATAATATCCAATGGGGGCAGAAAGGCAATTTCCTTGAAGTGCCGACAGACTGTCCGCAACGCAACGAAAGACTCGGATGGACTGGTGATGCACAGGCTTTCATACGCACCGCATGTTTCAACATGGATGTGTCTGGATTTTTCACGAAATGGCTAACGGATCTGGCGGATTCTCAGTCTCCTGGCGGAGCCTTTCCCATGGTCGCCCCGGATGTGCTTGCGAAAAGACAGGGGGACGGCGGAGCTGGCTGGGCAGATGCAGCAATCATATGTCCATGGACGCTTTACCTTTGTTACGGTGATAAAAATATCCTTGCCTCTCACTATCGAGGAATGTCAAGATATGTTGACTTCCTGTCGAAAGTAGACTGGCATAAAAGGCATTCTTTTGGCGACTGGTTGAATATAAACGATAATACTCCCCCGGATCTCATAGGGATTGCCTTTTATGCGCATAGCACCGAGATAATTGCGAATATCGCAGAAGTTCTCGGGAAAAAGGGTGATGCAAGGCGATACCGTTCCCTCCTTAAGAATATCAAGAAAATGTTCAATGAAGAGTTCGTCACTCCAAAGGGGAGGATTGTCGGCAATTCACAGACTGCGTACGTGCTGGCGATTAAATTTGATCTGCTTCCGGAAAAACTCCTCAAGGCTGCCGGAGACAATCTTGTACGCCGGATTGGCGAATGCAACAATCATCTCTCCACCGGTTTCCTCGGTACTCCATATCTGCTTTTCTCACTCCTTAAGACCGGGCATATCGATGTTGCATACAAACTCCTGCTGAATGAGGATTTCCCTTCATGGGGTTATTCTATAAAGCATGGGGCCACCACGATGTGGGAACGCTGGGATGGGTGGCGCCATGACAAGGGTTTCCAGGATCCTAGTATGAACAGCTTCAATCATTATGCCTACGGCGCCGTGGGCGAATGGCTATATCAGGTTGTTGCCGGCATCGATATTGACAGTTCAGCTGTCGGCTACAAACATATTATCATGCGTCCTTGTCCGGGTGGCGGAATCATTCATGCAGAAGCATCCATTGATTCCATCCGTGGAAAAATTTCAAGCGCCTGGAAAATAGAAGATGAAAAGTTTGTCTGGAATATGACGATACCCGCCGGTTCGACCGCCACACTTTATGTTCCGGCCAAAGATGCAGGGTCAGTTTCCGAGAAAAATAAGCCTGTATCTGAATCCCCAGGGGTGAAATTCATCGGGATGGACAGAGATCACGCCGTTTTCGAGATTGTGTCAGGAAAATATCAGTTCGCATGTGCTCTGTAAGAACTTTTTTGTAAAGACTGGAAGTATGGAAGCTGAAACGCTCGTTCAGCGCCGCATCAATTCTGTCTTTTTACTGGAGTCGCCGGATAATTCCTCTCAAGTGAACTGCTCAACCAAGTTGAAATGGACATATTGTTCCTTAATTATTTTGAGCCAATTTCAAAAGCAGTCAGAATTCAGTAGTCGGGAGTCAGAATAAATCTAGATTTGAGTTCAAATTTAATTCTGAATTCTGGCTTCTGTCTACTGACTTCCCGCAAAACAGGCGTTTTGCAATCAGCTCATTTTAAATATCTCGATCTTATAGGATGATTGTAACTTAGTATTAAAATCCAGTTAAATCCTATCTAAAATAAGATTTCCTGTCCAATCTAATTTAAAAACTCCAGAATTCCAAAACTTTCGCACTCCAGAACTCTATAATCCCGTAATCTTCTCCACCAGCGGGGCAATGGCATCCGCAACGATTGGATAAGCTTTTCCAGTTATATGCAGGCCGTCATGGAAAAGCTCATTGCTGAGCGAGCCGTCTTTTTCTATCAGCTTGTCTCCGACGTCGAGATAAAATATTTTTTGTCCATCCGCAAGTTTGGAAAGAGAAGCGTTAATTATTTTGATCTTTTCGTATATCGGATTGTTGTGAATAGATTTGCCGCGTGGCAGAATTCCGAGAATCAGTATTTTTGTTTCAGGAGACTTCTTGTTCAGCGCGCCGATAATGCTGTTTACGCCTGAAGTCATTTCCTCGGGAGTGTATTCTCCGCCGATATTGTTGGTGCCAATCAGCAGGACGACAAGTTTGGGCTTGACCTGATCGAAAACACCGTTTTCAACGCGCCAAATTACGTTTTGGATCCAGTCACCGCCGATCCCGATATTTACCGGACGCAGTTTTCCGAACCTGGCCTGTAGGATCTCTGAGGGCCATCGAGTTGTAATAGAATCGCCAAGGAACACAAGCTCGGATTTTTTGGAAAGGAATTCCGCGCACTGGGCCTTATGTGTGGCGGAATAGTTCTTATCAATCTTCCCGTCGGCCCACATTTGCGGTACCGCCGCATTTATCGGAGGTGAAACGATATTGGCCGGCTCCCCCGGGTTCTGTCCTGCCGGATAGTCCTCGATGATGAAGTTGAACTTGCCGCCGCCTGTTCTGGCCTTATCCTCTGGTCCCAATGCGACACGGATAGTATCCCCTTTCTTCAACTTTCCCAGTTTTTTCTGGAAGACCTGGGCGAACCGGTCCTTTTTAATCATTTCCTTGGACTTCAGTTCGTCATTCAGGTAGATTTCCAGGATATTCCCCTCCGGAACAAAAGTGCTCCTCATGTTTCCGTTGTTGATCCATATTTCGCCTTCTGAATCATTCTGCATTTTGTATGACGCGATGAGGAAGAGCGCCTTGCCGTCCTTATCCCTCATTAAAGATGTGGTTAAATATCTGTCGCAATTGGGTCTGTCAGCCCTAAATGCTCCGGTCTCGTCCATTACTCCGTACTTCTGAGCCTTCTCGTCGAAGGTCAAGGGGGCGTAGCCTTTTGTATCCTCTTGAGATCCATTGGCATTCCAGTAAAAATTCCATCCGGGCGGAAGGGTTCCCTTGGAAGCCGCATCTCCGTATGCGGCAAGGAGTTTGCCTTCCCCTGCGGCAAGCGCAGACACGTTTGCGAGGATCAGCCCGAACGAAACCAAACAGCATAATTTTCTTAACATTTTCAAATCCTTTCTTGTGATGCTATTTCAATTTTCATAGTTTCCGTAAATTCAACGTATAGAAAATTGTATTTTAACCACGGAGGCACTGAGGCACGGAGGTCTTATTGTTTTAAATCAAGAAAATCCGTATAATTGCGTGTGTTCCTTGTTTCTTCCCTTGCTTAGATGGTTTTGTCTCTTAACCCGAAAAAACTGTGCCTTTGTGTCTCTGTGATTATTTTATTATCCAATCCGCCAAAGTGCATGCCGGAGCAGGCACTTCTCCTTTGACAATGTTTCATACCATACGGTAAAAAAACGGCCGTCCGGAAGGTGTACAGTGGATGGATATCCCAGGTCGCTGAATTTTGCATCGTCTGAGATTATCATTTCTTCGCTCCACTTTTCACCGTTGTCATCGCTGATGCGTGCGCGGACACCATAAGGCTCGCGACGATAACCGTAGCTCATCATAAGTCGCCCATCAGACAGTGCGGTTAGAAATGTAGGTATGCCATATGTGATCCGGGTCGGTTCTGACCAGGTACGGCCTTTGTCCGGCGACTTGCTCTGCCAGGTTTCCGGGGAGCCGTACGGAATATGGTTGCGGATATGTGCAACAATGGTTCCGTCTGCCGCCTCGACTGCGTGAAGCTCGCAATAATTCTCCCATACCTGATGTCTGGATACAGGAATCCTGCCTATGACTTCCCATGACTTGCCCTCATCGGGGGAACGCGCCGCTACCGGAAGGATGTCATTGCGGCAACCGCCACGGAGATCGGTGGTCTGGTTAATCACATTTCCAACAAAAAGAAGGCTGCCGTCGGAGAGCTGGCACGGCCCATGCGGGCTGTTTACCGGCATAGCTTGTTTTTCACTCCAAGTCTTGCCGCAGTCAGCCGAACGGATCATCCAGAATCCGAGATTGTCGCTCACATCTTTAAGGCTGACAGTTGCGGCGATTTCCTTCCAAACGGAATATTCCGGTTTTTCAAGATAATTCAGCCAGCAGATGCTGGTGAACCAATTTACCATGATTGTTCCGCTTTTGGTTACCAGGATGCCGGCATCACGGTCATCCAACGGAGTATCGGCCAAAATGCGCGGTTCGGACCAGCTTTCGCCGACGTCTTGCGATTCATAGGCGACAACTTTCCCGAAGGGGCAGACATGTCCTACCCGGTCTGCGGAGGCGACAACCATGATGCGCCCATCCGGCAGCAATGCACAGGTCGGCCAGCCATGATATCCCATGCCTTTGTCAATGATTCCGTATTTTTCAATTTTGCATTTCGGAGTTTTTTTGTTCATTCGATTTCCACATCTACAAAATAATTAATGTTATTGAATGTTTTATCTGGAGCCTTCTTCCCAAAATCGGTAGTACTGTAAACGCCGGCAATACCTGTAATTCCTGCACGGATTATCGGCGTCTTGAAAACACCGGATGTTGCCGGATAATTTGTATTGCAGGTATAGGAAACGGTAAAGGTTTCCGCGGTTTTTATTGCAAACGGTTCAGGAACTACGGCTGAAATCCAGCCAGCTTCCTTGCTTTCGGGAGCGTCAACAGTCAGAACTAGTTTTCCTTCAGCATTCCAGAGGCGCATTGCGTGCCCGCCTGACTCGCCCTTTGACTGATAGAAACGGAGAGCTTTGATTTTGCCGTCCTTTTGTACGGAAAATTTGAGTCCCAGTTCTACTTTACCTGAACCTCCGCTGGCTGGCTGGGCTGCAGCCCAATCACCGGGTTCTGCTGCGACATTCGCAACGGTGGCTGGGGCCGGGGTTGCTTTCGGAGTCGGACCGGCAGGCTGGGTGGGAACAGCTGGAACCGGCTTCCCTCCAATCTCTACCGCTTTTGTGGGATCATACATGAATTCCATGGCGGCCATGGAATCTGCAAGGCTTGTTGAGTGTTCGCCTCCGGAACGGTAGACAATAAGCACTTTGCGATTGAGTTTCTTCAGGATCTCCGCAAGCCTTAGGACACTGTCCGGCGGCACGCTTTTATCATTGCCACCTGCTGTGAATGCAATTGGCATGGTCAAGAGTTCAGGCCAATACTCGGCGCTGCGCTTTTTATATTCCAATGGGATTTTATCCTTGGTCCCTCCGAACGACTCTGAAATGGCATCCTGGAAATTTCCATACTCAAGATGGTTGGCATGTCCGTTCAAGGAAGTTACGCCATCAACCATCTCGGGGTGTAGTGCTGCAAATGTAAGGGCCGAAGTTCCTCCCATTGACCCACCCATGACAAACACCCGGTTTATCTGGTATTTCTTTTTAAGGTCATTGATGATTTGAACCAGATCAGCTTCAGCTTTAGGACCCATCCATGAGGTCTTGGCCCGGTAGTCCGGGGTTATGGCGATCATAGAATATTTTGATGCGAATTCCCTGAATGCAGAGCACTCCTGGCGCGTATCAGTGGCAAATTGTTTCCTGTCAGAACCGTGACCATGCAGACCGATGATGAGATCATATTTCTTATTCTTGTCAAAATCGGTCGGCAGCATTTCCATGTAACCTTGATCTGTGCCGTCAACTGCCGCCTTGAAAGTCACATCGCGAGGTTCGCCAAGCGCTCCATGACAAAGCTCCGGCACAGCAGTCAGAGCCAGAAGCAAACAGAAAGATTTTGCAATACTTATTTTTTGCATATTCAATATTTTCTCCTTTATTGTTACATCCCGGCATCGTACAGGGAATTGATAACTGAACACTGATGACTCATAACGAGAGTTGCGGCCTCTAGCCGCATTTATCAGACCCTGTCGCAGTTCAACTCCTTCAATATCCTGTAAACGTTGTTCATTCCCAGCCTGGAAGCGGTCTTGCACTCCTCCATGCCCTCAAACTCCAGCGAGAGATAACCGTCGTATCCGGAATCGCAAATTACTTTCAGGACTGCGTACACATCAACATCGCCATGCCCGAAAATCGCGCCGCGCAGGTAGTTCCCGCCGGAAGTCAGAAACCATCCTTCGCCAGGGTTTGTCCGTTCACGCCGGTAATAGAAATCCTTCAGATGCACCATTGACGCATATTTGATATTATGTTTCAACGCGCAGACCGGATCTTCGTCAACACACAGGAAATTGCCTACATCAACTGTAGTTTTGAAGTTGTCGCGGCCCACATCCCTCAGTAGCCGCCTCACCCTCTCGCTGCCCTGGATGTGGCGACCATGGTTTTCCACGCTGGTTGTGATACCGTATTTCTTAGCATAATCGGCGATCTCGCGGCAGGCTTCCGCAAGTGACGGCAAATCCTTCTCCAAATTTTCCAGCGTCGAATCCTCTATGCCCCGGTACGCCACGTCATGGCGCATTAATTTTACACCTAGCGCATGTGCGGTATCGACTTCATTTTTCAAACGCACCAATTCTTTTTTATATTCGTCGGTATTTTCTGTTATGAAATTCGCGCCAATTGTGTAGCTTGATATGTCAAGACCGGTTTCCGAAGCTTTTTTGACTACTTTCCTGACGAGGTCGTCATTGCCGCAGAGGGTGTATCCGCTCGGAACCATTTCGACGTGTTTCCCGCCGTTGTCCGCTATCCACTGCATAGCCTGCAAGACATCCATCTCTCCCGATTCTATCGCGCCCGACAAACTGTATGTACTTAATCCGACTTTCATTATTCCTATTCCTTCCTTAATTATCGTATTATGAGATTACACATGCTGCTGGTTTCCTTAAGCTCTGTTCCGCTTGGGTTGAGCATGTAATACTCGGGAGTATTGCCAGCCATACGCTGACGGTAGACATTGATACTCCATGGCATGAAGCCGGATGGGACATCGGCGCCTAACGTCTTTGTGTCAACCTGGATTTCCGCCGTCCAGCGGTCCGCATATTTTTTAACTGCAATATTTTTTACAGTGTAGAAGGTCGGAAGATCCGCAACGTTTGAGGTGACACATTCATCGTATACGGTTCCGTTTGGATTAACAACTATCCAAGGCTTGAGCCCCTGCGGTGTTCCAATGCATATTTGAATATTGTCATCTGACAGGATGGCTGTCGAATCGCGGTCCTTGCAATCCTCCTTCAACTTATCCATCTTGGGTTCCATGCACTCAATACCGATAATCAGCGCTGAATTGTCGTTAATCCAGCGGAACGATACCGTAGTGCTGACGTGTTTCGGAGTCACTCCGGTGAACATCTCCCTCAGCGGATAATAAATGCCAAACCCCTGCTGCTTGAATGTAGCCTCGCGTTCAGTCCAGAACGGCTTTTCCAGGTCACCGTCGATTTCCGGCTTGGGGGTGTAATGCCTTTTCCAGCCGTTAATATTTGGCCCTTTGCATTCCAATCCCGCGAACAGATTGTGCAAGGATTCCATTTCCGAGGAGATCAGGTCTATTCTTTTGGCATAGACGGAATCTCCGGCCTTGGCCTTAGCCCTTTTGAGAATATCGAAATATTTATCTACGTCTGGCTTTTCGAGCCAGCCGGCTAAGGAGTTGTGGGAAACTGGCCGTGACCATACGGCTTCGGAAAACTCATAGAACTCCTTCATCTCCGCGCTGGCTGGTCCGAAGAAGAGATCGTAGTATTCGTTAAGGACCTTTTGCAGATCAAGCTTGTCGTCCCAGGCGAAGCGGTTGTGGAGATAGACCATCAGATGGCTTATCCCAGGCCTGCGGAGCGTGGAGCGGGCCCATTTGTTTTCATCACCGGTGTGCCAGGATG
>CAZION010000062.1:0-30776 GCA_964540865.1 uncultured Victivallis sp.
TGATATTCAATAAGTTACGCACGCTAAAGCCGTGAACTCCAACTAAATCAATTAGATCAAAAAGAGGCAATTTGAAATTGCCTCAATCCATTAATACAGCAATCCAATAATCCATGGGACGGCAGTGAAAATTCTCCGCGTCCTCTGTGTCTGGTCTTTTAGGAGATGTCGGATATAACCGGCCCTTGTAATGTATTTGAAAAATCTTATTTTATCGCAAATCTTTCTTGCAAAGCCATGTTTCATATGATACTAATATCATATCATTATTAAAATCTACGGTGCGTTTTTATGATTACACGTGAAGCCGATTATGCATTAAGAGTTGTCCTTTGCCTGGCTGACATCCCCAAAGGTCAATCATTCAGCACTGCCGCATTGGCGGAGCAGATGAACATCCCATATCGTTTCTTAAGGAGGATACTCCGGAAGCTCTGTATTTCGGGTGTTGTCGGTTCGGTCAGGGGAAAAGATGGCGGGGTATATCTGCTGGAAAAACCGGCTAAGGTCTCCGTATATGACGTTCTGGCCGTCTTCGATCCGAAATCCCTACTGCTCAACAGATGCCATGAAGACGGCAACAGTTGCCAGAGGAAGAAGAAATGCAGTGTCCATATCACGATGGAGCCAGTACAGAAACTTCTCAACAAGCAGCTCAAGTCCATAAATTTCGAAAACTTGGCCAGAAAGTAATTCACTGAGCGGAATAGAAGCCAGTATATGTTTACGTTCTATATGATACTAAATTAGAATCATTATAAAAAAAAGGAGTCATTGATGAAAAGGTGTGCGTCAGCTGATACTTGTTTTGGCGATTATCTGGAAAAGAGAGGGGATGTGAATACGGCGTTCGACCGTCTGGAAGACCAGGCCGTAAAATGCGGATACGGGCAGCACGGGCTTTGCTGCCGTCTCTGTTCAAACGGGCCGTGCCGGATTACTCCCGATTCGCCTAAAGGTGTTTGCGGAGCTACAGCCGACACAATGGTTGCGCGGAATTTTCTCCGTTCAGTGGCGGCCGGCTCCGCCTGTTACCTGCATGTCGCCGAGTCTACCGCCTCCAGGTTGAAATCAATAGCTTCCGGAATATCGCCGCTTCCGCTGCGTTCGGAAAAATCAGTAGACGAGCTCGCAACATTGCTGGGCATCGAGGGGAAAGACACGAAAGACAAAGCCGGTAAAATTGCAGATGCAGTGCTGAGGGACTTGTACATGCCGCGCAGTGACAAGATGGATCTGGTCAGCAAGCTGGCAATACCGGAGCGGGTCAAGAAATGGCAGGAACTTGGCATCATGCCCGGTGGCGCGAAAGCCGAAGTGTTTGACGCCCTTGTAAAGACCAGCACCAATTTAAACACCGATCCGGTGGACCAGTTGCTGCATTGCCTCAATCTCGGAATCAGCACTGGGCTTTACGGTCTAGCCTTGACCAACCTTATGAACGACATCATTATGGGGGAACCTGAAATCGGGATCGCATCCACGGGCTTTTCCGTAGCGTCACCGGATTACATCAACATTGCAGTTTCCGGGCACAGTCATTCGGTTTTTGCAGGACTTATAGCAGTGCTGGAAACTGACAAGGGGCAGCAGATCGGAATTAAAGCCGGTGCCAAAGGCATCAGGATTGTCGGGCTGACATGTGTCGGGCAGGATATGCAACTCAGGGCAAACGCCTCCGGGAAAAATGTTTTTGTCGGACAGGCGGGCAACAATTTCACACAGGAAGCCCTGCTCGCAACAGGTGCTATCGACATGGTTATAAGTGAATTCAACTGCACGTTGTCGGGAATCGAACCGATTGCCGAAAGATACAAGATCAAGCTGATTTGCCTTGACGATGTTTCAAAACAGAGCAGTGCTGAAATGCTCAAGGATGTAAAAGGACAGGAGCTTAAGCTGGCTGAAAGAATATGTGCCATGGCGGCTGCTCAATATAGGCTGCGCCGGGAGGACATAATAATTGATATTCCGGTTCACGGCTACGATGATGTCGTCACAGGGGTCAGTGAAAAATCCCTGATTAAGCTGCTGGGCGGAAACCTCAATCCGCTGATAGAACTGGTTAAGAACGGAACGATCAAGGGGATTGCCGGAATTCTCGGCTGCTCAAACCTGGCGGCAGGCGGACATGATGTCAATACCGTCGCACTGACACGGGAACTTATCAGCCGGGACATCCTTGTGCTTTCAGCCGGATGTACAACAGGCGGACTTGCCAACTGCGGCTATTGTTCCCTTTCAGCCAAGGAACTTGCAGGGCCCGGACTGAAGGCTGTATGTGAGAAACTTGGAATTCCACCGGTTCTGAACTTCGGCCCATGCCTGGCGATCGGGCGTATTGAGATTGTGGTTTCAGAACTGGCTAAAGCCCTTGGCGTAGACATCCCTGCCCTGCCCGTTGTGATTTCCGCACCGCAATGGCTCGAAGAACAGGCTCTTGCTGACGGCTGTTTCGGACTGGCGCTCGGTCTTACCCTGCATCTCTCCCAGCCGCCTGCGATTCTCGGATCGCCGCTGGTCACTAAATTGCTGACGGAAGACCTTGTAAATCTAACCGGCGGGAAAGTGATTGTAACGATGGATCCTGTAATTGCCGCAGACAAACTTCAAAGGGTAATCAACGATAAACTTGCCGCGCTCGGCATAGGGGTGTGACCATGAGAAAGAAACTCATTGATAAAATCAATTGTGTAGGATGCAAAAATTGCGAGCTTGCATGCATCACGGTCCATTGCAAAGATGGAAATCCGTTTGATCCGAATGTCGACAGCGACAGCGTGCGGTCAAGGAACAAAATAGAACTGGACAGCGGCGGACTGCTCTTCCCGGAATTCTGCAGGCACTGCGATGAACCCGCATGCGTCGAGGCGTGCATAAGCGGAGCCCTTACAAAGGGCGACGACGGACTTGTCGTATGCAACCATGATTACTGCATAGGCTGCTTCATGTGCGTCATGAGCTGCCCATACGGGATGGCGCGCCCATCGGTCAAAAACGGCGGGAAGATGATCAAGTGCGACGGTTGCCGCGGACGCAAATCCATGGCTTGCGTTGACGCCTGCCCGCAGAGATGCCTGAAAGAAGTTGAAACCGACGACAAGACGGGCGGACATATTATCTACAAATGATTTGAGGATAGAAAAACATTCAGGGAGTTTTAAATGAAATACGTCATAATTGGAGGAAGTGCTGCAGGTATTTCTGCGGCGAAGGCTATAAGGGAAAAAGATCCGTCCAGCGAAATAACTGTTGTCTGCAAGGATAATTCCATCTATTCCAGGTGTCAGCTGCATTTGGTTGCGGCGGGAACTATGACTGCAGAACAAATTCAGCTGTCTACGGTCGGTTGGGCTGAAAAGTCCGGAATCAAACTCCTGCCAGGAAAGGAAGTTGTGAAGATAGAGCCGGCCATCCATCAAATAAGTTTCCATGACGGCTGTACTGCTCCATACGACAAACTTCTCATAGCGACAGGCTCAAGGACAATATTTCCTCCAATTGACGGGATACAAGGGCCTCTGACCTATGGGCTCAGGGATCTTGAGGATGCCGTAACAATCAACAAGGTGCGTTCATCGGTCAGGAATGCTGCCGTGATTGGGGCTGGATTGGTCGGGATAGAACTTGCGGCGGAACTTGCAAAGTCCGGACTCAGGGTAAGCATCATAGAGATTGCCGATCGCCCCCTCCCCCTCCAATTGGAAAGCATATGCGGTTCGAAATGCGTAAAACTTCTTTCAGCCGCTGGAGTAGAGATGCATTTCCAAGATCCGGCCGGGAGGATTCACCGGAAAAGCGATGGCAGCCCTGTCTACGTTGAGCTGTTATCAGGGAAGAAGATCCCTTGCGAACTGCTGATCTGCGCTACCGGGGTGAAAACGAATGCTGAATTTGCAGCATTGGCGGGGGCGACAATAGGAAAGGGAATAAAGATTGACAGTCACTGCAGGACGAACTTACCCGATATTTATGCAGCAGGCGACGTGAGTGAATTTGTTGATACTGTTTCAGGGGTTTCCCAGACAACGGCAATATGGCCCACCGCAGTCCGGCAGGGAAAGATCGCAGGGACGAATATGGCGGGGGGAGATGCCACGATAAACATAAATACGGGAATGAAGACGGCGATTTCACTGCTGGGCACGCACGCAGTATCACTTGGACCGGTGTCATCCCCGGACAAAAAATGGCACAAACACGTGTTCATCGGCACTGACAGCAGAGGCCGTGAAAATGTCAAAATCATGTATGCCAACGGCAATATCCTGAAAGCCGCGCTTCTCTGGGGCGATGTTTCAAATGCCGGCCTTTACCACGAGGCGATAGTCAACAAGCGGGATATAAGCGCCGACTTGGGATATCTTGGGAGTTTTGATGCAGCCAAAAGAGGCAATGAATCCATGAGCGTCTTTTAGGCTGACATTAATTTTCATGACGATTTCTCCACCGTTATTGACACGGTACGGCTCCGGAACTTATGGGCCTTACTTTTGTGATTTTAATGTATATCTGCGCATCAATACAGGAAAATGTTGCCTTTTGTACTGATTAACTTGATTTATTTTCCTCCTCCATTAATGTTCCGAGATTCATAAAAGTTAAAATTCCTGCAGGAACATTCATGAAAAACAAGAAAATACTCTATCTGTTCTCGGATACCGGCGGCGGCCATCGAAGCGCGGCCAATGCCTTAATTGAAACTGTAAAAGAGATAATGGGCGATAATGCACCGAAACAGGAGTTAGCAGATGTTTTCGCTTCTTCAAACAAATTTATAAGCCTTATGGCAAACCTGTATGCTCCAATTACAAGGCATTTTCCTGTCCTATGGGGCGCCTTGTATCATGCGACTAACAGCAATTTGTCTATATTAGTCATGGCTAAACTCTCTGCCCCCTTTGTAGGGAAAAAACTTCAGGCGCTTATAAAGGAAAAGAATCCGGACATAATTGTTTCGGTACATCCCATGACGAACCATATTGCTGTGATGGCAATGAGGGAGATTAATCATAATGTCCCGATTATAACCGTCGTGACTGATCCTGTAACCTTTCACCGTGTCTGGATATCCCCGCTGGTCAACAGCATCGTATTGGCCACGGAAGATGCAAAGACACTTTGCAGAAAGTATGGGTTTGGCATTGACAACATTGAAGTCCTGGGGTTTCCCATAGAACCGAAATTCTTTAAGATTTCCGCTTCCAAAAAAGAGTTGCGCCGGTCTATGGGAATTGCCTCGGACAGGTTCACATTATTATTCATGGGCGGGGGAGAGGGTGGCGGCAACATCTATGAATACATTGTCGCGTTAAGCAAGGGAAACCTGGATATACAACTCATCGTGGTGGCCGGAAGGAATAAATCTCTAAAAAAGAGACTTGAGGAGAATAGTTCTAAATTCAACTTCCCCATGAAAGTGTATGGCTTTACTGACAAAATATCAGATATCATGGGTGCTTCTGATCTTATCATTACCAAGGCAGGACCGGGAACAATTACAGAGGCCGTGTCGAAAAACCTGCCTATAATTCTAACCAGCTTTCTGCCAGGACAGGAAAAAGGCAACGTCGATTATGTCGTTACAATGCAACTCGGGTATATGGTAAAAGACCACAGGGATATAGTGAAGGCCGTGCAGAACATCATGCAGCCTGAAAACTACAAACGCCATGTATCAGCGCTGAAAAAAGAAAACAACCCGGAATCGGTATACAATATTGCAAAGCTTATACTTGGCTATAGGGACAAATGATACCATAATAGGCGTAATTTCATCCGACGTATTTGAGATAAAGACACTAGTTCGTTTCTTCGGAGTTGCCGACGGTTATTTCGTGTCCGGCGATATCGGGTTTGCTTGTCTGTTTTTCAACTCGCCTGCCAATGAAGCAAGCTTGTTTTGAGATCCGGCAAAATAAAGTTCACCCAGATGCCCTCCTCCGTTATAGAAAACACATCTGTCGCCCATTGTTTTCCTGAGCCATTGGCGGCCTGCTGGATTATCCAAGAAATCGTTTGCCGAATGGATCACAAAAACATTCTTCTCGTCCCGCAGGAAATCCTCAAGCGACATGATATTGGATTTCTTGTTTATTTCATCTTCAGAGACTGCACGTTTTTCCATATCTGAATGGTATTTGGCCAGTAACATCTTATTATAATCAACAAAGGACATTTGACTTATTTCACGATAGAAATCGGTCCTGTTTCCCCAGGTACACTTATTTTTAAAACAGTTCATCGCCGCGTTGTCTCTCACTATGTTGACAATCACTTCCTCCAAAGTAATCTTGTAGTTGAAGGAAATCAGCACCTGTGCTTCAATGACGCTAAACGGAAGAGGGTCACACTTTGCCTGCTCCTTGCCGCTTCCGGGCTTCGCTGTTTCATCGGTTGCGGTTGCAGGTGATGTCACGGTAGCACTGCCTACGGCTGCCTCTGCACCGTTTTTCTCCTTTGCCAGCTCCGGCTCTCCGTAAGGTTTATATTGTTTCCGGCTGATAGAAACGAATTTTCCTGCTGCGAAAATCCCTCGGTCGAAAACCTGTCCGCGCGGCCATTTTTTCCAAGCGAGTGACGTTTCATCAATAGAAGAAACCGATTTCGACGTATCAACAAGCGGATTGATTGCCACTACTCGGTCAATTTTCAGCTTTGGATCCGCCTTTTCCTTCGCTCCAATGAACAACGCATGTGTTCCACCAAGCGAATAGCCTACCATAAGTTTCTTCTGGAAGTGAAGCCCCTTGCCCTCCAGATGCTTGATTACTGCGGCGGTGGCCACCCTTACATCCTCGGCATCCGAAGGAACATAGCCAGGCACTGGAGCAGATCCCGCAGTGCTCATGAACTCCCAGTTGAATGCACTGTTCAATATGACTACCGTGTACCCTTGGTTGAAAAGAATTTCAGAAATTGCGGTGGCGTGCGTACTTGTGAAATGCGTACCGAAACCGGGAATAATCACTGCGAGCGGCGCATCATCCTGTTTCTGATACCATATCTTGTAAGGCATTTCGGGCTTACCCTTGATCACTTCAACGGAACGGACGGCACCCTGGTTGAAGAAATCGGTGTTCCATAGGGACAAATCAACCCACATGCTCTTATTGTCGTTCTGGATATCCACCATTCCGACCCTCAGTGTATCTATGTATGTTCCCTGTGATTTGAAGCCTTGGATGACGATCTCATCAAGCATAGGATCCGGCTGAGGCAATACAATTTCATGCTCATCCGAAAGGAGTTCCCCCTGATATTCCGTTATTCTCTCCTTCCGGTCATAGTTGTTGATCTTGAGGTGTCGCTCCGCAGCATATAATCTTTTCAGAAGCTCGTATGGGTCATAGTTCGCCCTGAAGAAAGTGTCAATGTCGCGGTAGCGGTGTGCGCTATCATTAAGCATTGTAAATCCGAACACCCCGGGAATGGGAACATAAGTCTTAGGATCGAACGCATAGTCGAAAATCTTGCCGAATCCGTCGCGGATATTGGACGGCCCCATGACCGGCAGATGAAGCACGCATCCGGGGCCGATACCCCATACGGCAAAAGCCTGGCCGAAATCCTCGTCCTGCTCCTCCATGTCGAACCAGTCAAGCGCAGGATCATAAAAACCGGCGACCCCCAGGGTCACATTGATGAGGAAACGGGATGTGTCAATGCCCGCATATTTGAATTTCGCCTGGCAAAGCGAACTGAATGTGCGCCTCGGAAAAGCGATATTGTCGGCGCAGCGTCTGAAGCATTGTATGCCGTGCTTTGGAATCAGAGAGCCCCAAAAAATGACAATAGGCTGCACTAAATATCTCAATCCAAACTTGTTTACCGCAAACATAGAACGGTTGAATCCTTCCATGGGATCGCTGCCGCCATATTCCTCTGTCAAGTCAGGAAAACGCAGTTCCGTGTCGGACATCTTGTCACCCTGTCCAGGAACAGTTTTTTCACAGACTTTTTCTTGGGCTGCAACAGGAGTGGCTGCAGGGACGTTGACGCCCCTTTCATTGATATTGACGGCAGGCGCAGGCGTGACAATTTTACTTCCGGAAGTGCTGCCGCAACCGGCGACAGCCAGAATGACAAGCAACAGGACTGCATTAATGATAGGTATTTTGATTTTCATTTGTTGCAACGATAATCAGTTAGGTTGGAAAATCAAATCAAATACTGAAGGAATTTGTTTTTTCCCTTTCTCTCTGTATGGTGGAATGAGAAAATACGGACAAAATAATAGGAAGCCGGGATGGCAAGGAAGAAACAGATATGGGAAATGGATTTTGCTGTTTTGGAAAAGCCTATTTCGAGATAAGAAACGAACGAAATAAATCCGTACTTTCCCTATGCTCATCCTTGACTCCAACCCTTTGCTTGACTATTTTCACATGGCTCCAATTCAAAAAAGTCGATGAAATCACCCGCTTTGTGGTGAAAATCAGTGGGCAACTCAACAAGGAGACGTTGGCATGAACCAGTATTTCTTCAATCGCAACATCACCCGTAAGCTCCAGCTCAGTGTCGGAGTCACGGCGGGACTGGTTCTCGGACTGACCCTGTGGCTCAACTACCGTACAAGCCGCGCTGAGCTGGAGAATCGACCAACACCCTGGCAATTTCCAAGATTCATGCCGCCGCCAGCCAGCTGGATGATTTCGTAGCGCGCATCGGCATGTTGCCCCGCAGCACGTCCAGCCGCCAGCAGGCGTATGGACGCGATCCTGACCCAACCATGGTTTCCCTGATGGCCCAGCTCCTCTCCCAGATGCCGGAGAATGAGGTCTATGGACTCGCAATGGCCTTCGAGCAGAAGAACTGGCAGGAGGAGGACTCGATGCCGTGGGTTGATCGCAAGAGCTGGCCCAACAAGAATAAAGTGGGATATGATTACCATGACCCGAAACAAGAATGGTATGTCGGCACCAAAAGCTCTCTTAAATTCTACGTCTCGGAACCATACTTCGATGAAGGTGGCTCCAATATCACGATGGTGACTCTTTCGATGCCCATGTTCGATGCTGACAAGAAATTCATAGGTGTCGCCACGGCGGATCTCTCGCTGGCACGCATCCGTGAAATAGTACGTTCCGTACGGTTCCAAAATGAACTCGATATCAAGGAGAATGGAATCGCCAATGAATACACTTTCCTCGTCAGCCGCGAAGGGAAGATCTTGGCGCATCCAGATGAGAAGCTCATGCTCCGACAAGGATTCCCCGGTGCCGACCTGACGAGCCGCCCAGGAGGCCAGTTTATTGCGGCAAAACCCGAAGGATTCGAGAAAATCATGATGGAGGGGCAACATCGGCGGGTTTACTGGGCGACTGCGCCTCTGACCGGCTGGAAGGTCGTTCTCAACATTTCCGAGGACACAATCCTTGTTCCTGTGCAGCAACTCATGCTGCGGTCCTCTCTGATCGGCATAACCGGTCTAGCAGTACTGCTCCTGATCATCTCCCTCATTTCACGACGCCTCTCCAACCCTCTTCGTAACCTTACAAATACAGCCACAGCAATCGAGCAGGGAGCCTTTCGCGAGGAAATGCTGGGCAACCTCGCGGTGCGCCATGATGAATTGGGTGAACTCGGGCGCAGCTTCCAGAAAATGGCGCACGAAATACAGTCTCGTGAACAGAGCCTGGCCGACCTGAATCAAAACCTGGAACGCACTGTCGGTGAGCGCACCGCAGAGTTGACAGCCCGTGCAGGAGACCTGGAGAAGCTTACGCAACAGGCGCAGGAACGCGTCGTTTTAGAGTCCAGCCTATCGGCGTTGAACACCCGTCTTCGCGGAAATCTGACCATGGGCCAAGTTGCGGAACAAGGTCTGGCTGGTGCCGTTGAATTCCTGGGAGCACCAATGGGAGCGTTGTTCGTCATGAACAAGGACGGAGTACTCTTCCGTCAGGCCGCACACGCCTATCCTAACAGTGTCGACCTTCCAAAATCATTCCCCATCGGCAGCGGAATAATCGGCCAGGCCGCCCAGTCGCAGCAGTCGATCATCACCGAACCTGACAGTGAAAAGCTCCGCATCCATTTTGGTTTTGGCGCGATGAGTCCCTCACAGATTGCGGCCTATCCTCTTATTGCTAATGACATATCGGTCGGGGTCCTGGAAATCTGCCTCTTCAAGCCGTTGACTGAAACTCAAAAGCACTGGTTGGACAAGGCAGCCGAATCTATGGCCAATGCGCTCCGTTTCGCACTGGAGAGCGAGGAACTGCGACTGTCCGAAGAACGCAACCGCCTCATTCTTGAATCCAGCTCCGAAGGCATTTTCGGCACGGATGACGATGGAAAAATCACCTTTGTGAACCCAGCTGCCTGCCGAATGCTTGGATTCAGCATGCAGGAACTCATCGACCAACCTTCCCACGCCGTATTCCACCATCACCGGCCCGATAGCAGCGAGTATCCACGGGAAGAGTGTCCTATGTACGCTGCCTACAAGCACGGCAAGGCGAGTCGCATTGACAACGAATTCCTCTGGCGCAAGGATGGTTCAGGCCTTGCGGTAGAATATGGCGCTATGCCAATCCTAAAGGACGGCTCGATTGTTGGCGCAGTCATCAGCTTCACCGACATCACCGAGCGTAAGCGGCAGGAAGCGGAGCTCCGGCAGGCCAATTTCCTTGCCGACATTGCGCTGGAGCTGACCGGATCCGGCTATTGGCACATAGATTACAGCGATCCGGACTACTACTACCAGTCCGAGCGCGCCGCCAAGATCGTCGGAGAAGAGATTCGGCCCGACGGACGCTACCATCTCCAAAACGAATGGTTTTCAAGGGTCATGGAGGCGGATCCTAAACTGGCACAGCAGACTGCGGAAAAATATCAGGGTGCCATTGATGGCAAATATAAGAACTACGATGCGATCTACGCATACAAGCGGCCGGCCGACGGGCGGATCGTTTGGCTTCATGCGTCCGGCTCAATAGTGCGCGGTAGTGACGGCAAGGCCCGCTACATGTATGGTGTTTATCAGGACATTACCGACCTCAAGAAACTCGAGAGCGATCTGATTGCCGCCAAGGTGACAGCGGAGGAGGCCACCGGGATGAAGTCCATGTTCCTCGCGAACATGAGCCACGAGATCCGCACGCCCATGAACGCCATCATCGGACTCTCCCACCTTGCGCTCAAGACTCCGCTCAACTCCAAACAGCGCGACTATATCAGCAAGGTCCACAACGCCGGAACATCGCTCCTCAGCATCATCAACGACATTCTCGATTTCTCCAAGATCGAAGCGGGCAAGCTCGACTTAGAGAGCACCGACTTCCAGATTGACGAAGTCCTCAGCTCCGTCACCACACTGACCGCCCAGAAGGCCCACGAGAAAGGACTTGAGTTCCTCGCCGATGTCTCGTCGACGATCCCCCAGTATCTGGTTGGTGACCCCCTTCGGCTCGGACAGATCCTCACCAACCTGGTCAACAACGCCGTCAAATTCACCGAGAATGGTGAAATCCGTTTGAAGATCGAACTGCTCGAACGGACGGGGGAGAAGGTGCAACTCAAGTTCTCCGTGCGCGATACCGGTATCGGCATGACTCCGGAACAGACGGCGAAACTGTTTCAGGCATTCACCCAGGCCGACATGTCCACCACACGCAAGCATGGTGGAACCGGGCTGGGACTCACCATCTCGCGGAAACTCGTGGAGATGATGGGGGGTCGGATTTGGATCGAGAGTGAAGCGGGCGTGGGCAGCACGTTCCTTTTCACCGTATGGCTAGGTATGGGTTCGGCCACAGGACACGGAAAAATCCTGCCGGAGCAGCTGCCTAATCTCAATGTGCTGGTCGTGGATGACAATTCGGCGGCTCGGGAAATCCTGGCTGAAGCCCTGCAAGGAATCACCGGACATGTGGACGCAGTGAGTTCCGGTGCCGAGGCGCTGACTGCCGTGAAGCATCATGATCTGTCGACACCCTATGATTTAGTCTTCATGGATTGGCGGATGCCCGGCATGGATGGGTTGCAGGCGACCCGACGCATCAAGAGTGACGAGACGCTCAATCAACAGCCGGTAATCGTCATGGTGACGGCTTTCGGGCGCGAAGAGGTGCGAGAGGAAGCGGAACGTTTAGGTATCGACGGTTTTCTCGTAAAGCCTATCACCAAATCCATATTGGTGGACACTCTGGTAACGCTGTTTGCTCCGGCTGCTACGGAAACCGCACAAGCGGCAGAGAACGATCTTCATACCGCTCGTTTGATGGGAGCGCGGATTCTCCTAGCGGAAGACAACGAGATCAACCAGCAGATCGCCGTGGAACTGCTTGAGGGCGTAGGCGCCCAAATGAAAATAGCCAACAACGGCCGAGAGGCGGTCGAGCTGTTGTGCCAGAAACCGGCAGGATATGATCTGGTCCTGATGGATCTTCAGATGCCGGAAATGGACGGGTACCAGGCAACGACGAAAATCAGATCGGAAGCGCGCTTCGCAAATCTTCCAATAATCGCCATGACGGCGCATGCCACAATGGAGGAGAAGCAGAGATGCCTTGCCGCTGGAATGAACGATCATATATCAAAACCCATTGACCCGGATGCTCTGTTCGAAACGGTCAGCCGCTACTATAGGCCCCCATCCGTCGTACACGGCAAGGCGGGCGTTGTTGCCGATACCCCTGCTCCACAGGCTGGAAAAGTTTCAGCAGGCGAAGGCGATTTGCCTTCCGTTACGGGACTCAATACCGCGAATGGGCTGCTGCGCGTCGCTGGGAACCGGAAACTCTACCTGAAGCTCCTGCGCCAGTTTGTGGAGCAGCAGGGAGGAACTCCAGACCAAATTGCCGAATTCCTCGCGAAGGGTGATCCGGCGGCCGCAGAACGGGCAGCCCACTCGATCAAAGGTGTTGCCGGCAACCTAGGTGCAGATACCATCATGGCGACTGCTGGCAAATTGGAGAAAGCCATCGCCTCCCGTGCCGATGCCAGGAATATGGAATCACTCAGGAGAGATCTTTCCGTGCTGTTGGCGACAATGATAGGCCAGCTCGGCCCCGCCTTGGGAACAGAGCCTGCACCAAGCAATGCGGCAACGCCTCCTGCCGCACCAGCAGATCCGGAAAAGATCAGGACTACAGTTTCTCTCATGCGCAAGCATCTGGGCGAATTCGACGCAGCAGCAGGCGACTGTCTGGAAAACAACAGGGACTTGTTCCGTGCGCTCTTCGCAGCTGCAGATTTCGCACAATTTGAACAATACGTGAATGGCTACGCATTTGGCGAGGCTCAGACCATGCTTGAAAAAACAGAATCATCTAACCTGATTTAAGGCAGACTGTCCCATGAATGAACGAATTCTGGTGGTTGACGATACTCCTGCGAATATACAGGCGCTCGCAGGCATTTTACGGGGCGCAGGTTACCAGCTCAGCGTCGCCACAGATGGCACGCAGGCATTGGAGGTTCTCTCTCGTATACGTCCCGACCTGATCCTGCTGGACGTGATGATGCCAGGCATCGACGGTTTTGAGACATGCCGTCGCATCAAAAAAGTCACTGAATTGCGAGGCATTCCGGTCATTTTCCTGACGGCCAAGACCGAGGTTGCCGATATTGTGAAGGGATTTGAAACAGGCGCAGTGGACTACGTCGCAAAGCCTTTCAACGCTCATGAATTATTAGCCCGCGTCAACACCCATATCACCATAGATCGCCTCAACCGGGAGAACCAGCGCCTCCTTCTGAATGTGTTACCTCCCAGGATCGCCGAATGTCTGAAACAACAGAAAGGGATCATTGCCGAACGCTTCGAGGATGCGTCCGTGCTTTTTGCCGACATTGTGGGGTTTACACCTATTGCCGGAAAACTTTCGCCGACGGAGCTGGTCGAACTCCTGAACCGCATCTTCTCTTCCTTCGATGAACTGGCGAAGAAGCACTCCCTGGAGAAGATCAAGACAATCGGGGACGCATATATGATTGCCGGCGGTCTGCCCGAGGCGTATCCGGACCATCTGAGGGCAATGGCCCACATGGCGCTGGAAATGATGGAGGCAGCTAGACAGTTCACACACAGTTCCGGAGGGATAACTCTCCGTATTGGACTGCATGTGGGGGACGTAGTCGCTGGAGTCATAGGCACGCACAAGTTCATCTACGACATCTGGGGCAACACCGTGAATATCGCCAGTCGCCTCGAATCACATGGAGCACCCGGTCGCATCCATGTCAGCGAAACGGTTTACCTACGCCTCAACAAGGAATTCACATTTGAAGCGCGCGGCCCTATCGAGCTGAAGGGCCATGGCATGATGAACACGTTTTTCCTGAATGCAAGCAATCCCACAGGTTGATGTTCACTGTCCATCTCGAAACTGCCCAGACAATGCCGCCAGCAAAATGATTTCTGATTCATTCCATGTGATGCCGGATGAGTGGGATATTTGATGGATTAATGGAGCTGATGCATCGTCAGTCCTCTGCAGTTATTCCGACAGCTCCTCTTGATTAATAACGCTAGTACTATTAACTTCAGAACCTATGGAAAAATACAACTACACAGGTGCGGCATGATAGTAGACATCTTGGCGATACTGGTCTTATTGTTCCTTCTTACCATCGCAGTTACAGCGGTGATTGTACTAGGAGGACTGCCGGGCAGGATCGCGGAAAAACGCGGTCATCCATACGCCCAGGCAGTCAAGGTTGCCGGGTGGGTGGGTGTGTTCACTCTGGGCATTATCTGGCCGCTGGCTCTGATCTGGGCATTTGTCAGTCAGATGCAGGACCGGTCGGACAGGGAGACTTCCCAGGACGCCGACAAGATCGCTCAACTGGCCAAGCGCATTGACGCGCTAGAGGCAACTCTGCGCGAGCATGGGAGGCCGTCATGATTATCCTCCTCCTCGGTGGTTACTGTGCGATTCTCTACGTGCTGATTGTCAAACTCAAGCTTGTCAAGCCTACTCTGCCGGTGAAAGTGATCGCCGTTCTTGTTGGCATAGGTCTCCTTTGCTTCATCTTCGTAGGACTGCAGGTGTTTTCGCCCGTGTCACTGAACGCTGTGGTGTTGCAGAAAGTAATCCCGATGGCGCCACGTCAGGGAGGCCGGGTGATCGAGGTGAAAGCCCAGCCCATGGTTCCGCTTAAGAAAGGGGACGTGATACTCAGGATCAATCCGCAATCTGCCGGATTCAAGATTACTGAGCTGGAAGCGTCTCTTTCCGCAGCGCAGCAGCTTGTACCACAGTTGAAGGCGGCATGGGAGCAGGCAAAGTCCCAGACACAGGCGGCCATCATCGTACGCGACAACAACAAAGTGATAATGGACAGGTATGTAAAACTGGGTGCGGCTAATGCCGCATCCCAGGCGGATGTTGACAACGCGACGGCGAAATACAACTCGTCGGTCGCCGAGACCGCCCAGGCGGAAGCAATGGAACAGAAAGCGCAGTTGGCCTACAAGTCTGAGATCGGCGGCACCAACACGTCCGTGGCGCAGATCCAGGCTCAGCTCGATGATGCCAGATACGATCTCTCGCAGACCATCGTCCTTGCACCTGACGATGGCTATATAGTTAATTTCCAGGTACGGGAGGGAACCACGCTTAGCCAGCTGGCCGGCGCGCCGATGTTCGTCTTTGTGCCAAACGATGGACGGACACTCACCGCAGTCTTCAAACAAAATGCCATCGGATACATCAAGCCGGGTGACAAGGCGGATATTGTAATGGAATGCCGGCCCGGAGTCGTTTTCCCCGGCACGGTCGGCGGTATCATCGAGATTACCGGAGAAACGCAGATGGCGTTGAGCGGACAACTGCCAAGCGCCATAGACATAAGATCAAGCGGATACTTCGCCGTAAAAATCAACCTGGACGAACCGGGCCTCCTGGAAAAGCTCCCGGCTGGTGGAAGCGGCATGGTGGCCATATACACCGACCAACTCGCATCCCTACACATTATCCGCAGGGTCATGATGCACATGAAGTCATACACAAATTTCATATACTGGAAATAAACCCGAACGAGTATCCTGCATTGAACTGACAGAGAAAAGGAAGTGTCAAGGCAATCAAACTGAGAAAAGGCACAACTGTGAAAACAAATAAAAGGACAATAATCATGAAAACGACAAAGCTCCTCGCCGTCGCGCTCGTATGCGCGGTGGCTTTCACGACCGCACAGGCGCAACAAGTGCCGCTGCCCAAAACTGCCGCTGATGTTCCCGGACCCGCCGCCGGCACCGCCATGACCAAGGAATATGTCCAGATGATCGGACGCATGGCCTACGTCTGGGGCTGGCCGATGGTCAACTCGCATAACCGGCGCGCATCTTTTGCCACGGCACCCGAGTGCGGCTACATGGGCGGCGTGCTGCCCGTCGCGCCCGTTGGCTACAACACGATGCTGACCGATTACATCAAACCCGAGCAGACCTTCGTCACATGCCCGAACCAGGATGTGACGTATGGGGCCGGTTTCACCGCGCTGGACAAGGAGCCGACGGTCTTTCAGGTGCCGGACTTCGGCGACCGGTTCTGGGTCTATGCGCTGTATGACGCACGCACCGACGAAATTGCAGAGATCGGCAAGCCCTACGGCACGAAGCCCGGCTTCTACATGATTGTCGGGCCGAACTGGAAAGGCGAAAAGCCCGCCGGCATCACCGCAGTGCTGCATTCTTCCACAGAACTGGTGTTTTCCGTCCCTCGCATTTTCAAGGACGATACCGCTGAGGACACGAAGGCCATCCAGCCGGCCCTCAGCCAAATCCAATTCTATCCGTTGAGCGAGTTTGACGGGAAAATGAAGACGAAGGATTGGAGCAAGCTGCCGAACTTCCCTGCGGCGAGCACTTCTGGCAAAGGCGAGACCAAGTGGGTTGTACCTGAAAACTTCTACGACCAGCTTCCCGGTGTGATGAAACTAGTGCCGCCGCTGCCTGGCGAGGAAGCCCTCTACGGCTGGATCAATTCCGTGTTTGCGGCTGCCGCCAAAGACCCGGTTACCAAGGAAGCGCTGATTGCCTCTTTCGTGGCTGCCGACAAGGACCTCATCGCGCCTCTCTTCCAGTGGAAATTCAACGGCCGGCCCGCCGGCAACGGCTGGAACACCCAGGACAACAACGCGCAGTGGGGCAGCGACTATCTCAACCGCGTGGCCATGGCCAAGTCGAGCATGTATGGCAACAAGCCCGACGAAACTAAATACTTCTACGTGGAATACGACGACGCTGGCAAGCTGCTCAATGGCGCGAACACCTACACTGTCACCTTCGCGAAAGGCCAAGTGCCGCCAGTCAAAGGTTTCTGGTCGATGACGCTCTACAACGAATACCATTTATTCGAGCCGAATGCCCTGAACCGTTTCTCGCTGGGCACGAAGAACAGGACCCTCAAATACAACGCTGACGGTTCATTGACTATCTATGCCAGCGCCAAATCACCGGGCGCAGACAAGGAAAGCAACTGGCTACCCGCGCCAAGAGGGACATTCTCACTGTTCATGCGCGCCTACTGGGCAGACCAATCAATCATAGACGGCACCTGGATGCCGCCGCAGGTCATGACGGAGAAGTGAACGAACCAATCAACGACTGTAAGTTATGAGAACCACAGAAATCAACTCTTACGAAAGGAAATCAAACTTGAAGATCACAACCATCCTCGCCAGCACGCTCCTTTGTGCTGTAGCTTCCACGTCCGCCCGCGCGGCGGATACCAAGAAACCCAACATCCTCATCATCTGGGGCGACGACGTCGGCATGTAGAACATCAGCGCCTACCATCGCGGTATGATGGGAGGCAGCACGCCGAACATTGATCGCCTCGCCAAGGAGGGCATGATCTTCATGGATCACTACGGCCAGGCCTCTTCCACTGCCGGCCGCGCGGCCTTTATCACCGGGCAGTATCCGATTCGCGTGGGTTTGGCCACTGTCGGCCTGCCGGGCGCGGCACAGGGTATGCAAAAAGAAGACCCGACGCTCGGGAATCTGCTCAAACCGCTCGGTTATGCCACGGGCTGGTTCGGCAAGGACCACCTCGGCGACCGTGATGAGCACCTGCCCACGGCGCATGGCTTCGATGAGTTCTTCGGCATCCTCTACCACCTCAATGCCGGTGAATACCCCGAGCAGTACGACTTCCCGAAAGACCCCGAGGTCGCGAAGCAATTCGCCCAGCGTGGCGTGGTTCATTCGTGGGCGAATACCGACGGCACACAGAAGATCGAGGACAAAGGCCCGTTCGGAAAAGAGCGCCAGCGGACGCTGGACTCAGAAGTCCTCGTAGAGAGCAAGCGGTTTATCAGTGACGCGGTCAAGGCGGGCAAGCCGTTCTTTGTCTGGCACAATACCACGCGCACGCACTACCGCACCAATCTCTCGCCCAAATACGAGGGCAAGAGCGGCTACGGTATTTACGCCGACGCCATGTTGGAACTCGATGACACGGTCGGCGAACTACTCAAGGAGTTGGATGACCTGGGCGTCGCAGACAATACGATGGTCATGTTTTCCACCGACAATGGCGCGGCCTGCAACAGTTGGCCCGACGGCGGCAACACGCCCTTCGGCGGCGAAAAAGGCGTGGGCGGATCAGAAGGCGGCTTCCGGGTGCCCATGCTCGTCAAGTGGCCCGGCCGCATCCCGGCAGGCACGACGACCGGCGGGTTCATGACGCACGAAGACTGGCTTCCCACCATCATGGCCGCCGTCGGTGAGCCGAACCTGAAGGAAAAACTCCTCACCAGCTACAAGGCCGGTGACAACACCTACACCCGAATCCATCTCGACGGCTACGATCAGACCGACCTCATCACCGGCAAAGGCCCGAGCAAACGCAAAGAGTTCTACTACTTCACCGAGACCAAACTCCACGGCGTCCGCTACGGCGATTTCAAGTTCCTCTTCGTCAAACAGGACAAGTGGTTCAACGGCGTCCAAGAGAACATGGTCACACCGCTCGTGACAAACCTGAAACTCGATCCGTTCGAGCGCTTTCACCAGGCACGCGGTTTTGACGAGTGGCAGGAGAACCACGCCTGGACTTATGCGCCCGCCTTCGCGCAAGTCGGCGTGTTGTTGAAATCGCTCAAGGAATACCCGCCGCGTCAGGCGAGCTTGGACTTCAATATTGACGAAGCCTTGAAGGCGCTCACTCCCAAGGGCGATTAAACCGAGCAACCAAAGAAAGAACAGAACTATGAAAACTCCACAACTCATCGCCACCGCGCTCACCTGCGCGCTGGCTTTCGCAGCAACCGCTCAGGAGCAAACCGTCGAGACACGCCTCGGCAAGCTCAGTTTTGATCATGCCCTGCCCACCCCGGAAACACGCCAGAAGCTTTACGACGAACTGGACTATCAGCGCGCAGTCCAGGCGGTGATCTGGGCCGAGCCGGCGATCAACAATGCACTCTTTCGTCAGGCGATGGAAGTTATAGGGACGCCCAACCTCGGGGCCACTCTCCACGACAAGCGGCAACAGCCGGGGCATGAGACCCTCACGCCTAACCAGAGCGTCGTCTATCTCTATGACCTCATCAATCTCAAGGATACAGGGCCGGTCGTCTACACCGCGCCGGCAGGGCCAATCAACGCGGGTTTTTTCGACATGTGGATGCGCCCGTTTTACGATTTCGGCATGGTCGGTCCGAACAAGGGCAAGGGTGATCGCATCCTTCTCGTGCCGCCTGGATACAAGGGAGAGATTCCGACGGGTTATCAAGTCGCTTACCCCAAGAACTTCCAGGTCTTCACCATCACACGCGTCTCGGTAAAGGAAGGCATGACCGAAACTCAGGGAACCGAACTCCTGCAGAAGATACAGACTTACCGGCTGTCCGATGCCGCGAATCCGACAGCGAAGAAATTAGTGCTGATGGGTGATCCACCGAAAGGCGGCACGGAGTTCCGCATGAATCGCCCCACCGGTATCGCCTACTGGAAGCTGCTCCACCGGATCATCAACGAGGAAACAATTGACGACCGCGACCGCATCATGCTAGGCACGCTTGCGTCCATCGGTATCGAACGAGGCAAGCCTTTCGCCCCCGATGCCCGGATGGAAAAGCTGCTCATCGAGGCTGAGAAAATCGGCTTGGCCATGATGGTCAACGAAGCGTTCTCGCCGCGCTACATACCTGATGGCGTGGTCAAGGAACTCTACCCCGGCACGAAGTGGGAAAATATCCAGCTTCTGCCATCCATCAGCCAGGAAGGACCCAACTATACCTATGTCGTCAACCGGATGATCGGGTTCTACCAGGCCAACGCCGCGCAGCTCTCGTGGGATCCGCAGGATTTCCCGCCGGGATTCGGGCAGAAATACGCAGCTGCCTACAAGGACAAGGCGGATGATTGGCTAAAGGGCGAGAACAATTATCGCCTGCGTGTGCCGGCCAAGGTTCCGGTCAAAGACTTCTGGGCCATCACCGTTTACGACATCCAGACGCGCGCCCTCATCGAGGCACCCCAGCACATCGCGGAAATCAACCCTAACGTCAATAAACTCAAAACCAACGCGGACGGATCGGTTGACCTTTTCTTCGGTCCCAAAGCTCCAGATGGCATGGAGTCAAACTGGATTCAGACCATTCCAGGCCGTGCCTGGTTTCCCTACTTCCGCTGGTATGGTCCTACCGAAGCCTACTACGACAAGTCATGGAAGCTGCCGGACATCGAGCAGATGAAATGATTCGCCTGTGAAACACGCGGGCGGGCTGGGTGGGCGGCCCGCGAATGCACCCAGGACGGTATAAATGGTGGCGTGAGCCATGATGGAGGTAAACATGGGTATAGAACTCTCATATCGACAAGACCCGAATTACATTATCGTGAAAGTAAGCGGTAAATGGACGGCAAATGATGCGATGCGGGCAATCGAAGAAATGCATGATGAGGCTGTCAGGAGAGGACTAACCCGCCTCCTCGTAGATGCTCTGGGGCTTTCAAAGCCTGACACTGAAATGACACGGTTCTTCACAGGAGAGCATTGGGCGAAGCTCGTTGGTTATCGGTTCAGGTCGGCAGTACTGGCGAGACCAGAGGTGTATAACGGCTTCGCGGAAGTTGTGGCGCTTAATCGCAGTTCGGATATAAAAGTGTTCTTCGATGAGGAGAAAGCCTTGGATTGGCTTATGAATGAGTCAAACTAGCCGGAGGAAGGGAAACGGAATTACAGACTCTATTGGTTTTCCTTCGGCCTGTCTTGATTTATCACCGCAATATGGCTATCTTCAGAACCTATGAAAAACAAAAATCCGGTCAGACGACGGCGCTTTCCAGCATGGCTTGCGATAATGCTCGTAATAGTTCTGGTGGCAGTGTTGATTATGGCAAAAGGGCACTGGTTCAAAGCGCAACATGCCGAAACGCCATCGAGTGAAGTAAAGCATGAATCAGCCGTAATCGTTCCAAAGGTTGATTTCCAGACACTGACGGGCCGCACCCGTTTCAACCGGGTGCGGTCCGTCAACATTACAACATAATTAAAGAGCGCGACCATGAAAAATATACGAATGCAAATCCTCGCTACCGCGCTCGTTTGCATGATGGCATTGGCCAGCATGCTCTCCTACGCCGCCGACGCGGACGGGAAGAAGACTTTCACCATCCTGCACACCAATGACCTACATGCGAATTTTCTTGGTTTGGGGCCGGTCGCGGACTATTCCCCATTCACGCTCAACGACGACATGACCAGGGGCGGGTACGCACGCTTGGCGACCTTGATTGCCAAACGGATTGCAGATCATAAATCTCAGGGTCCAGTCTTGGTGCTTGATGCAGGCGACTACAGCATGGGGACCGCCTTCAGCGCCGCCAACCGCGAAACCGGCGGAGAACTGCAACTCATGTCAATGATGGGCTACGACGCCACTACCTTCGGCAACCACGAGTTCGACCTCGGACCTGACGGCTTGGGTAAGTCTATCAGTGTAGCCGCCAAGGCGGGCCATGTTCCGGCGATAGTCGCATCGAACGCCAATTTTACAAAGGATGATGCCACCCTGACGGATCTGCAGCGCCTGGCTAAGGATGGCGTAATCCGCCGCTATGTCGTGATTGAGCGAGGCGGAATTCGCTTCGGCATCTTCGGGTTGCTCGGTAAGGAGGCTTTCATCTACACTAATCACGGTGCGGTGACATTTTCTGATCCTATCGAGACCGCCAAAGAGATGGTGAAGTCCCTGCGCGATACTGAGAAGGTGAACGTGGTCATCTGTCTAACCCACACGGCGGCGTGGTAAAAGACAAGGATGGACGCTACACTGGCGGCGAAGACGTGGAACTGGCCAAGGCTGTGCCTGGCATCGACGTGGTGATCAGTGGACACAGCCACTCTTTCCTCAATGAAGCGATCGTAGTCAACGCCCATACACCCGTGGTTCAGACCGGGAAGAATGGAGAGAATCTCGGCGAACTCGTGTTAACGCTTGATGGCGGTAAGCTTTCAGTAGACTCATACAAGCTCCTTCCTATTGATGACACAATCATCGGTGACCTCGCCATTGCCGATGAGATCGAAAAGTTCAAACAGACTGTCACCAAATCCGTGTTCGCGTCGCGCGGCTACAGCATCGATCAGCCTCTGGCGATTGCACCTAGAGACCTTCCCAACACGTTCAGCGACATCACAGCGAGCACTCTGCTCGCCAACCTCTGCACCGATGCCTTTCGGGAAGCCACTAAGGCGGACATCGGATTCAGCGCAAATGGTCTGATGCGTGCCGGTATTACGCGTGGCAAATCTGGCGTGCAGACTGTTTATGACGTGTTTGCCGTGGCCCCTCTAGGCTGCGGCATTGTGGATTCCACGGCAGGCAGCGCGCTCGTGACGGGTTACTTCAACGGTCAGGATCTGAAGAATCTATTGGAGTTCTTTCTCGTGGATAGCCCGGCCCACCCCGGCGAGTATTTCCCTCGTACCTCCGGCATGAGGTTTCGCTACGACCTGTCACGCCCGCAATACGATGCCGTGACGGCCATCGAACTTGGAGACCTTGACCGCGGCTACAAGGCGATCGACATCACGGGCAAGGATGAACGTCTGTACAGCCTCACCTGTCCGCTAATGCTTGCCCCTATTATCGTAGCCATACCGAAATACAGCAAAGGCAAACTGTCTCTGGTGGCGAAGAACAAGGAAGGGCAGCCCCTCAAATCGAAGGTTGAAGCTCTCGAGGATCCCCGCAGCGACACGCCCGACCTATTGCCTCCGGCAGGAACGACGGACAGCAGCAGTGTCGCCACAGGGACGGGAAAGGATGCTGGCCGCGAGATCAAAGAATGGCAGGCAATCATGGATCACCTCCGCAGCCTTCCGGTCAAGACACCCGGCGAACTGCCAGTAATCCCTGTGGATGAACGCGCCACAGAGATCCGGGCGATAAAATCAGGCGGCTAAAATCCGCAATCAATCAGGCATTTCCATTTGCTTCCCTCTTCTCATATGGTTTACAAAAGTAAATCATGTCTTGATTTACTACGGCGGCATGGCTATCTTCAGAGGCTGTAAAATAGAAACTTTATTTAAAAGGAGAACGTGCTGTGCGGCAAACCGGAAACTATATTTTCCTGCTGGTGGTCCTTTTCATGTCCCTGGTCCTGATAATGTCTGTCCGCAACATCTTCCTGGTAAAAGTCCTCGGTCTATGCCTTATCTCCGGACTCTGCCTCTCCGCATATCTTATAACTCGCTGTCATCGCGACCAGCTCATATTGATTCCCCTGGGAGTTGTCGCCCTTGCAGTTTATGTAATGCTGCATACGACAAACGAGCCCGTCTTCCTGAAAATTCTCGATAAGCTCCTATGGCTTGGGTTTGCAGGATACCTGATACTGATTGTCTTCAGGCAGATATTCAATTCTAAATCTATAAACTCCCAGGAGATATATGGTGCAATTTCCATCTACCTCCTGACAGGCTTTGTGTTTTCGCAGATTTACGAATTAATTCTGGTATTCAGGCCAGATGCCATTGCATTTGACACGAAAAACTTTATTGGAGGTCTTCAAACTGGAGACATGATATATTTCAGCTTCGTGACACTTGCAACAGTTGGTTATGGCGATTTGACGCCCGCCGATCCAATTTCGAGAGCCGCCTGCGTAATTGAATCTGTCATCGGGATAATGTATATCTCCATCTTCATTGCCAGGTTCGTATCCATCCATTCCAGCAACTCCACGAAAAAGCAATAGGCGAGGCAATTGCAAACGCGGACATTCAAAAATGAGTGCCCTGTATTCAAAATTCATTTTATTTTTTTCCCGCAGGAAAAAAAATCAGAAGAAAGTATTCAGTTTTTCCAGGGCGTCAGGCTTCAGCCACCCATGATTGATATATCCCTGAACTATCTTTTTTGCAACTTCCTTGGATGCTCGGTTCGCATCGGCCGAGACAGTGGCGAGGAAAGTCTCGCTTAAACCGGTGGCTGAGCCTGCAACCGCACCGGAGACCAGAAGTGTTCCGGCGGCAGCCCCTCCTGCTACGGGAACAGCAAGCCCGGGCTTAAGGCTGCCTGATGTAGTGACCATCGCCTTGTTAATGAAACGTCCACCCTGGCTGCATTCCATCAGCGCCTGCATTTCGCCATTGCCGAAACCGAAGCCGACCCAGACCCGCAAGGTCTGATCACCCTGGTCGATCCGGATGAATTTCCCATATATGACAAGAGTCTTGTCGGTCGGCTTGTGTCCGTCACGCGCCGCACCTGCCCTTATCCCTGCAAGCCTGAGGTTTTCAACGAGTCCGTCGGTAAGAGCCTTTGCCACGGCATGCCCCACCTGAACCTCCAGATCCGACTGACTCTTTGCACCGGTATCCCTGATTGCCTGTGCGGCAAACCCTTTATCCATCGTGACCTCGTCCGCAGTCACAGCCAGATCATGGACTAGGATAAAATCCGGACATACCAAGATTGTCGACGGTTTGGAAAGCACGTCCACATCCGCCGAAGCGCATCCAATCCCTGTCATGAGCAGCCCTGTCACAGATGTCAATGCCATAACTTTCATCAGTCCCGATTTCGAGGCAAGTGATTTTACAATTTTTTCTTTCATTTCAAGCTCCTTTCATTACTGTATCATCTTGATATTTTGATTTGTTCCAATTGGCGCTGCGTCGGCATAGCATTCAACAGAAACAAGATATTATCCTTAAATGCCGGATCGGTTGTGATTCCCATGTGTGCGGCGCGTAACTGAAGTATGCCTCTCCAGGCAATTGGGCTGGTGAAGTATGGTGCCCATTGCTGCCCTGCGCGTTCGTCGAAAAGCGCACTTGATGCTGTAACTTTTCCATCTCCAGGGGCATATTCGACAACCTTCAATTCTCCTGTCTGTGAATCTGCGGTAGCCTGACGTGTGGTCTTCACAGCATTTCCAAGCACCAGATACAATCTCACGTCTGACGGGGGTGGTGCCTCAACAGCCATGATTTCAATGAATCTTTTTGCGCGTTTAAGGCATTTTTCAAGATGGTCCAAGGCGATGAGCCTCCTCTCATTTTCATCCTGAACATCCGGCAAGAGTATTTTCAAAATCTCAGTCTGTCTGGGATCAGCCAGGCCCCATTTCATCTTCACCCAGACGTTGACGTCAAACATATCAACCGCCTGTTTAGGATCATCGGCATAGACTACGGAACGTGCCGAAGGAACAGGCATCATCTGGTAATAGGTCGGCCAGGTGCCCAGCATCGCCGGCGGGAACGGAGGTGCTTCAGTTCCGCGCTGCATTTCCAGAATGGTGTCGAGATAGCCGGCATTCGGTGTACCGAGGACGAACAGGCGGTCAACATATTTACTTCCGGCCCAGGCCATGTCCGGCTTTTGACCTTCAGGCGGCAAGTCGGCGTTCCCGAAACGGAGGTAATAGCGTGAAAGCAGTCCCCCCATCGAATGCCCGATCAGGTCAAACTGAACATCGTAATCCTTAAGGCCATACATAACCCTGTATTGCTCCTGCACGTATTTTCTCTTCTCAAGAACAAAGTCATGCAGTTTCGCCGCATTCCACTGCAGGTCACGGCGCCAGTCATAGGAGAACTGGAAAAGCGTATTGTAAGTTCTTCCGGGAGCAAGAGGGAAACCCTCAGCTTGAAATCCACCTCCCTGCAATATGTTCACCAGGTTAAGATAGACATTTTCCTGAAAGCTTACACCCATTATTCTAACGGTCACAGTATCGAGCATGCCATTAGGGACAGTATCATCATCAAGCTCACTTAACGGTTTTCCTATTTTCATTGGAATAGCCAGAGCGCGCATCTTCTCATTAGATATGATGAAACCATCCATTCCTTTGAATTCCCCCCAGAGATTCTGCTTGGTCTTCTTATCAATCATGTTGGAACCAAGAAATCCATGGACAATAATTATAGGGTTGCGGTATATCCCTTGATAGGCAATTTCCATTTTTTCAATCGGCCCTATAACTGATTCGGTAAATTTTTGGTTTGAAGTATAAGACCCAGTTGCGCTGCATCCCGAGAGAATCACGGAAACAGCAACGACACCAAATATAGAAATTATCTCTTTTAACATTAAGTTTCCCCTTTATTATGGGTTGCTGGAACAATTCGAATGTATTTCTGTAATATCATTCTCTCTATTTAAATTACAATAGAGGCTATTTGTATAATAGTTGACTGTGAAATATATCTACTATTTCTTAACTGCTTCCGAGCGGATGGCGGTGGCGATGTCGCCGCTCAAATTCGCCAATGCCCGGCTGTGTGCGGCTGCGACATCCTCAAGGCTTCCTCCAGTCACCGGCTCGACCGTAACCGTACGACCTGAAAGAGAAACGCCACCTGCCGTCTTTCGAACCACCCACACTGCTTCAATCTGCACCGACTTGCCGGGAACCGACTCGAACCGCTGGATATCAATTGTTACACGATAAGCCGGATCAAAATTAGCCAGAGGCACCGCAACCACTTTCGGAGTCCCAAGCAACGCGACAAGGTCTCCGACGATTACGCGAGCGATATTGCCGCTCAACGGTTCAGCCCAGCGGTTGAATTCATCGATGTGCAGGCGGTTCGGCGCAACCTGAACGACGAACTGCGGCCGGTCAACTTCCGCAGGAATGGAGACCGGTCCTACGGCTACTGCGTAATTCGCGCCGGAAGATGGCTCGCCCTTCGCTGTGGAGTTGAGCGTGTAGAACTTAGACGGTGACGAAACGCAACCGGCCGCAAACATAATGACGATCGCGATTGCAACAATATTACTGATGCTTTTTTTCATTATTTTTCCTCTCCTGCTTTTCCACGTATAAGTGCTTCGGGATGACGTTCCAGATAATCGGCCAGTACACGCAAGGCACGCGCCGCGCCGCTGCCCTGCTGGAGCATATTGTTCAGTTCAGCGCTCATCACGGAGTTCGGTTCGATGAGCTGGTTGGCGCTGTCAAGCAGCTTGTCGGCACTTGTGATCGTACCGCGGGCGCCAACAACTGTCTGATTGAGATTTTTGAGGAGTTCTGCGATACTGTCTTCAATCGAATCAAGCTTGTCGGGCACGGTCGGCAGCTGCAGTGGATCCTGCGCCCAGTCCAATACCACCGCCGGAGCGTCCGGGGCGAAAGCAAGCGACACCAGCAATGATCCGGTAAGCAGATTTCCCGTATTCAACTGTACCCGCAGCCCACGGGAGACCAAGATTTCTACCATTTTCCTGTGGCCTGACTTGAGGTCTTCGTCGGGCGGAACATCCATGAATTTGACTCCATACCGCTTCGGATCCATGCATATGAGCACGTTCACGGAGCTCTCCATTGTCTTCACATCCACTTCAGGAGTTATCTTCGTGACCTCGCCGATGGTTATGCCGTAGAACTGCACCGGCGCACCTAGTGTCAGGCCACGGACAGACTGCTTGAAGACAATCAGATATGTATGTGGATTGCAGACGGGCGGCTTGAAGGCTTCAGTGCGGTCACTGAATAAGTTGAATGTTGTTTCAGCCTTGGCAGGTGGAAGACGCGAATCCCTTGCAGGTGTTTCAAACGCCACTCCGCCAGCCAGGATGGACATCATCGATTCAGTTTTGACATGGATGCCGCTGGAGGTGAGTGAAACATCAATCCCGCTAGCCTGCCAGAATCGTGTGTCGCTGGTGACATATTTATCGTATGGGGCCTGTACGAATATCTTGACGTTCAGGAATTCACCGGCCTTGTCCAGTTCATATGATACTACCTGTCCAGCCTGCAACTGCCGGAAAAAAACCGGTACACCGATATCCAGCGAACCCAGCTCTGTTGTCTTCAGCGTGAAAACCCGTCCGGGAACATCTCCAGTCAACGGCGGTGTTTCAAGCGCGACAAAACTGAACTCCTTCTCCTCGGACTGGCCAAGCTGCATGCCCACATAGTTACCCGAAATCAATGTGTCAAGCCCCGAGATGTTAAGTCCGGTGATGCGAGGCCTTACGACCCAGAACTTGGTGTCCTTGACTAGAAGGTCCTTTGCATTGGGACTCATCCGCGCGGTTGCGATCATGCTCTTATGATCCTCCGACAGCTTGATAGTGTTGAGAACCCCGATGTCCAATCCGTTGTAGTTGACCTTGGTTTTGTGGGCTTCAAGACCATCGGCGGATTTGAACACAATAGTGATCTCGGTTCCCTTGTTTAAAATGTGTGTAACGGCTATCCAGACTCCTGCAGCTGCGGCCACGAATGGAATAACCCAGACCAGCGAGAGCCGCGTATGCCTTTTGACGATTATTCTGGAATCCGGCACTTTCGGAAATGATCTTTCATTGTCAGACACGTTGAACCTCCTTTTCAGTTTCTATTGAACTTGCAGAATCCCATATCAGCCGAGGGTCGAAAGACTCGACCGCCATCATGGTAAACACCACTACCGCCGCAAAGAACAATAATCCCGGCCCAGGCTCGACGGACATGAGCGGTTGCAGCTGGATAAGCGCCACTGTGAAGGTGTCCACGAACACATCCACCATGGACCATCGTCCAATGATATCTACCGTCCGGTAAAGGCGGATCCGCTGCATATTGTTTTTAATCGAACCCCGTTTCACAGAGATGACCAGATAGAGGAGCCCAACTATCTTCGCGCTCGGAATCATTATGCTGGCGAACAGCACGATTAGCGAAAGCGGCCAACCTGTTGGCGACCAAAGCAGCACAACGCCCTGCATGATGGTGTCAGACTCCCTGCCCCCGCTCGTCACCGTCGTCATTACCGGCAGGAAATTGGCCGGAACATAGCAGACAGCCGCCGCGATCAGGTAAGCCACAGTGCGTTGGAGACTGGCCGGTTTGCGAAAAACAAGCTCCTCATCGCAGCGTGGACAGCGTCCTTGCTCAGAGCCTTGTGCCGGACGCGAAAGCAAGCCGCAACAGACGCAACTCTGCAAACCCTCCTGCATTGCTGTAGGTGGCATTGAATTCACGATATCACCTTGGTGTCTTTGTTTAAATTCCAAGTTCCATACTCCAAAGCACAAACAAGCTCCAAAATCAAAATAAAGAAAACAATTCTAGCACATGCCTTGCGGCATTAACTACTAACGGATTGGATCTGTTTGTAGTCAAGCCCGCGAGGGCTGTTCTTTTTTCCTATTAAATCATTTGTCTGGAATTTTCTATTTTGAATATTGTTTGAAATTTGGATTTTGGAACTTGGATTCTATTGTCTCAACCTCCGGCTCCGCCCATTCGACACAGCTCCACACTTCACGCTGATCAAAACTCGACTGCATCGCGGCGAGCAGAAAAACAAGTGCTCCCAGCGAGAACAATGCCACCCCTGGAATGACTGTTGCGTAATCCGCAATCTTGGTCAGCGCCACCAGCACGCCAATCAGCATGACCTCGATCATGCTCCAGGTGCGGGTGAAGCAGAGACGGCGCAGAAGCATCCCCACCCAGGCGGGCGGACTTTCATGCCGACAGCCAATTAAAATCAGCAGCTGAAAACCTATCTGCATGGCCGGAGAAAGAATCGCAACAAAGAAAACCAGCACAGCGACGATTTGCTGCCCGTTCCTCCAAAGCTGCTGCACACCACCGAACACCGTTGTGAAAGCTTCGTGTCCAACGGCATTGAGTCCGAGCATTGGAACGGTGTTCGCGATCATGTAAAGCACCAGCGCCGCTATTGTAAGCGCAAACGTCCGGTTGAAGGAGTCTTCACGGTGACGCCACAGTTCCTTTTCGCAACGCGGGCAACGCACCGAAGCGCCGGGCACAATCTCCGGCATGCGTTGCAACAAATCGCAGTGCGGACAGGCGACAAGTGATTCATCGGCCAATGGCCGGTTGCAGTCATAATGGTGCTTTTGTATTTGCAGAGTCATCTTGATATCTTCTTAATGTAACATCGGAACTTGTCACGCCGTGTGACTGTGTTCTTCCTTTGGGCTTGAAATGCAATAATCCAAAACATTGCGATGTTCGCATAATTTTACGGCAAGTAGATTTTCCTTGAACAGCTCTACGTCTATTTATATCCACAATAAATAACTTTCAGAATAGTTTTTCATCCATCAACCTGAATTCCGAACCTGAACAGTTTTCTTAGCAAGACATCTCATAGGTATTATTTTCAGACTCATCTTGCCAAGGCATTATGTTATTCTGTCAAAAAAGCCATCCCTCATTTCTTATATGGTCCCAGGAACTTGTCGCCGTCAAAATGGATCAGGTGATCTGGAGCATCGGCAATCCATACTTCGGTTTCCCATGCGATGTCCGGAGCGAATTTTCTAAAAGTTCCCCTGTCAAGGAAAGCTGTCACATAGACAATATCGGCGGAACACTCTTTGGT
>CAZION010000062.1:30876-32353 GCA_964540865.1 uncultured Victivallis sp.
GTAGGATTGTTGGTTGCGGCATTTGGATTATTTGCACTGCGCTCAATGATTCCTGCAACAGTCAACAACTTAAGGTCTTTGCGCCTGATGTCATCATACGATCCGCTAGATATGGATTCGTTGAAATTCTGGTTGACATAATCTATGATCTGTCGGGTTTGCGGAGCCCATCCGTCTCCGTTCTGTTTGGCATCTTTCCACTGGTTGCTGCGCTTGACATCAAGAACAGCGAGAAATACCATCCCCATCTTTTCCAATCTTCGTTCAGTCAACCCGTCAAAAGGGATTCCGAGACTGTTGATAATATACAGGGCTTCATTGATTACCTTCTTGATGGAATTTGATTTCTGACTGCCTGGAACAAAGTCGGGCATCGCGTATATCTCCTCTTTTGGTTCAAACACAAACAACTCGGCTTGCTTGGGCAAATTACGGTATAATACCTCTGAACTGCTGTAACGGATTCCGGACTTAAGATATTCCTTTACGGATTTGGCAATCGCATAGGCGAAGAGCGGAGGAACCGCATTGCCGACCTGATAGTACTGCGAGGTTTCGGTTCCTTGGAATTTAAATGAGTCTGGAAAGCTCTGAAGCCTTGCCGCCTCGCGAACGGTAATCCGACGCCGTCTGCCATCAGGAAGACGGATCCTCTGCATATCCCCGGTTGCCCCCGCCAGGTTGCGACAGGTCAGCGTTCTGGCAGGCCTGTCCAAATGAAGATCTCTCGGAGTAACACATTTCGAGGCTTTTTCGTAGTTTGCGACATACTTGTCCATGCTGGGAGTGAGGAACTTTGAATCCTCTGGCACGGAAAAGGCCATTTCTTCGAGAGCTTCACCGACAGTTACTTTGCATTTCTCTGCAACAGGGAAATAAAAATCCCCACGGTGTCCCACAACAATAAGCCGTTCACGATTCTGAGGCACACCGAAATCCACGACATTGAGCAACTGATACTCAACAATGTAGTTCATGTTTCTCAACTTGGTCAGAACCTCATCAAAATAGTCCTTGTTTCTGTAGAGCAGGCCTCGGACGTTCTCAAAAACCCATATATCCGGGTCTGTCTTTTCAATGGCATCAACGAAGACGGGAAAACCATCCCTTGAATCCTCCAGTCCGAGTTGTTTTCCACCGACACTGAAGGGTTGGCAGGGTGGACCGCCGATGACAACAGAAACCGAGGGGTATTTTTGATTAGTGTCGAGGCGGACACAGTGACAGTCTCCGGCAAGATTTGTGCGGTATGTGGCCGCATAGTCGGATTCCATCTCATAGCCTACGGTCCGTATTCCACAGGCTTCAAACCCAAGGGATAATCCGCCGCAACCGGCGAACAGGTCGATAGCTTCATGCTCAAACGTATTCGGTATAGCCAATTCCGCATTAATTCGTTCAGTAAATGTCATAATCTAAAATCTGCCATATTTATTTATGCTAATATGAATTTGTTGTCATGATTTTCAAACACAGG
>CAZION010000063.1:0-31812 GCA_964540865.1 uncultured Victivallis sp.
CAATACAATCAATTTATCTAATATAATAATTTAGCGTTCATCGCTGTATTGCTTCACGAGAAAATTACGACCTTTCAAAGACAGAAGCGAACAACGAGGAACGCGCCCATCAGGGCGCGTTCTTCTTGTTTTGCATTTCTGTCTTGGGGCGTCGTAACCCCTCTCGTGAGGTGCAAACTTGGAGTCCGCGCCCTCTCTTTTTCAGGCCTGCGGATTTCGCAAAAACAAGAAGGAATCCGCAATGGCCATAGACAGAAAAGTGCTGGCGAGCCGTATCCGCGAATTGCATGATCTGAGTGCCGATGAGAAGTCCGAGTTGCTCGAACTTCTCAATAACCGCAAAAAATACGGACTTGTCTGGGAAGATAAGCTGGAAAAGGTCGAAGACGAACTACACGAAAAATTACCCGTTCTCAAAGAAGTAACGAAGCGACGCATACTAAGCAAAGAATCAGACGCTCCTGACCATATCCTTATTGAAGGCGATAACCTTCACGCTCTCACCGCCCTCCAATACACTCATGCCGGAAAAATTGATGTCATCTACATAGACCCACCATACAATACTGGCAACAAGGATTTTATCTATAACGATTCCTTCGTGGACAAAGAAGATGCTTGGCGTCATTCAAAGTGGCTTAGCTTCATGTCAAAACGCCTTAAACTTGCAAAGCACCTCCTCAAAGAAACTGGAGTCATCTTCATTTCCATAGACGATAATGAACAGGGACAGTTGAAGTTACTCTGCGATGAGGTTTTTGGAGAAGGCAATCTGATTGCTAAAACAACAATTGTCAGTAATCCGAGAGGCAGGCAATCAGATTCATTTTTTGCGACAGTTCATGAGTATCTTATTATATATGCAAAAAATATTGGTATATGTGTTCTAAAAGGGATCGAGCTTGATGAAGAGAATAAAGATGAATATAAATTCAATGATAACGAGGGGAAAAAATATCGTTTATTAGGATTAAGGCAACGAGGCTCTGAATCAAGGAGAGAAGATCGTCCAGAGATGTTCTTCCCTATTTATGTCAATGCAATAAATCTTAAATGCTCTATAAAAAAACTAAATGGATATTTAGAAACTGTAATTCCAAAAAAATCTACAGGTGCAGACGGGCGTTGGATGTGGGGTAAGGATAAGTGTCTACGGGATGAATCGTTACTGGTGGCCAAATATATAAAAAAGAGAAATGAGTATGATGTTTTCGTAAAGGACTACTTAGAGAAAAATGGCAAAGAGCGTCAAAGAAAAGCTAGAACTGTATGGGATGCAAAAGAGCTTAATACTCAGAATGGCACACAAGAGGTAAAAGCAATTATTGGAAATGAAATGATGTCATATCCAAAACCAGTTTATTTATTAAAGACAATCTCTTCGATAGCTTGTTATCATGTCAATTCACTCATCCTCGATTTCTTTGCAGGTTCCGGCACTACACTTCATGCTACGATGGCTCTTAATGCTGAAGACGGTGGTTCACGGCAATGCATCTTGGTAACTAACAATGAAAATGACATCTGCGAGAAGGTGACTTATGAGCGCAACAAGCGAGTTATACAGGGATACACTAATCCAAACGGGGAGATGGTACCGGGATTGACACAAAATAATCTGCGCTACTACCAGGTAGGATTTGTGGATCGTTCTCCATCGATGAAGAACCGGAAGGAGCTGACGTATTGCGCAGTTGATCTACTTTGTATACGTGAAAACTGTTATGAGCCGATGGAGGTCACTACTAAAGAGATTTTGGTATTTGGAAGGAAGAGTTTTGACCACGAAACACTCGGAATACACGAAAAGGAAAAAGAAAAGGTATTGGTGGTTATTTTGGAGCCGCGCAAGATTGAGGTGGCAGTTTCAATGATAAAGAAATTGCCGGGACATTGCAAGGTCTATGTGTTTTCGCCGGGGCATTACGCGTTTGACGATGAGTTTGAAGAGGTCGTAGAAAAAATCGAGTTGTGCGCATTGCCAGAGGCGATTTTGCAGGCATATAACAAGGTGTTGCCCAAGGCGAAGCGAAAGTTGATTGCTGAATTGGAGAAAGGAGAGCTGGAAGAATGATCACGCTAAAAGAATATCAGGTCAAGGCGGTGGATGAATTGACAAACAAGGCGTTGACACTGCTGTTATGCGGTGGGCGTCAGCAGAAACTAATCTTCAAGGCTCCAACAGGATCAGGGAAAACGGTAATGACGGGAGCGTGGCTCCAAAAAATGGCGCGGACACTGCCGGGGCAGTTGGAATTGCCGCAGTGGCGCTTCTCCTATATCTGGATTGCGCCGAATCAGCTACATCAGCAGTCATTGACGAAGCTGTCGCACTATTTTGAAGAGACACGGGACTTGCGCTGTCTGGAATTTGATGATTTGGCGGACGATGCGCTGGCGGAGAATGATCTGTTGTTTTTCAACTGGCAGTCAATTTCACGCGATGACGCGATTGTGATTCGTGAGGGTGAACTTGGCCGGAATTTATCAAGCTTGGTGGAGAAAACCCGAGCGGCTGGGATGGAGATTATTGCGATATTGGATGAGGCGCACCTTTTCGCGACTAAAGGTGACAAGGCATTGAAGGTGCTGAACATGATTAACGCCAAGCTGGAGATTGATGTTTCGGCAACGCCAACGCTCCACAGTGATGACATTGTTGTGGTCAAGCGGGATGCTGTCGTGAAAGCTGAAATGATCAAGAAGAGGATCGTGCTGAATCCGGAGTTGAAGGATCATGGTCTGGGGGACACCCTCAATACCTATCTGCTGAAAACAGCACTAAGTAAACGCAATGACCTGGCAAAACGTTATGAGAAGATGGGGAGTCCGGTGCGACCGTTGTTGCTGATCCAGTTGCCTAACGATAAGGCGACGATGTCGGAGGAAGACAAGGAACTGCGGGATATGATCGAGAAATATCTGGAAACTCAAAAGATTAGCATGGCCAATGGCAAGCTGGCAGTATGGCTTTCGGACAGCAAGGACAAGATCAATCTGGAAGAAATAGAGAAGCACGATTCGCTGGCGGAGGTACTGCTGTTCAAACAGGCGATCGCGCTGGGCTGGGATTGTCCGCGAGCGGCAGTGCTTCTGATCTTCCGTGATCTCAAAGATGTTAGATTTACCATCCAGACGGTTGGGCGTATCCTGCGCATGCCGGAGCACCGGCACTACACGGACGATTTGCTGAACTACGGTTATGTATATACGAACTTGGCGAAAGACACGATCACGATTGTCCGTGACGACATGGATTACTTTTCAGAACTGCGTGCAGTAAGGAAAGATATCTATCAGGATATAAGAGTAGAGAGCAACTTCATCAACAAGAGGTTGCTGCGTAACCGTCTGGGTTCAACGTTTCGTATTGCGCTTGAGATTGCAGCAAAAAAGGCCGGATGGATCGCCTTACACGAGAACTTGAATTGCGTGGATCTGAACAGGAAGATGCTGGAATCTACGCTTTGGGACATTGATCCGAAAAAGATTTCAGTAAGTATTCCGAAAGATTTCAGATTTGACGGCGACCACGAACAGGTGGTGCAGGGCGATACTATCCGTTATGCCAAAACAGCAGCCGAGCTTGAGCACCTATTGCACCATTTCTGCCTTGATTCCTGTGGTGCCTATGCAAAGGTGGACAGTGCGCCAGTGTTGAAATACTCCATGTTGGAATTCTTCGGGGAATATCTTGGTTTAGACGAGTTTGATGCCACCAAGTTCATCCTTGCGGATAACAACCAACTGAATCTAAGTTCATTGATTAAAAGCTCCATGTCAGAATATGAGCAGATACTCAAGGAGCATGCGGCAACAGTTAGTCGTAAACCGGAAGATTATCCGTGGGAGGTGCCGGAAGTTCGTTATTACGATGCTGAACAGTATGGGGAGAAGCCGCGGCCGATCCATGTGATGCAGCCGACCTACGCACTAGTTCAGGAGAGTTCACCGGAAAAGCGGTTTTCCGAACTGCTGGAATCCAGTAAAAATTGCCTGGAATGGTGGTATAAGAACGGCGATCATGGCAAGGAGCATTTTGCAGTTCCGTACCGGAACGCATACGATGAGTGGGCTCTTTTCTATGTGGACTTCCTGATAAAGTTTAAAGACGGCACTCTGGGTTTCTTCGATACCAAGACCGCGCGGAGCGACGCAGAATCGTTTCGCAAACATAACGCCTTATTGGAATACCTGAACGGGTTGCGAACTTCGCGACCGAAAGAAAAATTTGTAGGTGGGATCATCGTCGAAGAAGGAAAATCATGGATGCATTGCCGGAATAAGCTTTCATCCGGATTCGACCTTGTCGGCTGGAACAGCTTCAACCCAAAAGACTATGAGGGAGGAAAATAAATTTGCATCGCAAATTTATCCTTTCGCAGGATGCATTTCAGACTCGATGCGGTCGGCAAGAAAGGTCTTTAAGAGCGACTGATATGGGACATCTCTTTTGTTCGCAAGACGCTTCAAGTCATCCAGAAGCGGTTCCGGCAGATGGGTGGAAATCGTCTGCGTAGAGGTTTTCAGTTTGGGAAAAGAGGGTGTTTCGGCATTATTCCAGTCCATGAAATATACCTTGCTAAAATAATTGGAAATTACAATTTACTGGTTAACAATCCCTTCGAAACACCCAGCGAACTGGAAGAAAGAAATGTCCTTTTCATGCAGGAAGGATGGGAAAATTATCTGTCAAAAATGTTTAAGCAGATGTTGAAATGCTCTGTGAATCCCCAAATATGATTTCTCATAATTGTAAACATATTTCCTTGATAAAAGGAAATATAGGATATAAGTTTCCTTAAAATAGGGAAATAATATAATTATGATAGAGCTTTTTAAAACATTGATAGCAGATTTCCATGCACGCGGGGTTTCAGGGGAGATATTCCCGAGAGATCTCGAAGTTCCCCTGGATGTGCCAAAGATCATCTCCGTAATAGGGCCACGCCGTGCAGGCAAGACATGTTTCATGTTCTCTCTGATCAGGAAGCTCCAGACTTCGGTTGACATACGGCGGATCGTATATGTGAACTTCGAGGATGAGCGGTTGAGTCCGGAAATGGAGACACCGTCCACACTGATTGACGCATATCAGCAGATGTATCCCGACCAGGAGATGAAAGATGTCTATTTCTTTCTGGATGAGATACAGGAGATGAAGGGATGGGAGAAATTTGTAAGGCGCGTGGTTGACACGATGTCCCCCCATGTATTCATAACCGGTTCCTCGGCTAAACTGCTTGGTCGGGAGATCGCCACATCTCTGCGCGGAAGAACTTTGGCATATACGCTTATGCCGCTTTCATTCCGCGAATACCTGCGTTTCGAGGGGGTTGAATGGACTGATATCAGCGGTACTGCGGCCCGTAACAGGATTGAGTCGCACTTTGACCGTTTCATCAGCAACGGCGGATATCCGGAGATAGCCGGTTTCGATGAAGCTACACGGTTGCGGACATTGCAGTCGTATTTCGATGTCATGCTCTACCGGGACGTTGTCGAAAGGTACAGCATAAGGCGTCCGCATCTTGTAAAGGATTTCGCCCGGCGGCTGATGTCGGGAAACGCCAACGTTTTCTCGATACATAAATTCTACAGGGAACTGCGTTCCCGGAATGTGCGTGTCACCAAGGATGCCCTGTATGCGATGGCGGATCATTTCTCCGATGCATATTTCGTGATCCCGGTGAACAAGTTCGATCCTTCCCACGCAAAACAGGAGCAGGCGTTGAAGAAATATTATGTGAACGACACCGGACTCCTGAACGCCTGCGTGGCGGGTGGAGGTGGAATGGGGGCATTGCTGGAAACCTTTGTCCTGCTTGAAATGCGGAAGAGGGATAAGACCGTATCGTACTATTCAGACAGAGGGGAATGCGATTTCATCCTGCATGATCGCGGCACTGTTTCCAATGCGGTGCAGGTCTGCTGGGATTTGAATTCTGAAAACCGACAAAGGGAGATAAACGGCCTCTCATTGGCAATGAAGAGATTCGGTCTCAAGCAGGGATTGATATTGACAAGAAGGCAGAGCGAGGAGATAAAGCTTGAAGAGGGAATTGTTAAGGTCATGCCTGCCTGGGCTTGGGCGCTTGCAGCAATTCCAGAAAGTCTTTCCGCGTCAGGCTCTTGAGGATGCCGGCATTGTCCTCAGCGACAATCCCTTGGAGCAGTGATTTCTTCCTGGTGATAATTGAATCTATTCTTTCCTCCAATGTTCCTTCCGTAATGAACTTGAAAACCTGGACGCCGCGGGTCTGTCCGATACGATGGACACGATCCGTTGCCTGTTCCTCTCTTGCCGAGTTCCACCATCTGTCATAATGAATTACGACTGAAGCGGCAACGAGGTCAATCCCCATGCCTCCGGCCTTCAGGCTTCCGACAAAGACCTGGCAGTCGGGGTTGCTGTTGAATTCGCGGATAATCTTCGTGCGATCCGTTGTGCTTCCTGTAAGGACGGTATGCCCTACGCCCAGACTGCATAAATATAATCGGATGATTTCGACCATGTCAAGATACTGGGAGAACACCACGACCTTTTGTCCGCTTCCAAGCGCCTCTCCAATTATCTCCGTGAAAAGTTCCCATTTTCCGGATGATCGGCTGGGATAGTTTTGCGGTTTGCCCTCGACGAGCGCAGGGTGATCGCATATTTGCTTCAGGAGATCCAGAAGGGCGAATATATGGATGAATGGGATCTCGCCGCCGGGTTCAAGCAGATTCTTGCGTATGGTCCCGGCCTTTATGTCCAAGGCTTCCTGGTATAATTTTGCCTGTTCCTGACTCAGTGCGCACATCCTCGTGTCCTCTATCTTCGGAGGAAGTTCTGTCAACACTGAAGATTTAAGACGGCGCAATGTGAAAGGGGAAACGACCTTGCGCAGATAGCATAGTTTCTTTTCAGCTATCGGTGATGCGCAGGGTTCCATGTAGTCACGCTCAAAGGACTTGTCATCTCCAAGGTATCCTGGCAGTGTCAGATCCATCAGCGCCTTGAGATCGCGAAGCGAATTTTCAATGGGGGTTCCGCTAAGTCCCAGCGCCATCCTCCTCTTCAATTTGGAAGCGGCCTGGTATGACAGTGTCTCCTTATTCTTGATGCATTGGATTTCATCGAATACTACAAGCCCGAATTCTATTGTAGACAGATCCTCGATGTCGTTCCGGGCTGTCCCGTAGGACGTCAGTAGGACATTGCCAGGGAGGAGTTTTCCCTCTATTTCCCGCTTGGTGCCATGAAATGGTATCGCTTTGAGGCCAGGGGCGAAGCGTGTAATTTTATCCTCCCAGTGTCCAATTACGCTTGTCGGACACACGACAAGAAAAGGTCTTGTTTCCCCCATTTCCTCCTTCATTGCAATCATAAGTGCCAATGTCTGATGCGTTTTTCCAAGCCCCATATCATCGCACAGCAGACCTCCCATATTGTTCTCTGCAAGGAAAGTCAGCCAGTGAAGTCCGGTCTCCTGGTAATGACGCAGGATTGCGGAGAAGCCTTCAAGTCGCGGTGATACCAGTGCGGGTCGCAGTTCCATGATATTCCTGACTTGTTCGGATAGGACTCCTTCACCGATATTGAAAGTATCCTGGGCGAGCGACAGCATCCTGAGGAAGTTTATTTTTGAAACTTTTATTGAATCCCCATCTGGCTTATCACCAATGATGTCTCCCAGGCTTTCGACAGCCCTTTCCATTTTCATATCCGTTATTTTAACCCATCCATTCGCCGACTTCGCGTATTTTTTCCGTTCTTCCCGCAATTTCAGTAGTTCATATATTGAAATACCCGATTCCCCCGAGGGGCATGAAATCGTAAATTCGCAACAGTCCCGTTCAATGCGATGCGGGGTCAATTCAAGTTTTGTCACATCATATATTTTCAAGGCTAGTATTTCAGGAGTGACATCAAAGACTGGAGATTGTGCAAGAATATCCCTGTGTGCAACAATGAAATCAAGCATTTGGTCGCCTTCAATCCTTGTTGTCTTGTTAAAAGGCAGAGGTGTTTTCTGTTCGGACACCGGCATTTCGACCAGACCGATCCCGTCGATCAGTGCAAGCCGTCCAGGAGAAATCGCTGGCATGAATGAGATCTCCCTCTTTTCAGTACTGCCATCAGGATGGAGAATTGTCAGGACAGGGGTTATGATAAGTGTGCTTTCCCCTTCCATCCGGAGCTTGAGAGATGGCCTGGCAAGAATTGCTGATGTCGACGTTTGCTTTCCTTCCAACCCGCGTCGCCTGATGATATTAAGGCATTCTTCGATGGCCGTTGCGGGAATGGTGATTTTAGAAATCTCCTTTCCGCTCAGGCGCACGACAAGAATCAAATCCGGGGAGTTTGTAGACAAGACTGGTTCGATATCGAGAAACTCATTGAATTCCCAATGCATGTGGTAGGCAAGCCGTACCCAGAATGAGCGTTCCCTGATGAGACGCGGAGTGATGTTCCCGCTCTTTAGGATTATCTTGTCGGATTCTGTCAGGAATGAGTCCGCCATGCGTCTGAGCACCATGAATCGCTTATGTCGGTGGCCGTATTCGTGTGGAGTGGAAGGGAAGCGTTCCCTGAATCTCCTGATATCCGGTTCACCAGCTCCAAGATAGCTGCAGATGAGCCTTTTTGTGCCGGGTTCCCTGAGTTCAATGGAAGAGTTTTCAGTTACGGTCATCAGTATGGCATCAGGTGTCAACGCTGATGTTCCAGTGAGGCAAGATGCCATTTCGCGCCAGAAGCTTTTCTGGAATAAGGAATCGCATCGGTGATGTTTTCCCTCAATCGCGGCATTCATAAGTCTCTTCAATTCTTTCAGGTGCTTGCAATCGAAACCGGTTCCGCACTCGCATTTCGGGGTCTGCTGTACAATAGGGCATTCCTGTATTTCATCGTATATTTCGGCGTATGAACATGCCAGGGTGTCTTGCCCCGTGGCGGTATGATTTATTAATATGTATCTGTCACGGCAAAACTCGATTCTTTCAAGAGAAATTTCGCTCTCGTCGGTAGGTACTTCCTTTACTCGCTTGAAGACATGAGCGACTTTTTTCTTTGCTGCCCCTTTCTTTCTCATTTCCGGCACTGCCCATTCCCATATATTATATATTTATAGGATGTGAGTTCATTTAGTCCCATCGGACCACGTGCATGAATCTTATCAGTGCTGATGCCTATTTCAGCGCCCATCCCGAATTCTCCTCCATCAGTGAAACGGGTTGATGCATTGTGATAGACTGCGGCGGAATCCACCTCGTTCAGGAACCGTTTGGCGGAACTGCGGTTCTCGGTGACAATTGCATCGCTGTGTTTTGAGCCGTATAAGTTTATATGTTCAATCGCAGCGTCAAGCGTCGGCACTATTCTGATTGATATTATCAGATCAAGATACTCTGTCGTCCAGTCTTCTTCAGACGCAGCCTTCGCATCGTGGACTAGCTTGCGGAATTCGCTGTCGCCACGCATTTCAACCCCGCATTTTTTCAGGACGGCAGCGATCTTCGGTGCGAACTTCGCAGCAATGTCCTTGTGGATAAGAAGAGTTTCGGCGGCATTGCAGACACCGGGCCTCTGGCATTTTGCATTCTCGACGATCTTAAGGGCCATATTAATGTCGGCTTCGGAGTCAACATAGACATGGCATATTCCCTTGTAATGTTTTATAACCGGAATGGTCGAATTTTCAACAACCGTACGTATAAGGCTTTCCCCGCCACGCGGCATGACAAGGTCAATGTATTTATCCATTTTCAGCATCAAGTTCACCGCCACCCTGTCTGTCCAGGGGATGAGTTGGACGGCCCCGTCAGGCAATCCTGATGCTAGTCCGGCTCTGGTAAGGCAGTGCGTCAGCGCAATGTTGGAATTGATTGCCTCTTTTCCACCGCGGAGGATTACGGCGTTTCCGGCTTTAAGGCAAAGGCCTGCAGCGTCAACTGTCACATTAGGTCTTGATTCATATACAATTGCAATTACCCCGATTGGTACTGAAACCTTATGGATATCCAGCTCGTTCGGCCGAATCCAGGAGCTGAGTTTTCTGCCGACCGGATCTTCAAGTTCTGCAACCTCACGTAATCCGTTAGCCATTGATTTTATGGTTTTGTCGGTCAGCGCAAGTCTGTCAAGCATTGCCGGGGAGAGCCCTTCTTTTTTTCCAATCTCCAGGTCTTTTGCATTTTCCTTTTTAAGTTTCGAGCTTTCTGCTTCAAGCGTTTCAGCCATCGCCCTCAGGCAGTCGTTTTTTTCACTGCTTGTCATTAAAGCGAGTTTATGAGATGCCAGCTTCGCTTTTTCCCCCATCTCAAAAAGGGTATTCCTGATCTCGTCTTCAGTAAATTTTTGTTTCATGGATGTCACCTTGTTGTTGTCCTGCATTTTATTTTTAAATCCAATATATTTTTTTCTGTTCCAGAAAAAAATCAGCAAAGTACAAGATTATTCCTATGTACAATCTCCTCGTCGCCGTCATAACCGAGAATCGCACTTATTTCAGCGCTTTTCCTGCCCAGGATCTTTTCGATTTCCTTGTCGCTGTAATTTGACAGGCCTTTTGCAATAGCAGTTCCGGCCTTGTCGCAGATGGTAACCGAGTCTCCGCGGTTGAAGCCGCCGTCTGTACCGGTGATCCCGGAAGGGAGAAGGCTTCCGCCCTTCTTCGAAAGAGCCTTTGCGGCACCGTCGTCGACAATGATTATTCCGGAAGGTTTTGAGAAGAAAGACAACCAGCGTTTTTTTGAATCCATCTGTTTTTCCGAAGCGGGCATGAACAGTGTTCCAACGTCATCGGCATTTATTATTTTTAAAAGGATTTCAGGATCTTTTCCATCCGCAATCCATAGGTATTCTCCGGATTTTGTAACAGTTTCCGCTGCGTTTAACTTTGAGGCCATCCCTCCCACCGAGAAGGCGCTGTCATCCGTGCCTGTAGCCATCTTCTTGATCTCGTCCGAGAGATTTGAAACAACAGATATTCTTTTGTCCAGTTTTCCGTCTTTCAATGAATGGAGTCCGTCAACCATTGTTAGCAGAACGGTGAGTTCCGAACGCGTCATTGTGGCGATGAGGGCGGCGAGCCTGTCGTTGTCTCCGAATTTCAATTCATCAACCGAGACCGAGTCGTTCTCATTGATGATGGGAAGGATGTTTTCGTTCCAGAGCGAGTAAATGCAGTTGAGGACGTTGAGGTGACGTTCGCGGTCCTGAATGTCGGCTGCAGTGAGCAGGAGCTGTGCGGCGTGAAATCCGAATTTCTTGCACTCAGCTTCATATAGGGACATCAGTTTACTTTGTCCGACAGCGGCAAGAGCCTGTATTTCTGAGAGTTTCTTAGGTCTTGAAGTCATGCCGAGGGTTTTCATTCCGAGCCCGACCGCTCCCGACGACACGAGAAGCACATTGTACTTCTTCTCCCGCAGTTTTGCTATCTGAGATATCAGTATGGCTATCCGCGAACTGTCGGTGAGCAGGCGTGTCCCAACCTTGACAATAATGCTTGATGCTTTTCTTATGGCTTTTTGCCTGGATGCAATATTCATTGTTTCCCCAAATTAAATTCTTGGTTCCCCTTTAGCGAATAAAGCTTAAACATACATGATATTGAATATGAATTCAAAAATATAAACGGTTAATGCTTTTAGATAATTTGCTCTGCAATATCATTGATGTTTGTTTATTGTCCCTCTCGTGCTATTATTTATTAGTGTTGAGCCCTTTGTGGGCTGTTCCTGAGGTTCCCTTTAAAATCATCAATCGAAAATTGAAAATATTCCCATGGAATCAATCGAAAAATTAAAAATATTGTCGGAAGATTCACAGTACGATCTTGCCTGCGCCTGCGGGACTCGCAATGACGACAGGCGCCACCGCGGCGAAGACGGAAAGTGGCTTTATCCTGTGGCATTGCCTCAGGGCGGTTATTCCGTCATGCTGAAAACACTTCTCTCCAATGCATGTTCGAATGACTGCAAATACTGTCCGCTCAGGCAGGCCTCTAATATCCGCAGATGCTCACTTCAGCCCGACGAGATTGCAAAAGTATTCATGGGATATCTCGAGAGGGAGAAAGTTTTCGGACTCTTCCTCAGTTCGGGTGTGATTGAGAATCCCGATTTCACCATGCAGCGGTTGAACGACACCGCAAGGCTCATTCGCAGAAAATACGGATTCAGGGGATACATCCATCTTAAAATCATACCCGGGGCTTCGGATGCCGCAGTTGAGGAAGCTGTTTCAATTGCCAGCGCCGTCTCCCTGAATATTGAGACGCCCGGGGAAAAACACTTCAAACTTCTTTCTGAAAAGAAGAATTATCTGAACGACATAATCCGGCCCATAAAACTTATGAGCAAATTGACTGATAAGGGGCAGAGGTTCTCCCGTGTGAAATGCACAACCCAGTTCATAGTTGGCGCCTCAGATGAAAAAGACAATGAGATTGTCGATTACATGAAAGGTCTTTACGACAGGCTGAAATTCGACAGGGTTTATTTTTCGGCTTACCAGCAGGGGCTTGGGCATCCTGATATTCCAGGTGAGAAGAAGGAGCTCTTCCGCAGCGATGAAGTTTTTATCCGTGAACACCGTCTTTATCAGGTTGATTTCCTTCTCAGGAGATACGGGTTTCAGAAATCGGACATAGTTTTCGACAGTGATGGAAATCTGAGCCTGGAAAAGGATCCTAAGGAGCTTTGGGCGGAGCAGCATCCCGAATATTTCCCGGTGAAAATAAACAGCGCAGACCGCGAATCGCTCCTCCGTGTTCCCGGACTGGGCCCTGAAAGGGTTTCAAATATCCTGAAAATCAGGAGGGATTCAAAGATTAGAGATTTGTTGACTTTGAAAATCAGAGGTAAAACCCTTGCTAAGTCGAGCCGTTTTGTGTCTTTTGAGTAAAGCCGCACTGCACTTTTTAGAATGTTTCTATCTTTTTTCAGGAAGACAAAAAAATTATTTTCCTGAAGAAAGATCAATTGAAACTACAGTTTCGCCTTCAATGCGTTTTCAATTTCGGCATCGGTGAGGTTAAAGATCAGAATCGAGTAGCCTATGTTGTCATCAGGTTTGCGTGTCTCAAGATATTTTGCGAGTTTCACAAACCGAAGGATGTGATAAAGCCGGTATCGGTTGACTACGGTTTCTTGGCCGTTGAGCTCAATATACTTGGTGAACTTCTCCGGATCATTTATCACTGTGAAAAACTGCTTGATCCCATCCTCGGTTTCATTGTAGATATTGTCATCGACCAGTCCACCATCAAGGTTGTCCTGCCCGAGAAGCTCAGGCATATACACAAGATTCAGCATCGTTGCACTGATGCAGTAAACTCCCCCCTTGAGCTCAAATGGTGTTTTGCTTTCTTGTTCATGATAGTTTGGAAGCTTTTTGACTCCAGGGGCATAATAGTCTATAGACGCTATACCGAAATATGAGACATAGACGTCGATTTTATCCTGGTTTAATAGTCCCTTTTTTTTAAGCCATTTTTCAAGGCCCTTCAGATCCTGCCCCCAGTCTAGAGAGCTATCTACCAAATGTTTATATCCGTTCTTCGGCCCTCCGGCAATCTGGTTGAAGTAAGCCAGATAATGCGGCCATATTGCAAGTGACTCGGCTAAGAACCAAAGGACCATGAACCCCACAGGTATCCTGAGGTAATAGGAGGATTTTTTAAGGAGCGGTATCATGGCTCCGGCAAGTATGAATGCCGCCGGATAAAGAACAAGCACATGCCGTTGTCCGATATTCATCTTGCTTGAGAGCGCGAATATCCCATATACTGATATAAGCACAAAGAGAGGTGTTAACGGCTTCAGCTTCGCAAGCGCTTCTGCCGACGGAAGCCCCCTCAGCCTTCTCATTGCCAAAAAAACTGCCAGCATGAAAATTCCGATGACCGGCAGAGGGGTCTTGACGAGGCATGCGTACGGGAAGAAATACCACCAACCGGTAAGCCTGTGTTCGCCGTTGAGGTAGGAGAAGCGGTATTCCGAATTCTTAAGCACGAACTGGAATCCGAAAAGATATGCCTCAGGCAGAAGCCTATGCTGTCTTGAGAAGTCCACGACTTTTCCGGGAAATCCGGAGTCCTTCAGGATATTCTGCCAGTTCCCCTCCATTGTCGAGTATTTGCCAGTGTCGCTATTCATGATCGAATATCTGAATCCGAAAGAAAGCCATATGAAGAAGACTATGACAATTACATTGATGGCCCCAGCTGCCAGGAAAGCGAGGAGCTGAGATGATTGAGTCTTTAGCTTAAAGATGTGCCATGGTAGGACGACTTCCAGCTCCGGACATTCCTTTATTTTGACGGCAATCATGATCATATACATAGGAATTATCATCGGTGCCGACATTTTGGAAAGGAAAAGTATTGAAAGGCAAAGAGATGAAAGTATAACTCTTGAAACTGTTATTTTCTGAATCATGTGCCATATGGCCCAGAGCGAGACAATGAACCCGAATGTTGCTGCAATGTCTGATGTTACAAGGCGGGCATGGGCGAGAATTGTGGGACAGAATGCATAAAGAATCAGGGAGAAGACAGCACCTCCTGCGCCAAATAACTTTCTTGACCATAAATATACAATCAGACCGAGAATTAGGCTCAGAAGAACAATCATCGTTTTGCCGAACATGAATATCCTGTCCGGGTCATTCCCCTTTTTATAGAGGAACTCATATGCGGTGCTCCATTCATTTATCTCGATGGATGGACTTTTTGTATAAACTGCATTCATTCCTTTTCCAAGCAGGAGTGGAATTGCAGCTAGTCGCTGTGGGAGATTCCCGTTTTCCGGATTGATTCTGTAGTCATCAAACTTCCAGTAGCATAATCCGCCGGTAATATGAACCGGCTCGTCGAAGGTTGCAGATTCCTGGATCAGGCTGGTGAAAGCAAGAAGGAAATGTATTAGGAGGAGCAGTGCAACAAGGCACAATTCCGGAATGAACTTGTATTTCTCCTTGGACTGCATAAAAGAGGTGACGTCTTTATTTTTGGGTGTCATTCCGTTATATAGTTTTTCAGGTAGACAATTTTATTGTTTTCCTGAAAAACTATCTGTTAATGTCAAGCCAGCGGCGGTGCGCCCACAGCCACTGTTCCGGGTAAATCCTGATGGTCTTTTCTATTTCATAGGTGAATTTCTGTGTTATATCCCTGATGTCCTTCTCCTTGTCTTCGGTCGGCTTGTGAATTATCGGATCGGAAAGTATGAAGTCGAATTTAAAATCATCGCTGTCCCTTCTCGGCATTAATACCAGTATCGGGACTCCGGTTTTGAGATGTAAAAGGGCTGGAGATGAGTGCGTACTAGCCGGATGCCCGAAGAAATCAACAACAACTCCCTCCGCTTCACCGGCGTTCTGGTCTGCCATTATGGCGATGGAGTATCCTTTCTTTATTGCCAGGAGGAGCGGTCTTATAGCACCTTTTTTGGCGACAACCTCGTGCGTGTGACCCTCGCGGCGGCTGTTTATATAGTCCCCTATTTTCGGATTGTCAAAAGGCCTCATCACGCTGAGGAGTGGAATTCCAGAAGTGATTGTAATCCCCTGTCCTGCCGCCTCCCAGTTTCCGAAATGGGCGCAGATTACTATGGCCGGCTCGGATCTTCCGGTCGCTGGGAAGAAAAGGTTCTTTGACTTTTCGGATCCGCTGATGGTCAATACGTTTGCAATGTTTTTCCTTGTCATGAGTTGACGGCACTTGAAAATCTCAAGTCCGACTTTTGCAAAATGAATGAAGTTTCTGCGGGTGAGCTCGACGGCTTCAGGTTCGGTCTTGACAACCCCCGCATGAAGCAGATGCTGTATTGTCCTGTTTCTATGCCTTATGTCGAAAAAGAAAAATAAGCGTCCGCCCAGTTCGGCAATTTTAAAACAGAGCCGCAACGGCAGTATTTTAACAACGTTCATTGCCAGGCGAAAGAAGAAGTACTCGAAATTTATCAGGAATGTGCTTTTTTTGCTTCTCATAAGTGTATAACTTAGCCCATTTATGGATATATACCTATGAACTTCCTTAAAAATCGCCTATAATTTTACTTTACTTTCGTGTCTATGCCCTGTAGTTTATGAACTTTTCAATGCGTTTCGGTAGCTCAGCTGGATAGAGCAACGGATTTCTAATCCGTGGGTCGCAGGTTCAAGTCCTGCCCGAAACGCCATTTTTTTTGAAGAATAGTCCTTCCGCAAAACTCATGAGCTTCGCGTCGAGGCGGTCTCCTTTCCCATATGCTGTTTTAAGGAAAAAACTCAGCTCCTTTAAAGGTATGAGGAAGGTTTCAATGTGCTCCCCATCGTCGAAATCTGTTTCCGGGTTCTGATTTTTCAGGTCAGTCTCATCGATTTCCATGTGGACAAGATGTACTGTCTCACCGCTGAGCCCAGGGGAACTGTAGAGTGGATCTGTGATGCATCTGATCCTGCCGGAATATCCGGTTTCCTCGAACAGCTCGCGTACAGCGGCCATTTCCGGAGTCTCCTTTTCATCTATCAGGCCGGCAGGGAATTCAATCACGTGACCTTCCGCCGGGGGGCGGAACTGGCGGACAAGGACCAGGCGTTCAGAGTGGGTCATTATTGCGATAATCGCAACGGCGCCCATCTTCCTTATCCTAGAGACGGACTCCCATTTCCTTTCCAGTCCGTGAACGTCCTTATATAGGATTTCTTCCAGAAAGAGCCATTCCCCTGATGCGATCCGTTTTTTTGTGAGAACTTCAGATGCAGTCATGTTTATCTCCATTATGAAAATAAAAGAATATATCTTCTGGAATTCCATTTGCATTTTATGAAGTCTACAATAAGTTAAGAAAAAAATACACAGACGCTCACTTTTAATATTTGTTGTTTTCGGTTTATAATAATCCGTTTTTCTACATGTTTCATATTCAATCATTTTTATATTTAATCCCAAAACGAGTTGCGATTTAATGTTTGTTGGCCTAACTGGCGGCACTGGCTGCGGCAAAACTACTGCGCTTGAATGCTTTTCCTCTCTGGGCTGGAAAACTCTGGATGCAGACAAGATATGTCACGAGATATATGGGGATATTGGAAGTGGAGTTCCTGAAACCCTAAGGAAAAGATGGGGAACTAAAGTTTTTTCAAGTGACAGCTCCTTGGACAGGAAGAAAATAGCGGAAATAGTTTTCAACGACAGTGTTGAACTGCTCTGGCTCAATGACCTTCTTCACCCCGAAGTTCTCAATAGGTCAAGAGAAGCGGTTAAAAATTCCCGTAATAAATACATAATCTTTGCTGTTCCACTCCTTTTTGAGGCAAGATGGGAAAAGGAATTTGATCTTACCGTAGCGGTATGGACTGAAAAGGAAACACAGTACGCCAGGCTGAGACGCAGAGGATGGTCCGATCGGGAAATAGAAATACGGTGCAACTGTCAGCTCACGCCTGAAAGGAAAATGGAGCTGGCGGATTACGCCCTGATAAATAATGGAAGTCTACACTTCCTTTTTGAACAATGTGAAAAGTTAAATAATCAGATAAGGAAAAATTATGGAAAGAACATCAGCTGAAGAGAAGGAAAAAAGACCCAGGCATCCGTCTGATTCAAACTACGGGGATAATGGAGCTCCGGAAAGAAAATCCGAAATGCCCGAGGGCTCACGTGAAGAAAGGGCTCCGTCCGAACGTCCGGATGATTATAATTCAGGAAGATACAAGAGGCGCCCCTATCATAAAAGAAGTTTCAATGCAAAAAGTCCAGCCGCACCCCATGAGCCGGAACAGAACGGCGAACAGCAGCCGCAGCTTCCTCAGCAAACATCACAGCCCCGGAACGTTTCAGATGAACAGCCTTCGGTAATGCAGAAGGCGGATGCAGAGACCATTCACCGTCCAGAGGAAAAAGATATGCGCAATGGAGGTGACTACGCTAGGAACGGAGATATACCCATCCGAGATAAAACTGCACCCAGCCTTAATATTACCGAACTGCAGGAAAAGGGAATGGAGGAGCTTGGCATAATGGGCGGTGCGCTCGGAGTAGAGGGCGTAGGAGCCCTTGAAAAATCCGAACTTATTTTTGAGATCCTTAAAGCCAACGCTGAGAAAAGCGGGCTTATGTACGGCAGCGGCTATCTTGAAGTTCTTGCGGACGGTTTCGGGTTCCTTCGTTCCGCAGGCTACTGTTATCTGCCTTGCCCTGAAGATATTTACCTCAGTCCGTCCCAGATAAGGAGGTTTTCCCTTAAAACAGGTGATTATGTGGCAGGACAGATACGTCCGCCGAGGGAGAAGGAACGTTTTTTTGCAATGCTCAAGGTCGAGTCAATCAACCATGAGTCCCCGGAAAAGAAGAAGGGGATAATACCTTTCGAAAACCTTGTCCCATACTTCCCAACGAAAAGACTGATCCTGGAAAGGGAGCCAGACGAGATTTCAACAAGGGTTGTTGACATTATAACGCCGATAGGAAAGGGTCAGCGCGGGCTAATCGTCGCGCAGCCTAGGACAGGAAAAACAGTCCTCCTCCAGAAAATTGCGAACAGCATCAGCAAGAACAACCCAGAGGTTGTCATGATAGTCCTCCTGATTGATGAACGTCCCGAGGAAGTCACAGATATGAAACGGCTGGTCAATGCCGAAGTAGTTAGTTCTACATTTGATGAACCGCCGGAGCGCCATGTCCAAGTTGCGGAAATGGTTATTGAAAAAGCAAAGCGGATGGTGGAATTTAAAAAGGACGTGGTCATCCTGCTTGACAGTATAACCCGTCTTGCAAGAGCTTATAACACCCTTCAGCCGCACAGCGGGAAAATCCTGTCCGGTGGTGTTGATGCAACAGCTCTCCATAAACCGAAAAGATTCTTCGGTGCCGCCAGAAATATCGAGACCGGGGGCAGCCTTACAATTATTGCAACCGCATTGATTGACACTGGCAGCCGAATGGACGAAGTCATATTCGAAGAGTTCAAGGGAACAGGAAACATGGAACTGCATCTCGACAGGCATCTCGTCGACAGGCGTGTCTATCCTGCAATCAACATCGAGAAGAGTGGAACGCGTAAGGAGGAACTTCTCCTTCATCCTGACGAACTCCAGAGGATATGGACTCTGAGAAGGGCGATGAACGGCGTTCCGCCCATAGAGGCGATGGAGCTGCTTATAGGAAAATTGAAAAAAATTAAAACAAACATTGAATTTTTGATGACTCTTCAAGTATAATACCAGAGTTTTTAAATAAATTAATAACAATAGAAGAATACAATTAAGGAGAAGAGACCTATGGGAATGATTTCATGTCCATATTGCAACATGGAAATAAGTCTGAGTGCTGTTGAGGCTGAAGACGGATATTGTCCTGAATGCGGAGCAGTTATCACCAGTTCGTCGATCATGTCCGACAGCGAAGATGATTTCGATGATCTCGAAGGCGATACCGAAGAGGAAACCGAACCTGTCGACAGCGTTGGCGATATTGATATCGAGGATATTGAGGATGTTGATTTCGACGAGGATATCGAGGAGGAGTAGCCCGAGGCGGGCTCTGACTGCTAATCAAGATAACTGACTGAATATCCAATATCGAACACGGAATCTCCAATTAACAAGTTAATATTTTCCGGAAATGAACTTCGATGGAAATTGGGGGTTGAGTGTTGGATATTGGGTGTTCATTAACTCACAAAGATTCCTCTTTTTACAGAGGTGGATGTAAAATTGGAAAAATTTTTAAAACTTCTTTATTTTGCGGTTTTCGCAATATTGATAGTTATTTCATTTGTCCTCATTTTTCCTGCCTATACCCATCTGCAGAAGATGAAGGACAAGAAGGATGAACTGCAGAAAAAACTCGAGGAAAAACAGGCTGAATGTCTGGAGCTGAGACAGCTTTTCAGCGATCTGGAATCAAATCCGAAAGCCGTTGAAAAAATCGCCCGGGAAAAATTCGGCCTTTGCAAGCGCGATGAAGTGATTTACATATACAAGGCAAAAGTCCCGTCCGGCCCAGGTTCCGGAGCCGCCAAGAAATGATTGAGTCTTGAAAGGCTGAAAACGTTTGTTTACCAGAATCGGCTGCAGAATTCCCGGACTAATTCTCTGACAGGCAGTTCATCTGCTTTTTTCCCAAGCCAATGATACAGGGCGGCCCAGACCATGCTTTCTATCGGCAATTTCTCCTGATTGGGAACTGCCCATGTCGTGTGGATGGCTTTTTTGATCCCAAGCTGTTCCGCATTCCTCAGAAACAGCTGCATGGCCTCAAAATGGAAAGCTGTCACCGGCAGTATATTGAACCTTCTAAATTCCAATCCGTTCTACAATATGAAATAGTTATGGTATCCTAAAATCTCGAATCCGTCCAGCGGTTCAGGCATCTGGCTCATGCTGAACTCATCTTTGAGAATCTCCGCGCCCAACTCGCCGGTGAGCTTGGTGCATAATTCCTTGTAGATAGGTTCGAAATACTTGCGGTTTCCCTTGTTGTGCCAGACATTGTAGGCATCGGCAATCTTGCCATTGTTGATAAAAAGATATCCAAAGGATTGATCAATCAGCAGCCACCCTTTGGAAGTCAGGAGCTCAACCACCACATGCCCTCCGCCCTCGCGCGCTGAGGCGAAGACCAGACGCTAAGGAATCCCGATAATCTGGGTCAACGCGCAAAGCAGCCTGGCCTGCTCATTGCACCATGCGTAACCGCTGGCGATCAATCCTTCCTCGTCCAGATTGCGGTTGTATGACAGCCTGTACCCCATCGCCTTATGGTAATACCCAGCCCACGCCACATCCTTGTATACAAAACTGGCCAGTTTTTCAATTCTTTCCAGTTTATCGGAAGCCCCGCCAGCGAGTTTTGCCACAAGCCCTTCCAGGACAAGACGGCTGCCGGCAGTATAAACCATCCGACCGGCAGTATATTTGTCGTAGATGAAATCCAATGAGACATCTGCAAGCGCGACATAGTTCAATGACTGTTCCAAGTCGATTCCGCCGACAGATGGCATGTATCTGGTGTCAATAGTTCTCATTTCTTCTCTCCCTCAAGAAGAAGTCCTGCTCTCGGCCCCAAGCAAGAGCCATTACATTTTTATGGTAGTGGTTTCAGTATTTTTCGGGCAATTGCCTCAAGGAATTATTCTGTTATTTCCGTCCGGGCCTTGTGCCGCAGATTTTAATTGCCAGCGCCTCCAGCTCCATCCTTGGCGAGAATGCCCCTGATACAAGCGATTTGTTTGCCTTGAGTATCTCTGTCAGAATCCGTGCGAGATCCTTATCTGAAAAACTTTCGGAAGCCGAGAACACCTTCCAGGCGCGGAACGGATTCATCTTGAAAATAGTCTCATCCTTGATTTCCATTTTCACTGTCGGGGATGCGCTCTGCAGCTTTGCACTGAATTCGTTGTACTGCGCCCGTGGTCTGATTGAAAGTTTCTCCGCGGCGGCTTTTATTTTAATCATATCCTGAAAGTGCCCCATTACCGTATAGATGACTTTTATCTCTGGATTCTTTGGCATATTCGCCAGGATGTTAAGAGTCTCTATTGCTTCAGAAAGGTTTTTCTCTGAGAGAGCATTTGAGAATGCCCAGCCCGCCATCTCGGGAGTCCTGCTGCATATTTTCTTGCAGTCGTCAATCGAGATCGAGGTGCTTGGCGAGACATAAGCGAAAAGCTTGTCCATTTCCGACTGAACCCGTCCGACATCCACGCCGGCTGTTTCCGAGACAAATGCAGCGGCATCTTCCGAAATCCTCATTCCGTTTTTCCGGCACGCATCATGAATTACGGAGCGCAGTTTATCATTCCAGTCCTTTGACATTATGTCGACTTTTTCAAAGAAGTGAACCTCTCCAGCCTTCTGACAGACTTTGAAGAAAGATGAGCGCCGGTCAACGGAGAACACACTCATAACCAGAGTTGTGTCATCGGCGAGTCCAGTTTTCAAGAGAGTCAGGAAGGCCTCCATCTTCTCTTCAAACTCTTCCGAATCTTTGAGCTTGACTATTTTTTCAAAGTCGAGGCTTTTGAGCCATATTGTTTTTGCGGAGCTGAGAAAAGCGGGGGTTGCGGCTGATTCAATTATGAGGCTGAGCGCCTGGGGTGGTTTCATATCGTCACTGTCGCCATGAATGATCTCCAGGCAGGGATCGCTTTCGAAATCCTTTCCGCAGAGACCAGTGATGATGTCCCTAGCCTTGTTCTTAACGGCATATTCGTCGCCGCCTGTTATTAAATGAATTTTACCCATAGTTTTTTCCTGCCACAGACTTTCACTGACCAATTTAGTATGTATTTAATTTAGAGTGGAACTTTGCTTTTTGTGTTAAGATCACAGGCTTTTAATTCAATAGAGCTGATTGCAAAACTCCTGTTTTGTGGGAAGTCAGGAGACATCCGCCACGGCGGACATAATTCAGAATTAAATTTGAACTCAAATCTAGATTTATTCTGACTCCTGGCTACTGAATTCTGACTACTTTTGAAATTGGCTCAATAAGTAAAGCCTTTTTACAAACTGCTCCAAGGAAACCGCCGACCTGCTTCATCGAAGACTATCTAGAAACATTTGATAATCTTATCAGTGGTATCCTTGAACAGAAATTCTTCTTTTTCATTCATAAACAAAGTTGCTTAGTCTGTGTAGTCTGTGGCCAAAGAACAATTATTCTTCCTGCCACAGACTTTCACTGACTAATTCAATATATTCTTCTCATGAATTCAATTTTATCCCCGAAATTCACAATCAATCCGATCCTTATGCCCGTTGCACGAAGATAATTTATAAGCTGTGCTTCATGCTCTTTTGTTATTGAACTCACAGCCTTTATTTCTACTATTACCTTTCCATCTACGACAACATCAGCCTTAAAATCACCAATTACTGCGCCTTTATATTTTACCTTGAGGGGAACTTGACTTTCGGCGTTAAGACCACAGGCTTTCAATTCAATAAGCAAGGCCTTTTCATAAACTGACTCAAGGAAACCACCTCCCAGCTCATCAAAAACCTTATAGAAGCATTTAATGATCTTTTCCGTGGTATCCTTGAACAGAAATTCTTCTTTTTCATTCATAAACAAAGTTGCTTAGTCTGTGTAGTCTGTGGCCTGTCTTAGTCGATTCCCGGGATGAACGTAATGCCGGGTTTCAGTTGCGCTATTGTTTCCGTCAGGAGCTTGATGGCGCCTTCCACATCGCGAAGATCGCAGATTTCCACCGGAGTGTGCATATAGCGGTTTGGAATTCCGATCAGGGATGTTGCAACACCGCCGCGAGTCATCTGTATCTGTGCAGTATCCGTGCCGCCGCTTGCCCGGTATCCGGCCTTTTCCTGAATTTTAATATTCTTCTTTTTTGCGGTCTCCCTCAGGATTCTGCAGACTACCGGATTGTCGTCGGCGCTCCTGCTTAGTATCGGGCCTTTGCCGAGAGATACGCTGCCGAGCGTTTTCTTTTCAATGTCGGGGGTGTCGGTGGCAAATCCCACGTCAACTGCGAATCCGACGTTCGGAGCTATCCCGAAAGCGCTGGTCGTGGCGCCGCGAAGACCGAGCTCTTCCTGCACGGTACCGACTGCATATACGGAGATATTGATTTTCCTGGCGCTCAATTCACGAAGTGTTTCGGCGACCACAAACGCCCCGATCTTGTCATCCATGCCTTTCGACATGATCCTGTTTTTGCCGAAACGCGCAAAATTTGTCTTTACCGCGACCGGATCGCCGATGCGCACTATTTTTTCAGCCTCTTTTTTGTTTTCGACGCCAATATCTATCCACAAGTTTTTCAGCTCAATTGCCTGACTTCTGTCTTTTTCCTCCGTCAGATGAATGGGTTTTTTCCCTATTACACCGTGTATTTTCCCTTTTTCAGTCAGGATTTCCACTTCGGTTCCGGGAACAGTTATTTTATCGATGCCCCCTACGTTCCTGAAATAGAGCAGGCCCTCATCGGAAATATGTACGACTTGGAACCCTATTTCATCATAATGTCCGGCGAGCATGACTTTGAAGTCGGCTTTTTCATTTAGGACGCCGATTGTATTTCCTGTGACATCGGTATAGACTTTATGCGCGAACTGTGAAAGGTATTTTCTGTAAACTGCTGCGGTTTCAATTTCAAAACCTGACGGTCCAGAACACTTCAGTAGCTGTTCAAGAAAATTCAAACTCTTTTCAGAAAGCATTTTCCATTCTCCTTGAATCAATTATATTAACGACTCTTATTGATTTTAGCAGATGGCAGTTATGAATTCAAGCGTGATAGCGTTGATTTTGGCCGTCAGTTTTGGATAAAATACCGAGGAAATTGCAAAAGGAATATGCCCTATGACATTGGACGAACTCAAAACTTATCATAAAGATGCGCTTGAACGCATAAAATATCTTGAAAAATTCCTGAATGTCGAGAAGAAGCGCCAGGAGAAGGCCGATATCGAAATGAAAATGTCCGCGCCTGATTTCTGGGACAGCCGGGAGAAATCCCAGGCGACAGTCGCCGGACTCAGCCAGTGCAAGAACATCCTTGAGCCCTTTGATGTTGTCCAGAGGAAGGTAACTGATTTCACTGCGCTTGCAGAACTCGCCGAAGAATCAAACGACGCCGATATGTTTAAAGAAGCCGAGATGACTTGGAAAACACTTTCCGGTGAACTCGACAAGCTTGAGCTTGTCAGTTTCCTTTCCGGCAAATTCGACAGGAACAACGCTTTCTTCACAATACACGCTGGTGCGGGCGGGACAGAATCCTGCGACTGGGCCAACATACTGATGAGGATGTACCGCCGCTGGTTTGAGAGACGCGGTTTCAAAGATGAAATCGTTGAAATGCAGCCCGGCGATGAAGCCGGAATAAAAAGCATCACACTCAGGGTCACCGGAGATTTTGTCTATGGGAACCTCAAGGCCGAACGTGGAGTGCACAGGCTAGTTCGGATTTCACCGTTCGACAGTAATGCGCGCCGCCACACGTCTTTTGCGTCAGCCGAAGCTTTCCCGGAAATCGAGGGAGACATTGAAATCACCATTGATGAAAAAGATTTGAGGGTTGACACCTACCGTGCCAGCGGCTGCGGCGGTCAGCACGTCAACAAAACCGACAGCGCAATCCGGCTGACCCATCTGCCTTCCGGGGTTGTTGTTTCATGCCAGATTGAGCGTTCGCAGCACAAGAACCGCGCAACAGCCATGAAAATGCTGCAGGCCAGGCTGTACGAGCTGGAAGAGGAAAAACGCCGCCGTGCGGCTGAAGCATTGAGCGGCGAGAAGGCCGATATGGCCTGGGGAAGCCAGATACGCTCATACGTCCTGCATCCATACCAGATGGTGAAAGATCTCAGGACCGGCATTGAAACCAGCAACACGCAGGGTGTGCTCGACGGAGACATTGACATGTTTGTAGAGGCCTGGCTTAAGTCCGGTGGAAAGGGAAAATAAAAATTCCAGTTGGAATTTTTATATATTGATAGGCTTATTTATGTTATTCATATACAATTTGCTTTTCCCACTGGTACTTATCGCATTTCTTCCGGGGCTTGTTTTCAAACTCATTCGTCGCGGCGGTAAAAAACGAGGGTATGCTGAGAGGTTCGGGATATTTTCCGATGAAAAGAAGCTTGCACTTGCTTCTCTGAGAAATCCAATCTGGGTGCATGCTGTCAGCGTAGGCGAAACTCAGATCGCCCTGACTTTCATCCAGAAATGGAAAAAGAAGAATCCTTCTCAGGATTTTATCCTGTCCACCACTACGACAACCAGTCAGGAACTGGCCTTTACAAAGGCCCCGCATGGCACAATCGTCATTTTTTCCCCGCTTGATTATTTCCTTTTTGTAAAAATAGCCGTTCATTTCATAAGGCCGTGCCTGCTGGTGATTTTCGAGACGGAGCTGTGGCCAAACATGATTTGCGAAGTTCGCAGAAGCGGTGCGAAAATCTCACTTGTCAACGCCAGGATTTCCGACAGGTCCGCAGGAAGATACGAAGCTTTCAGGCGGTTTTTCGGGCCGCTTCTCCAAAAAATTGACTGCATTTGCTGCCAGACTGAGCATGACAAGACGCGGCTTGACGCCATCTCGGAAAACCTTCCGGTTCAAATCATAGGAAATATGAAATTCGACCAGGAGATTCCTGCAGGACTGCAGGAATTTGATCTTGAACAGTATTTTGGAAAAGAGGAATATACAATCCTTATCGGTGCAAGCACGCATCCAGGAGAGGAAAAGCTTATTGCAGGGAAGTTTTTAAACCTTAAGAGAAAATATCCATTGCTAAGATTCATATCGGTTCCGAGACATGCTGAAAGAGGAGCTGAAATAGCTGCGGAGTTCCGATCACTTGGAATGTCATTTGTAAGGCGTTCTGAAAAAACAATTCCTGAAAATCCGGTAGACTGCCTCCTTGCCGACACTACCGGCGAACTTCTGGGACTCATGGCCAAGTCGGACATAGTAATTGTCGGAAAAGGCTTTGCGGGTCACAGCGAGGGGCAGAACATAATCGAGCCGGCTCTTCTTGGAAAGGCGATTGTGACAGGTCCTGAGATGAGAAATTTCCGATTTGTTCATAAGGTTCTTATGGAGTCGCACGGAGTTTTTGCTGTCGAGTCAGATGATAGACTAGAAGACGCCCTTGAAAAGCTCATTTCAGACGAGACGCATAGGCGTGAACTCGGAGAAAAAGCCCGTGCTGAGATTGCAAAGCACAAAGGTTCCACTGAACGAACCATCCAAATGCTGGAGAAGTTGTTATAGTGTCATCTCGCCGTTCGGTAAGCTCACCCGCTGCGCACTTCGCAATTACGGTCGTACCCTGTGAGCGGCAGATCAATCCAGCAGGACTTTCGCTTGTCCGACACATGGAAAGCTATGATTGATTCCAGCGTTCTCACTGAATCTACTGCTGAATATGGGAACGGTTTATTTTCATCAAGCCATTCCAATATTTCCGTTACCGCAAGATCCATGGAGGTGGTGTTTTTGAACAGGCACGGCCACTGCTCGATCCGTCCGGCAAGGGATTCAATTGAGATTGTATCCCTGCCTACAGTTGCCCGGGCTTTCTGACCGTAGATTATGGTCTGTATTGGGCCGTTGCCGTAATTTGCGGCATCCACTGTTGCCATCAATCCGCCAGAGAGACGCATCACTCCCCATCCGCCCGGATCGCTGAATTCAGCTCCGCGGCAATCTGTCTTTGCCGAAAGATCTAGTGTTCCGGAAACAGCTTCTATGTTGCTGCCTGTGAGCATGCAGAGGGCGTCAAAAAGATGTGTGCCAATATTTCCAAGTCTCCCACCGCCCCAGCGCAATGATGCGGAGGTCAGATTTCCCAGTGCACCTTTCGCAATCTCATCACGCAGGCGGCGATAGTTTATATTGAAGCGGCGATTATGGTTGATGACCAGTAATGCTCCTGTTTTTTCACATGTGGATAACATTACTTCAGCATCTGCCAGATGGGTTGCGATCGGTTTTTCACAGTAGATGACGCGTACACCGCGGTCGGCACATGCGCACGTGATTTCCGCGTGGGACGGTGCGTATGTGGCGATGCTGACTATCTCGGGCTTTTCTCTGTCGAGCATCTCGCGCCATTCGGAATATGTTTTGATGCCGGTTCGTTGTGTGAAGCGTTCACGCCGACCGGCGTCCCTGCTGCTTCCAGCCACAAGTTTAATTCGTGGATTTTTAAGGAAAGCTTCCGCATGCGTGCCGTCTAGCGCGCTTACCTGTTGCCCACCAATGGCATCTCCAGAAACCTGATCCCCAGCTCCGATGAAGCCGAGGCCGATGATGGCCGCGCGGTATGCTGATTTAGAATGTTTCATGTAGACCCGATATAATTTTCATTATTGGAGAAACCCCTAATCTAACACAATCCTAACAAATCCCTAATCAAAACTGAACGATAAATTAGTATTTTTTCCAAGTTAATATTTTATTAGAGCGAGGGTAAACATGGACACGACATTGATTCTGGTGATCGCCGTAATATCTCTGGCGATCATATTTGATTTCCTGAATGGATTTCACGATTCGGCAAACTCCATAGCGACGATTGTAGTGACAAAAACCCTTACGCCGGGGCAGGCTGTTCTGATGGCGGGTTTTGCCAATTTTGTAGGTTATTTCACGTTTGGTGTGGCCATTGCGAAGACAGTTGGCAAAGGTATAATCCACATTGAACATATTACTTTGACTGTTGTCCTGGCAGCCTTGGTCGGTGCAATAATCTGGAATATCATAACTTGGCTGCTTGGATTGCCGACTTCTAGCAGCCATTCCCTGGTTGGCGGCCTTGTCGGAAGTGCAATCGCAGCGGCAGGTTTCAAGGCAGTGGTAATTTCTGGAATCGTCAAGATTGTAATTTTCATATTCATGGCACCTTTGATCGGCATGCTTTCGGCATCTGTATTCACAATAGCCATATTATGGATATTCCGGAGAGCAACCCCGTCCAAGGCAAATTCAATCTTCAAAAGGTTGCAACTTCTGTCCTCATTCTGCTATAGCGTGGGGCATGGCACAAATGATGCCCAGAAAAGTATGGGAATCATTGCGCTGGCGCTTTTTACAGGTGGCATTACAAAGTCATTCCAGCTCGATTCCTGGGTCGTGATATCCTGTTATGCCGCGATATCACTGGGAACCATGATGGGGGGATGGCGGATAGTTAAGACAATGGGCACAAAGATCATAAAGATACATCCGATGGAGGGTTTTTCCGCTGAAACCGCCTCAGCCGTTGTCCTGCTTGGAACGGCGCACTTCGGGATTCCTGTCAGCACGACACATGTTATTGCAGGCTCCATAATGGGAGTGGGTGCGATTGAAAAAGGTGCCGGAGTAAGATGGATAACTGCACGCAGGATAATGTGGTCATGGTTTCTCACTATACCATTGACCGCACTGTGTTCCGCAATAACCTATCTTGTGATATCATTGTTCTGATTCACTACCGTCCCATGGATTATTGGATTGCTGGATTAATGGATTAATGGATTGTTGCAAATCAAAAAATTATGCAGAAAACACCATATGGGAAGAATCAGAAATGCCTATTTTGGAATTTTTCTTAAAATCCAGCATCTATGGCTTTTCTTGAACTTAAAACCAATAATCCAGCAATCCATTAATCCGTCATTCTGTGGGATGACTCTGGTTCTGATTTGGTTCAATTATTATTGAGAACGATGGAACAAAACCGATTATCGCTTGTCTAACCCGGCAATACATTTCAATTGTTATTACTTTATCAAATGGGGGAAGAATGGGTAAAAATCTCAAACTTGGGAACGTGTTTGCGAATATCATTGTTGCAAGCCAGTGGTTGCAGGCACCGCTTTATTTCGGTCTGATTGTGGCGCAGGGTATCTATGTTTATCAGTTCTGTGTGGAGCTCTACCATCTTGTGTGCGGGCTTGGCGGATTTAAGGCCCAGGAAATAATGCTCATGGTTCTCGGCCTTATCGATGTTGTCATGATTTCCAATCTACTTATAATGGTGATCATCGGAGGGTACCATACTTTTGTGGCTAAAATCCATTTCAGCGAGCAGAACCCGCCGGACTGGCTGGATCATGTAAATGCCAGTACCATGAAGGTGAAACTCTCAATGGCGCTTATCGGAATCAGCTCCATACACCTGCTGAAGTCATTCATCGAGATCGAAAAACTTCAGAAGACTGATGTCTACATTCAGATGGGAATACACTTCCTTTTCATAATTTCAGCAATAGGCCTTGCGTATGTCGCAAAAATGACTGAGCTCCCCGTGACCGAAACCCGTCCACATCGCAAGCCGGCGGATGCATAAACTCAGTTACAAGGGATATGAAAATATGAAAATGATTTCAGAGGAGCCAATCCAAGCTGGTCACATATGCCTGAGTCAGTCACTCCAGGCGGAATTGCGAACGGACTCACTTGAGGAGAAACTCAAGGTGGTGATCGGTAACTTGCCGGAGAGCGGGGTGACGTTGTCCGAGATCCGAGACCTTGTCGGCCAGGACGGACTGTTGCTTCTCACAGTATTGCTTACACTCGTTTTCATGGTTCCGCTTTCCATCCCGGGTGTCAGCACCGTGTTCGGCCTCGCCATCCTGCTGATAGGCGTCAGCCGCCTTCTGGGCCGTACACTATGGCTGCCGAAGCGTATTGCCCATAAAGTGTTGCCGACTGACAAGCTTCGAACGGTGCTCAGCAAAGGAAGCATATGGCTGCATCGGCTGGAGCGGGTGAGCCGCCCCCATCGCCTGAATTTGCTGGCGTCCACCGGTATGGCGGAAATCCTGAACAACTGCGCCCTGATCGCTGGAGCTGCCCTGCTTATGGCACCTTTTGCCCTCGTCCCTTTCAGCAACACTCTGCCGGCCCTTGCGCTCTTGTTCCTATCCATCGGAATGTTGCAGCGTGACGGTCTCTGCATCCTGTTCGGGCATTTTTCCAACCTCGCTACAATCATATATTTTTCAGTACTGACGGTCGGCGGGGGAGCAGCCATCTTTGAGGCGCTTCGGCATTTTACAGGCAAGGAAACATGAACTTTTTAAAAAAAATATTTTAATCGCAAAGGAGTAAAAATGATCAGAATAGGTCTCTTTATCATTACGAACATTGCGGTCATGGTTGTGATAGCAGTGGTCACAAAAATTTTTGGTGTGGACAAATGGTTGACGCATCATGGGCTGAATTATCAGGCACTTCTTGTTTTTTCACTGATCGTAGGTTTTGCCGGTAGCACCATATCTCTTTTAATTTCGAAGTTCATGGCGAAAATGGCCTACGGTATAAAGACCATCGATCCCGAGCATCCTCAAAATGAAGAGGAGCGCTGGCTTGTGAACACCGTCTCCCAGCTTGCACACGATGCTTTCATACCCATGCCTGAGCTGGGAGTATATGAGAGTCCCGAAGTGAACGCCTTCGCAACCGGACCGTCCAAAAGTAATTCCATTGTGGCGGTCAGTTCCGCACTGCTTTCTCAGATGAACCGGAGAGAGACCCAGGGTGTCCTGGCCCACGAGGTGTCGCATATCGCCAATGGCGATATGGTCACCATGACACTGCTCCAGGGGGTTCTCAATACGTTTGTAATATTTCTCTCGCGTGTAGCGGGATACTTCATAGATTCTGCCATGTCAAAAGGGCGTGACGGTGAAAGCCGTGGAGGAGTAGGGGTGGGGTATTACATCTCGGTGTTCGTCTGTGAGATAATATTCTCGATCCTTGCAAGCATTGTAGTCATGTGGTTTTCGCGTCACCGCGAATACAGGGCTGACGCCAGCGCAGCAAAACTCTGCGGCAAGCAGCCGATGATCGAAGGCCTGGAAAAGCTCAAGAGCATTGTTGAAGGAAGGCACTTTGTGGACGAGCGTTCACAGGCATTGAACACCTTCAAGATAAGCGGCAAATCACGGATGCTCACACTCTTTTCAACACATCCGCCGCTTGAGAAGCGCATCGAAGCGTTGAAGCAGATGTACTAAATATATTAATGATTATTGAAAGCCAGAAAGGGATATAGCGAGTCTTTTGTCTATTTCGACAAAGGGGAGTAGTTAAAGAAGTGCAGGATCAACATACCCGGTGAAAACCTGGTTCTGCCAGCTTGAATAAAGGGAAACTCTAAAAATTCGCATGTGGCGCGTTGCGTAAGATTTTTGAAAGCTCAAAAAGAATTTCTGAACGGAGGCGTATCGGTGGATACGCCGAGAGAGGAATATTCTTTCTTGAGCCAAAAAGATCCGCAACCCGAAGGGAGACGGAATCTTATGGATTTCAGCGTCGTCGTAAAACTGCTTACATACCGCTTCGGGTATGCTCGCAATTTTCCTCCTA
>CAZION010000064.1:0-31809 GCA_964540865.1 uncultured Victivallis sp.
TTGGGAACCGCTAAGCGGTTATCCCGTTAAAGGGTTAGACTCATGTTATCTCCATGGAGCGTTGTCACGCTCTTAAATCAAAAACAAACAAATTATTTTGTCGATAGTTGTCAGCTTATTGCTGTGAGCTAATGACTACGAGCTATGATTATGAATCATATCCATTTGTCCAATTCCCTCAAGCAGGAAGCGCGGAAGATGGAAGAAGCTTTTCCACTTGCCGCCCTTCAGTGTATGAGTGGCATTTCCCTGCCTGTCAAGATATCCGTACCACTCGCCGTGTTTCTTGTCGGGGAAATGTTTCCAAGTCCACGCATCAGCTTTTTCAAACCACTCCTTAAAGACTTCTTTGCCGGTGAGACGGTATGCGTAAAGGATTGCCACAAGGGCTTCGTTGTGAACCCACCACAGCTTCATGTTGGCCTGCAGCTCTATGTGCGGCTTGCCCAGCACATCCATGAAATAATAGATCCCGCCGTTTTTCCTGTCCCATCCGAATTCGAGCAGGCCTTCGATGGCTTTGCATGCGGGCTTGATCAAATCCTTGCGTCCGTTGAGTTCTGCGTACTTCAGTATGAACCACATCGATTCCAGCCCATGCCCGGGGTTTATATGCCTTCCGTCCGAGGAATCCAGATCAAATGTTCCGTCCTCGTTTATGTTTTCGAATATGATCTTGAATTTGGGGTTCCAGAATTTTTCCATGACGAAGGCGACGGCGGTGGCTGTATCCTTGTCGTAGGAATCCGTGCCCAGGCAATCCTTCATCACCAGTCCCAGATTCGCCAGAATCATGTATTGTCCGAGATTGTGACGGCGTACGGCTCCAGGCAGGCTCTTTTCCCATTGGAGTTTTGGGTTGTCCATGCGGCCTATGTAGTTTTTCATGGCGCTTTCCGCCTCTTTCCTGTAGCGGTTTTCACCGGTGGCCTTGTAGAGCGCGGCAGAGCCCATAGCGGCGAAACAGTCCGAGAATATGCTGTACGGGGCGACTGCTGGTGTCCCGTCCCGGTTTATTGCGAAATAGTAGTAGCCATTTTTATCCTTGCCGTTTTTCACAAGGAAGTCAAACCCCTTGCGGGCGATATCCAGCCATTCTTTTTTACCGTACTGACTTTTGTAAAGCGTTGCGAACATGTACACGATCCGCCATTGCATCCACATGTATTTTCTGTCGTCATACACCGAACCGTCGCGGTCCAGCGATGTGAAATACCCGCCGTATTTCTTGTCCTGGCAGTTTTTCTCCCAGAACGGTATGGTTTTTTCGAGCAGTTCCTTCTCGTACTTACGCCTGTAATTTTTGAAATTCATGAAAATACCTCAATCGTTTAGCATATTTTGTTTCTTTGCGAGTAAGGCGGGTTTTTAAACCGCCTATTCCAAGTGCCTAAGAAAATGTCGGGCTAAAGCCCAACCTACTTCAGTCGTGTAGAAAACATTATTGTCTTAAGGATTCAAATAATCTTAACATCAAATTCCAGCTTCGACCAGTCCAGGTCGATCTCATTGTTGAATTCCAGCCGGTAGCTTTTGCCTGTCAATTCCTTCCGCTCTGACAGTTCTACGCGAATCCATGAATAGAACTCGAATTTACCGCGTCGTGTGCGGAATGCCAGATGTTTCGTCCCTTTCATGCCGGGAATTTTGTGTATGGCTATCCACGGGGTGACGACTCCGGGCCAGAGATAGTGGTCAGGATCCGGCGCTTCCTTAACGAGTCCATCAGATGAGAGGAAACCCAGGCGCTTTTCTTTTTCGCCCGAGAGATCAACAAGCTCAATTGTGTTTTCGTATAGGTCCCACCAGATCGAATCTTCATATGTGTTCACGAAATTAGGAACCCAGGCCCTGATGTATGATTCTTTCCATGCTGGTGGATTTTTCCGTCTGGATATTTCATCCTGGATGGATTTTTTCAATGCCGCTCCGTCTTTTCCCTCTTCAGGGTAGGGGGATGCAAAATCTTCAAGCCTGCTTTTCCATTTCTCAGGATTTGATGTGAACAGCCAGGCGGAAAGTCCATGCCCGATGGTTTCAGAACTTAGCAGATTGCTTCTCTTTTCAGGTTTGCAATATCCCGGCTCCGGCATTGCCTCGGGTTGGAGGCGTATGCAGTAGTCGTTAAGACAAGTAACGCGGGGTATCACCCCGCGATCCGTCTCGGGCAGATTGCCCGAGTTACCTGATTTCGAGCGTAACATAGCGTCATTGAAGTAATCATTTATTCCAGCACCGAATTTGGAAAAGTCAGGAGCAAGTGAAATGGTTTTCTTTCCAGCGGAGAAATTGCTCGCAATGAGGAGCATTTCGCCATTCTTGTTTACGAATGCGCAAACACCGGCGTTTCTATTCTTGAGTCCAAATACTTCAGGCGGAGTGTTCTGATCACTGAATGCTGAAACATTTCCCTGTCCGTCAAATAACTCCCACAAGCGCCAGAGCGGGCGTACGAAATTGACCGCCTGCGGAACCTGTGGATGATTCAGAGAGCTTGCCGGGAACTGGCATCCGAGATGAAGGAAAGGTGACTGTGCGGTCGAAGCCAGGAATGGCAGCATAGCGCGGGTCCGGTAGGTTGGGAATGCGGCTGTCCAAAGGGAGGAGGGGCAGATGGAGAGTCCGCTGAAGTATGAGTGGATGCTGCGGTTTTCAAGCAGTCTTCCTTTTTCCTGCTCCCCTCCCAGATACAGGTCGCAGCTGGTCTGTCCGGCTGCAGAGAGGAATGAGCCTGTGTGCGAGATGAATATTCCGTCAGGTCCGACAAAGTCGCGGACTCTGCGCATCTTAAGGTCGTACGAACGCATCTTGAGACGCCCTCCTGGCGCGTTTTCATCTTCATTTGTGATGAAACTCCAGGCACCACCATAATCCATATAGATGCCGTCAAAATTATATTTGAGATAAGGGCGCATACCCTCGCCGGAATCCTCCAATATCTGATCTTCGTTGCCGCGGACATAAAGCGCAAGTCGCAGTCCGTGTTTTTTGCACGATTTGGAAACACGTTTCAATTCCTTGTGGTCGTAGGGGAACTCCCCCTGCTTCACATCCAGACGCCAGCCCTCATGGATTATGAGAAGGTTTGCACCTTCGGCCGCAATGGCTCTGATCTGACTGTCTGTAGGATAATGTTTCAACATGTCAATGTAATGATATATGCGGAGCGGCATCTTCGGGCGTTCCTTCGGGAACTGGCGTATTGTCCAGCCCCAGGTGTTCCGCCACTGGCATGCCCTTCCTTCGGTGAAGGCCTCCTTCTTCTGGAAGTTCCAGGTGACAGCCGCCTTGTTTTCTCCCCATTTGACTTCCGTTTCGGTGTTGCGGTGGTCGCCGCCCACGGAATTCCAGCATTCCACAAAAAATTCAATATGCTTGTCGCGCCGGACGCCTTTTCCGAAATCAAAGGCGAAAAACGGCAGAATCTTATTTTTCCAGACCCGTGAATCCCCCTTGCGGATCAGCCTTTCAAAACAAGTCCCCAGTGTCTGGATATCGGCTGCGACAACGCTCTTTTCCGGGAGCTGCCAGTATGCCCATTCGCATTCCTGGGACGGTTCAAGTTCAGCGCCGAGTTCAAGACAGAAATCTGCGATCTTCGCAGGTTCAAGCGTTTCCGTGTGGAAAAAAGTTTTAACGAATGCGACCCCGTCATGATAGAATTCATATTGCAGTGCGCAACGGTAGTCTGGAATGATTGCGCCGGATTCATGTTTCCAGCCTATGTCATGGATGTGTACGGTCGCTTTTCCATTGGATGCGTTATTCGTGATATCGGCATCCATCCTGCCATGGATGACCGGGAAGATTTTCCTGCCGTGTAGGGATGCGGACAGTGCCGGGATTTTTGACCTGTGTACAGGTTCCCCGTCGGAAAAACCTATGAATGAAGGGAAGCCCCCGAGCTCCGCAGATAGGACAACCTTGAACCCGCAGGTGCTTATTGAGATATTGCCTGCCTCCTCCTCAATATGAATCTTATCCATGTGAATTCCTTATATTGAACAAAAACGCCATATCATTATAATAATAGTATGAATTGTGTTTTTGTCAAATAAATTGAACGTCTTTGTTATATATGGGAGTGCCAGTGAATCATCCCAAGTTCCGGGCTCATTTGAAACTTGCCTTGAAAGTATGTTGGGCTTTAGCCCGACACTCTTCGTTTTTCAATTTTCCCTCAGGAAAATATATTGGAAAATTATAAGACGGCATATTGACAAGCAAGGGTTAATCTGTTATAATTACGCAAATGAAACAAGTTACAGTAATCGGTTGTCTGGGGAAATGATATGATCAGCATGGATGATGTGGCTGAAAAAGCCGGAGTTTCCAAAGCTACTGTTTCCAGGGTGCTTAACGGAAAATCATTGGTATCGCCTGAAGCCAGGGAAAAAGTGCTTTCCGCCTGCAAGGAACTTAACTACAAGCTGAACTTCAATATCCAAGATTTCGTCCTGAAAACCCGTAAAGGCTCCACACGCAACATCGCCTTCGTTCTGGTAGGAGTTGATTTTTCCGATCCTGCTTATGCAAGACTGGTTGACGGAATATCATCGGCGATCAATAAATTCCATTACCACCTGACCTTGGTCAAACTGACCGGTAAAGAGGAAAGCATTTACGACCTGCCGCCAGTGCTCCGGGATGAGAGGGTGGATGGTATCCTGATAAGCGGACAACTGAATCCTGGTATTGTGAAATTGATGAAAACCCTCGATATACAGTGTGTCGTGATCGGAAATTACAGTGAACAGTTGCTCGGTTCCTTAAGCAGCGTCCAGGCAAGCCTTGGCCTGACTGTTTACAAAGCGGTTGAACTGCTGGTTGAACAGGGGAAGAGGCGCATCGCCTTTGTCGAGGAGAATCCTGACAATCACTTTGCCAGGGGCGTTTTTGACGGTTACAAGCAGGCTCTTTCCGCGTTTGGTCTGAAGTTTGATGAGAGCATCTGTTATTTCGGGCATGGGAAATTATCTGGAGTTGTAGATGTCATGAAGCCGGTGTTCCTTCTGAAGGAACTGACATTCGACAGCATTTTCTGCTATGATCTGCGTACTGCTCGTGAAATCAGCCATCTCCTGATGGGGCGCTTCGGGCTGAAGAAGGAAATAACAATAACCATAGCGACCTTTCGCCAGCATGCTTGTTATGAGCTGTCGGTTCCGGCCGTCTATGTTGATTTAAATCTTGAAAAACATGTCGAGGCGGCTTTCCATCTGCTTATAGATCAGATAGAAGGCAGGAAAAGTTCCCAGACCATTGTGGTGAAGTAGCGGGGGCCAGTGACCAGTGAACAGTGGCCAGTGACCAGTGAACAGTGGCCAGTGAATGGTGAATGGTGAATGGTGAATGGAAGAATTTAGTTGGAGTACAAACTTTAGTTTGCGCCTTTTTTTTACGCTTGGATGTAATGATATAAAGCGGGAGGATTTGCAAGATGAAAAAGCACTCAGGTGATTTTTTCTTTCGCTCGGAAAGAAAAAACAGATTCACGCTCATTGAGCTCCTGGTTGTAATTGCGATCATCGCAATACTTGCGGGAATGCTCCTCCCTGCGCTGAAAAACGCGAAAGATATAGCGCAAAAAATATATTGTCTGGGAAATCTGAAGCAGAATCATCTGGTATTCACGAACTATTCCGTAGATTATGACGGCTGGTATGCACCGAGGGATGTCTGGTACGCCACCGGCATGAACTTGATCGGGGGATCTACCGCCTGGATATACGATGCATATGTCGGTAAAAGTTATGAAAAACTGCTCCTGTGCCCGAAGGCGCGGCTATGCGTTGCAGATCCTATAGGGATTTATCAACCTTACACCCCCTTTTCCATTAAACCCGCTTTATGCGCTACTTCTTATAATTTTTATTCGGGCACGGGCAACTACCCGACCGTCGCCGGTGTCCCTTTTGGCATCGGCTGGTATGGATGGTGGCCACCGGGGGCAAATGCGCAATGCCCAAGGGTAAACTTTCTAGGAAGGACTGTCGGAGATCCCATCAGCGGTGTAAATGCATATGTTCCCGATCCCTCCATCGGACCAATGATAATGGATATAAATGAACCCGGGCTTCCTTCATATATATATTACAACAACCATACGGGCGGTCAGAATACCGTATATATGGATGGGCATGGAACCTTTCTCAGGAACACGGAAATCAGTAAGAGGTATAGACAAATTTACTGGTGACAATCTTAGCAATAGGATTTATGAAATAATCTTAAAGGAGATTTATAATGATCAGTTTTAGCAAAGTTGTTCTTCCGGATTTTGGACGGGCCGAAAACAGACCGGAGATTGAAACAGGAACATATCTGAAACGGATTGACAGAACGCTTGCGATAATCCGTCAATGCGGACTTGATGTGCTTGTCGTTTATGCGGACCGCGAACATTCCGCAAACATGTCGTACCTCATCGGGTTCGACCCGCGTTTCGAGGAGGCGCTTCTTCTTATATCCAATGAAGGACAGAAGACGTTGCTTGTGGGCAATGAGTGCATGGGCTATCTGCCTTCGGAAGATCTGGGAATAAAGATTGAACTGTTCCAGGATTTCAGCCTTATGGGGCAGCAGCGTGATTCGTCCAGGGTGCTGAAGGACATCTTAAAGGAATTCGGCATTGCCGCAGGTGCCAAGGTTGGCTGCGCGGGCTGGAAGACGCCTTCACAGAAATTAATTGGCCCGGTCAGCGATCCGATCGAAATCCCAGCATACATTGTTGATCTTTTGAGAATCCTGACGGGAAGCCCGGAGAAGGTCGTCAACGCAAATGATATTTTCATGAGCAACAAGGACGGGTTGCGTGCCATCAACGAACCTGAGCAGATTGCATTTTTCGAATATGCGTCAACTACTGCTTCAGACAGCATGCTGAAGTTCATGCGGAATCTCAAGCCCGGGATCAGGGAATACGAGGTTGCATCACATCTTGATCCGCGTGGCCTGGCTCTTTCATGTCATACGATGACAAGTTTCGGGGACAAGGTGAAACGCGGACTCGCGAGTCCGGGTGACAGCAAAGCCCGGCTTGGCGATGCATACACGGCGGCACTGGGCGTGACTGGCTCCCTTTCCAGCAGGGCCGGCTTCATAGCATCTTCTTCGGACGATATTTCGCCGGACATACGTGAGTTCTACTGGAAATACATCAAAAACTATTTTTCCACTGTAGTTGCCTGGTATCAGTCGGTCCGGGTTGGAATCACCGGCGGAGAAGTCTTTGCACTCGTCGAGAAAAGACGTGATCCTGATTTGTTCCATTTCGCAGTCAACACCGGACATCTGCTTCATCTTGACGAATGGCTGAACTCGCCGTTCAGCGCCGGAGACAAGACTCCGCTTCAGTCCGGAATGGCGGTTCAGGCTGACATAATCCCGATTTCAAACGGACCGTTCTGCTTTGCCAACATTGAGGACGGCATTGTCCTGGCGGATGCGGGATTGCGAGCTGAACTTGTGAAAAGATATCCGGAAATGTGCCGGAGAATTGAAGCGCGCCGCCAGTTCATGCATGATAAGATAGGAATAAAACTGGATGAGTCCGTATTGCCGTTGAGCAATATCCCGGCATGGCTGCCTCCATTTGCATTAAATATCGAAGTGGTCCTGGCTAATAAATGAACATCGAATGGGGAAAAACAGTTGGTGGGTGCGAAGAAGGTAGGCGGCAAGGGGCAAGTGCTGGAGTTTTGTTGGAGTTCAAGCTTTAGCTTGTCTTAAAAGTAACTTGGTCCGCCGCGGCGGATGCCCGATATGCTTTCGGACAAGACGCGAAAAAGGTAACGCGCAATAAATTGCGCTACTACAAACGAAGGATAGCAGAGGAAGTTCGAAAATGCGAAAGTGCGGGAGTTCTTGAATTAAAAGCTCGAATAAACACGGGGATTGGCAACATGGAAAAACACGAGGCTGATTTTTTCTTTCGCTCGGAAAGGGAAAATAGATTTACGCTCATTGAGCTCCTGGTTGTAATTGCGATCATCGCAATCCTCGCCTCAATTTTGCTGCCGGCGCTGGGCAAGGCCAAGGATACAGCGAAAAAGATCAGCTGCCTGAGCAACCAGAGGCAGATCCATCTAATGATAATGTGCTATTCGGTTGACAGTAACGGATGGCTTGCCCCGTATCGCGTAGGTTATGGAGGGTTGGGGAATACTTTTGACAGCACCGACTGGCTTCCCGACACTTGGGCTAAAAGTAAGAATATATTCGTTTGTCCAGGCCCTCAGATAAGCCTGGTGCCAGGCTGCAATCAACAATATAATCCTCTAAACAGCAATTCACTTCCAGGTGTAACGTCCTATAACTTTTTTTCAGGGATATCAAACTATCCTGTTGGCGGAAGCGGAAACAGCTTTTTTGGATGGCTTGCCCCAGGCGGCTGGCAATGGTATTTCAATTCTTCTCCATCTTTCCCGTGCGGAGCAGTCCCGAACATCAACTTCCCAGGCAAGACTGTCACGGATCCAGTAACGTTGTATAAGCTATATATCGGCAAACCAGATGAAGATGCGATAGTGCTGGATTTAAACAATCCCGACGCCGGTTTGTCGGGGCCAACGGCGATTAAATGGTACAATAATCATTCCAAAGGACAGAATACGTTCTACCTGGATGGGCATGGCACATTCCTCAACAACTCGGAGATAAGAAATAGGTATGGTTACTATTACTGCTGAGGGAATTGCGTAAGAAGGCTGGATGCGGCGACAGTCTGGTGTTGTGTCAGTTTTATCGGCAAGTAACATTTGACGGTTTAAAAGGATAAATCTTTAGAACGACACATTGCCGGGCTGACCCTGTCATTCGACAGGGCAAGAAGCTCAACATAGTTCTGTGACAGGTTTCAAAGGAGTGGAGGTCTGGTGGTAAAAATACGCCATCTTTATCTTGATGAAACTGCCAAGAAAAGAACACGCTAAAGCCGTGAACACCAACGGCAGTTTCAGGAGAGATGCAATGAAGGAAATGAAAGGAAAGGGTAAGAAGATGTCAATCAGGAATTTGGTTGTGTTTTTGTTGGCTGTTGGCATGGGGTTCCAATATTGCGCGGATGCCGCAGTTACGCTGCCCAAGATGTTCAGCAGTCATATGGTGCTGCAGCGCGGGATGGAAGTTCCCATATGGGGGAATGCGCAGGCCGGGGAAAAAGTAACGGTCAAATTCCGGGATCAGGAGAAGGCTGTTGTCGCCGACGCGCAAGGGAAGTGGAGGGTGAAACTGGACTCCTTGAAGGAAGGCGGACCGGACGTTTTGACGGTATCTGCTTCCAATACTCTGACAGTGGAAGATGTCCTTGTCGGCGAAGTCTGGCTGGGGTCGGGGCAGTCAAACATGGCGCTAAAGAGCTCTGTCTTTACCGCGGCTCCCTTCAACGATGCGGTTCTCGCAAAGAATTTGGCGGCTGGACCCTATCCGCAGATCCGGCTGAAAGGCGGTTATCTCAGCAACTGGGAGGAGGCAACCCCGGAAAACCTCATGCGTTTTTCCGCCATGGCATTCAGTTTCGGCTTGCAGCTGCAGAAAGAACTCAACGTCCCTGTCGGCTTGATCGAAGGTGCCTGTGAAGCGACACCTTCAGGACTCTTCATAACTCAGGAAGCCCTCGACGGTGACCCGGCATGCCAGGCGCTGATTGCCAAATATGCGGCGGCCAATAAATACGCTCCAGCCGACCAGCCTTTGCAGGCGCAATATCCGGCGACCACTTACGATGAAGCGGTAAAAAAATATCAGGAGGCGTTTAAAATATGGGAGAAAGCGGATGCGGACGCAAAGCTGGCCGGGGCGAAAGAGGGGCCGAGAAAGCCTATAATGCCGCTGAAAGCCGGAGAGTGCAAGGGTGCCTATTGGAAGGAAACGCTTGGCAGGGTTTACGATCATTGTATTCGTCTTCCGCAGTTTGAGACGTTTGCCATACGCGGGATCTTGTGGGATCAGGGCGAAAGTGAAACGGCCGTTGTCGGTGTTGATCAATACACCCTGATGGGTGCATTGATCCGCGGCTGGCGCAAAGTGTGGGGGCAGGGCGACTTTCCCTTCATCTATTTCCAGAAACCGAGCGGCGAAGGATGCGCCTGGGACCAGAATGATCCGGTGACCTGCATGAGCGATGCCTTCAAGGAGCTTCCGGCCGTTGTTCCAAATGACGGTGAAAGACGTGAGAATTACCTCCGCATCATGAACTATCCGAACACGTTCATGGTGACGAGCAGCGATTTGGGGGGAACCGCGCATCCGTCCAACAAGTCAGGTTATGGCGTCAGAGCGGCGCGTGTAGCCCTGGGCGCGGTTTATGGTCGTGACATTGAAATCTATGGGCCGACCTATAAATCCCACAAGATTGAAGGGAACAAGGTGATCGTCAGTTTCTCCCACATCGGCAAGGGCCTGGCTTTCAAGAACGGCACAAAACTGCAGGGATTCGCGCTGACAGGAGATGTTTCCGCCCCGGGCTCGGCCGGCCGGACTTTTTCATGGGCCGATGCGGTAATTGACGGGGATACTGTCGTGGTCTCAAGCGACAAGATATCCAAACCGACGGCGCTGCGTTATGCATGGGCAAACCAGCACCCCTGGGCTAATCTGTTCAATAAGGACGGACTTCCCGCACTGTCGTTCCGCGTGGACGATTTGCTGTCCGTGAAGACACCTTAAATTAAGAGGGCAAAGGCTGCAACTCTTTAAAATAGTTACAGAGATACAAAGGCATCCGTCTTCGTCAAGGCACTTCGCCGGGACAGGCAGAGGCACAAAGTTTTTGAAAAATGCAAAATATCGAATTGAACGCAATAAATTGAAAAACGAAAAGTGTGTCGGGCTAAAGCCCAACATACTTAAGAGGTAGTTTAGACCCCGCCGACCTTGCGTCGGTGGTGAATAAGATTTGGGGGCTAGGTGGCGCTAGCACTAGCCTCCCAATCTTATTCACCAACGGGGTAAACCCGTTGGGGTATCTATTCTATTTCGAGACGATTGGTAAGTTGGAGTTCACGGTTTTGGCGTGTCTTGTTTTTAACATGGAGTGCGAATCTCGCAATTCGCAGAAGATGAAGTGCAGGAATTAGGAAACAAAATTAAAAAATATAGGACAGGAGAAAAGAAGATGAGGAATCACAGGTTTAAAGCGTTGTGTCTGTCGGCGGTGGTTGCTGTTCTGGGCCTTGAAACACGGGCTGCTGAAATTGTAACGGCGGAATACGTAAAGACTATTGGAGGTCATTATACCGGGAATACGCCCCCGACCATGCTGGGCGGCAGATTGGCGGTTGACGAGAAGGGTGATGCCTATTGCGGAACTCCGGGCGGCGCCAGTTCGGTGCAGAAACTGACTCAGGACGGCAGGGTGGTCTGGCAGTTCTTTAAAAATGTTCCAGGATTCCAGGCTACTGCGGTTGATGAGAAATATCTCTATACTGCAGGTTCAGGCTACTATGGACATCGTCAGGTTTACCGCTTCGACCGCCAAAGCGGAGTGGGTTCTGAGGGCTGGCAGCTGGAATGGAAGAAGGATGAGGACGTAAATGATGTAAGGGCTGTCGGGATGCCGGTCGCGCTGGCTGTGAACAATGATCATCTGTTTATTGCTGATTCCGTGAAAAATGAATTGCGCCGCCTTGACAAGAAAACCGGGAAGGAGGCGCCGTTCAATACGCGTGTCATGGTCATCAATCCGGTTGATATTGCAGTGGATTCCACAGGCAAGATACTCCTTCTGACAAGTTCCACCCTTCTTGAAATAGACAAGGATGGAAACCCGACGCGGGTTCCGCTTGTCAATGGTCTTTCCGGTGCGGTAGCCGTGGATGTCAGCCCTCTGACCGGCGACATCTACATTGCCGAAGGCGGCACTTTGAATGAACCTGTGAACCGTATCCGCATTTTCTCGAAAGACGGCAAAGACAGCGGCAACAAAATCGGGTTCGGTGGTGAGTTTTCGGGATTGTGGAGTCCTGAGAAGTTTGCGTTTTCCGGTGGCAGTGGAGATATTGCCTTCGCGAAGAACGGCGAGTTATATGTCAATCCCGGCTGGTCCAGTAAACTCGGGGCATTGAGCGTAACGTCCAGGTTCGACAAGGATGGGAAATTCATTTCATTTGTTTCACGCATTGACCAGCGCGGTGGAATGGCTGCCGATGATGAACTTTCAATTTATCTGGACGGGCAATTCAAAGTTACATGGGACAACAATGTCGAATGGACTTCAGGGATGATCCTGTCAGCCGATCCAGCCTATCCGTCAGACAACCCTACCTGGCCGGTGTATCCGACTTTTGCCAAGGGGAAAGTTTACTTCTACTGCCTGCCCGGAGGGAATATTTATGAACTTGACAGGAAAAGCGGCAAGAAGATTGTTGCAAGTGCCATTGGCCAGAGCAAACCTATATGCGGCAACGGCAAGAACCTGTTCGCGCTGGACGGTAACGCCCTGAAAATATTTGATGACAAACTCAAGCTCGGCAATGCTGTATTCACCTTCAAGCCTGAGGCGAATGAAAAAATCACCGGAGTTGAAATCAATGACGAACAAAGCCTTGTTTTTGCGGTGATTGCCGTAGAAAAGGAAAAGAAATCCAGACTGGCATGCTACGATGTCGCAGGAAATAAGCTTCTATGGCAGAAAGACTGCAATGCATATCAGGGATTCGGGGTCCGTTATTTCAATGGACTCATAATCGCCGGCACTGCAACTGAGGGTGGCAAGCAGATTCTGGATGCGAAGAGCGGAGACCTCCTCTGTCTTGTAGATGATAAAAAGGTTATCAACGGCCGGGCCCCGCTGAACCCGAATGCGCATGCCGCTTTTGCCATGAACAAGGGAGTCGAATATCTGTTCTGCGATGCGCCGGAAGGTTTCCGCGCCTATAAGATCAATCGTCAGAAAACAGAAGGGAAGTAATCATGAACAGGTTTATGGCTTTTACTGCTGCAGCAATTGCGTTCATGGCAATTCTTGCAATGCCTTTCACGGCATTGTCGGGAGACTGCTTTATCCGCTACCGCCTGCAGAGTCCGGCTAATCCGTCATACGCAAAAGTCCGCTTCCAGCCGCACGGCCTTGGTGCTGAAACCCACGTTTCATGGGAGGGTGTGCCCCTGCCTGGCAATATATCGTATTCCCAGCTCTTCGTGCCGGCCGGAAAATGGTCGGAATGGTATGAGTTTCCGGATAAGAAGGGATGGGGGACTGTTTATCTTGACATTGTCAGCACTGAGCCGCTGAAAGAGGTCGCCACTCAAATACAGGTCGCCACATGGCCTGAGGAAAAATCAGTAGTGAAGACTCTTGATATAAGCAGCAAGACCGGGGGCAGTGTCGGCTTCATTCTGCCGCCGAACCTGCTGGACAAACCGGAGTGGCTGGAATCCCTGCCCGACGGACAGGCGAGAAGAATGGCGCTGGCAACGGAGCTCGATGTCCACAAGAAAGGCCGGGCGCCTGAACTTTTCTCATTCACCCCGTCCGGTGTCGCAGATTCACCGACCATTGCCGGAGCTTACGATGTCGAAAGGGAAATTGTCAGGAAGATAGGCATGAATACGGATGCGGTTCCTGTAAAGAAAACCGCTGTTGACATGCCGTTTTTCATACTTCACAATACAGGCGGTTCCGAAGAGCATGACGGCAAGGCCAAGAAACAAATCGACGATTACAATGCAACAGTGGAAGTAAAGGGCAAGTCCCTTTATACGATCATGACTGACGAGCCCGGCTGGAATACCGGGTTCAATCCAATCTGGGCCAAGACCGGAAACAATGGATTCCTTGATTACCTGCGCAAGAACAATGTCCAGTGCAGCGAGTTCGGAGCCAAGACATATGATGAGATCAAGCATATCGGCAGGGAGAAGCCGGTTGCGGCGGATGCGCCATTGAACCAGCGCAAATTGTGGTATTGGTCATGCCGTTACACTTATGATACGGGCGCGGAATATTTCCTTGAAAGAACCCAGACATCCCGGAAAACTTTTCCCGACACGCTGACGACGGTCAATTTTCCGGATCATTCCATTCTGATGAATACCGGAATGATCGCCGCCTATGGTCCTGACTACTTTGCGTTCGGCCGTAAAAATGCGCTCACGATGTATTGGACCGAGGACTGGATGTTTTCCGGCATTAACAGCTGGGGGAACGGTCTATATCAGAAGGTTGGATATCTGGGCGAGCTCCTGAGGGCGGCGGCGCGGTATCATGAGCCGAAAGCGCAACTCGGATTTCATGTTGTGGGCATGGGATACAATCCTTTCAGCAAGGAGACCGACCGGACTTTCGCAATGCGGACATTGCTCTTGGCGGGCAAGGGTGTCAAAATATTCTCATTTTTCAAGTATGGCCCGACTGCACAGGTTACTGTGGACTTCAGTTCCGATGATGCACCTGCAATCAGGGGCATCGCCGATGCTACGCAATTGGTCGGTGCGAAAAACATAGAACCCTATCTGTACGCCGGGCAACCACTGCCTGCCAGCACCTGCATAATTTTCGGGACTACTGCGGAATACTGGCAGGCTCAGAATAAAATGGATGACAACAACAAAGAAAAGCAGCATCTGTATTGCATGCTGACACAGGAGCAGGTTCCGACTGAAATCATCGACAGTTTCGACCTGTCGAAATTCATCAGGAATTATAAATGCGCATACTTCGTGGACATGAACATCCGCAAGGAATCCGCTGAAAACCTGATGGCCTGGGTGAAAGACGGGGGGACTCTCTGCCTTTGGCCGGGCGCGGCTTCAAAGGATGAATACAATGAACCATTGAAGCTCTTTCCTGAAGAGGCGGGCAAGAGCAAATCCGGAAAGGGGTTGATCGTGCGTCTCGACGAGTATCCCGGGAAAAAATGGTGGGAGAACACGAAGAAGATGTGTGCTGACGCCAATTCGGGATGGCCATCAATATTTGACCGCGAGACTTCAGCGGGTATTGCGGCTTTCGCAAAACCGTATGCGAATCCGCCGGTGACAGTATCGGCCAACGGAGTTATTGCCGATGCACTCGTTTCAACGCTTGGAACAGCGGTTACCCTGGTCAACCTTCAGGGAACCTATGATAAGGGCGGGGCGCGGTATCTGAATCTCAAAGTCGTATTGAGAGATGGCAAGGATATCAAGAAGGCATGGTCTTCAAGGCAGGGGGATCTCCCGATGAGCATTGAAGGAGGCGGACAGGTGTCAGTCACGCTTCCCCTGATGTCGACAGACATAGTGGTTTTTTCAAAAAATTAAAGGAGTTGAAATCATGTCGCCACCCTGCGGGGGCTTTTAACTTTTTATTTTATGGTACCCCATGCTCACGCATGGGGCTACATGATTACGCCATCCTGCGGAGGCTCAAGATAAAGATGGGTTCATGCATCCATCAGACAGTTACAGCAACCGGAGCCTGCGGAGGCTGATACTAAGGATAGCCCGCAAACTGCGGAGGCTCAAGATAAAGATGGGTTCATGCATCCATCAGACAGTTACAGAAACCGGAGCATGCGGAGGCTGATACTAAAGTAAAGCCCGCAAAGCGGGTGACATATTGTAGCCCAAGGCGTCAGCCTTGGGAAAAAGAACGGAAAATAACAAAGAGCCCCCGCAGGGAGGCGACATAGGGATGGAGTTCTAAATTTTGTTGGAGTTCACAGCTTTAGCGTGTGTATTTTTCTTTATTGGATTTTGTTCTTTAAGCTAGGACACTCGAAATCAATACTTTATAGGATTAAGTCAAAACGGAACATATAAAGGGAGATGTGGAAATGAAAGGATTCGGTAAGAAATCAAGGAGGATGGCAATGATTTGCTGTTCAGTTCTAATGGCTGGTTCATTGAAAGCTGCGGAACCCGCGGCGCCGGTGGTTCCAGACCCGACACGTATCATCATTGAATGCGAAGACATGAAAGGCGTTGCCCAGGACAAGTTCGGTCCCGGTGCAGGTTGGCAGGTCGGACGCTGGGGGCATGACCTCTACCAGAACATGATCTTCGGAGGTCCATGGTCTAGCCGGCTCCGCAACGCCATGACTGACAACAGTGATAGTTCTGCTGCGGTGACTGCCGAAATCGACGTGCCTCTCGACGGTACGTACAAGGTCTGGGCGAAATATGAATGCCCGCCTTTTTTCAACTACGCGTTTTCCATCAGGATCGAACCGCTGAGCGGTGCAGCCGTGTTCAACAAGACTTACGGTCTGCGCGAGTCGGCCAAGCATTTCTGTTTCAACAGCAAACCGGTCACCGGCGACTTGTACTGGAACTGGGGCATCGACCACGATGCCGCGGAGGGATATGAGGCGAAACTCGCGAAAGGCCGTTACCGCGTCGTCCTGGAAAAGGTAAAGAATCCCGCTCCCGCAGGCGCCCGTTCCGTTGACGTGATCATGCTCACAACCGATCTCTCTGAAATATCAGCACCGAAGATGGCGCGTTATCCGCTGCTCGACGAACTGCGCCGCGCCAACCATGTATATTTCCGGTTCCGCAACCCGGCAAATGCACCGGCACCGATCAAGGTTTCCTGGAATCACTGGGGACATCGCCCGAATGATTACTATTCCGCCCAGTACCGTGACCTTGTGAAATTCTTCGATGCGCAAGGCAATCCGCTCCCCGGGAACAAGGCAGGTGTCTGGCCTGACGCCATTGCTCCCGGAGAATCGAGCCCATGGCATGATCTTGGCCCGACAATGAACACAGAAAGCACTTCGCCGTATGATATCCGCGGTCTGGCTGATAAAGCCAAACCGACCGATCCCAGTTCGCCAATCGCAGTGGACATAGCGCTTGAGCCAAGTGAAAGTAAAATCGTGAAATCATTCGAGCTTGCAGCAGGTGAAACATCCCTCTCGATTCTGGTCCAGCCAGATTTGTTCCGCCCGGAAGGCGTTGAATTCACCAGGAAGGTGGTCGATATTTACAATGATGTTGCAAGTTCCTTGAACAAGGATCCGCGTCTCGGCCCTATGCCAAAAAAACTCAGGTTGTACGCCAGCACTGGAGCTGTATTGCCTGGAAATGTTATAGGCGAACTGCCGGTAATGATGGGGTTCCGCGAGGCGATCGGCCTGAATACAATTCCTTCCAATGCCAATCCGAAGGATGTGCCAGCCTATCTCAAATATCCGAGCATCATTGCACGTTCACTGAGCTTCCATCACACACAGGATCCGGCCCAGATCATCAAACATGTAAAAGAAGGCGGAGTACAGGATCAGTTCCGCTATGTTTCATATGGTGACGAGATCGGACTGCCAGCTATCGATGTGAAGGACCCCTCCAAAGTTGAAGCGTTCCGCGCATATCTGAAGGCCGTCGGGGAAACTCCCGAGAGTCTCGGACTCGCAAACTGGGAACAGGTGAAGCCGCTTGCGAAATTGTCTGGAGATGTGGCTGTTCAGATCGGTGTGCTGCCTAAGGAGAAACAGAACGAGGCGGCTAGCCTGGACGGGCTCAAGAAGCTCTACTGGTACAGCGTGAAGTTCAGCCAGCAGAAAGGCATCGAGTCGTTTGCCGCAAAGACGAGGGAGATCAAGGCGGCGCTCGGCAATGACGTACAGACCTCCGCCAACCTCGGCAGCATGCATCCCTTCTACTGGATGCACCAGTCTTCGTTCATAGATTCGTTCAAGGGCGATGCGATGTCGCTGGCCTGGAGCGAGGATTACACGTACTGTCAGCCCGAAGGTTCGCGGCTGGTCGCTGATTTCGAGACCGCCTACCTGCGCAAGGGCGCAAGCTACCACAATACGCCGATGCAGTTCTACTGCATGCCGCACTGGCCGGGCAATACTCCCGAATATCTGCTCCAGTGCGCCGTGATGGAGTGGGGCCAGAACGTGAAGGACCTCGACTTTTTCATCGTCTCCCCCGATGCGTTCAGCACCGAGAACTATGTGACTTACCGCGGCGGCATGCCGATCTGGAAAAGCATCCGCACAATCTCCGGAATGGCCGGGTTGATTGAAGATCACCTCCTGCCGGCACGCACGGAACCTGCGAAAATCGCAATGCTCCTCAGCGAGGCAAGCGATGTCTGGGAACTCGAAGGCAAAGGACAGAATGATGTCAAACCCGGAAGTGTTCCGACAAATGTCTCCCAGGAGGAACGCAAGGCGATCTGGTATGCGCTCCGCAATGCCGGATATCGGGTGGATATGATCACCGAGGACGACTGTCATGACGGGCTGCTCAAGAACTATTCCGTGCTCTACGTCTGCGGACAAAACCTCGACCGCAAGGCGGCGAAGGAAATCAAGGGATGGGTCAATGCAGGCGGCACTGTCTTTGCAACCGCAGGTGCGGCGCGCAAGGATGAGTTCGATGCGTCGCTGACGGATCTGGACGAAGTTCTGGGTCGCGGCAAGCAGGTCTCCTACCAGCGTTACAAGGGGCCGCTGCGTGCACGATTGGAGTTGCTGTTCGAGAAACCCCTTGATCAGATCAAACCGGCAACAGGCGAATCCTTCAAGGCCTTATGCAGTCTCGAAGAGTTTGAGACATCCAAGAACGCTACCGTCCTCGCCACCGGTAAAAACGGCAAGCCTGCGTGGATTTCAAACACGTTCGGCAAAGGTCGCGCTTTCTATACAGGCACGCTTCCCGGTCAGGCATATCTCCAGGCTGGATTGCCGGTCACGCCATGCGGCAAAGGCGGAACACAGACAAGTCCATGGATGACGGAATCCGTATCGTTTGATCCGGCGGCGGCGGCCGTAATCCTGTATCCGTTGCAACAGGCTGGCATTCTTCCGGATGTCAAACCCAGTGCGCCCGGAGTCGTGACGAACCGTCTCAAGTCAGACAAGTCCACAGTGATCACCGTTGTCAATCTCGGACAGCAGGTGAACGGCAATCTTAAGAACGTGGAGTTTGAGATTTCCGGAGCGGGAAATGTGAAACGCGCCTGGTCATGCATCCATTCAAAGGGTTCGCTTCCTGTGCGGGCAACTGCCAATGGTATTGTTGTGACACTACCGACATTGGAAGCCGCCGATGTGATCGTGTTGGAGTAAGGATGAGCTAGGCGGCCACCCAGTCATCCGACGGGGCAAGAAGGCCGCAACTCTAGAACAATCGAACAGACGAACATTCGAATGACGAAGGAAAGATAATATGAACTTCGAACATTCAACATCGAACGTCCAACTTCCAATGGGGAGGTTGCAAGAATATGGGAGTATGTAGGTATGGGAGTCAGATAAGGAAAGTCGAAGCAGGGATTTAGTTGGTGTTCACGGCTTTAGCGTGTCTTGATTCGATGTTCGATGTTCAAAGTTGAATGTTGGATGTTCATCTCTAATCGTCTCATAATAGTCTCGATGCATTTCCTCTTCAACGGAGCGCGGGTTTTTTACCACGTCGAATGGCTGTGGTCCAACCCGCGGTGCTCTTTTTGTGGCGGGTAAGAAAACCCGCCCTCCGTTATCTTGGAACTTCATTCTATTTCGAGACTATTAGTAATGTTGGATTGAGGTCGAATGGGTTTTTGACTATAAAAGTATGTTGGGCTTTCTTTGTACGCCGTAGCATCTTAGCGTAGGAGGAAGCCCGACAATTCTTGAATATGCGGATTTGTAATATGAAAACAAGAAGGATTTGCAAGATGAAAAAACGCTCGGTTGATTTTTTTCTTCACTCTGAAAGAAAAAATAGATTCACCCTCATTGAGCTCCTGGTTGTAATTGCGATCATCGCAATTTTAGCCTCAATGCTTTTACCGGTACTTGGCAATGCGAAAAAAATGGCTAAGGGAATTGTATGTAAGAGTAATCTGAAGCAGATGGGGATGGCCTGTTTGCAATATAAAGATGATTATGAATACTACCCCGTCGCATATACAACGGACCCATATGGTAAACAGACCTCGTTCATTTTTAGCATTTTTCCGTATGCCGGCGGTGAAATATTAGATTACGGCAGTTATGTGAAAAACAAACCGGCGCTTGATGGAACGACAGGGTATCATCTTTTCTATTGCCCGGGCGAGGAATTGATCAAGACCTGGGTGAGTGACTGGAATTGTTGGCCAAGATTCTTCTCAATAGGCCCCAATGCGGCCAAGATCAATTCGACGTATGTGATGTCTCGGATGATGGGATACAAATGGGATTCCACCGGCTATATGAAACCCAAGCGTTTTCTGCAATACCCCGAACAGGGGGTGCTATATATGGAAGGCGGGACAATGATGGGACAAGCATGTGATTTTATGCCACCCGCATTTGACAATAATTTTGCAATGGACGGCACTGGCGTGGTTGCCACCGCCGCCAAGGTCTGGCAACGCCACCTTAAACGCAATAATATGGTTATGGCTGATGGGCATGTCACAGATAAAGGTTATTTCGAACTCAAAGACCTTATTGCTAACACAACAGGAGATGAGGCAATTAGATTCCACCAATACAAAAATGGTGGCACTACCCCTTATGCAAGATAACCATTGATTCTACTGAGTTTTTTGTTTTACTATAAAAAAGGACTTCCCCTATGTTTTCTTCAAAGCTTGTTTCGTCCCAGCCTGTAACCATTATTTCGTCACGTTGCGACCGGCGCTACATCCCGCACCTGGCCCACTTTCCGAGCGGCCTGCTGCGACTCAATATTGGCATCGGGCCAGATAACTGTTTTACCCCCGGTTACGCATATCACTCCTATGACCATGGAAAAACCTGGCAGGAAGCACCGACTCCGGTTCCCAGGATCGAGAGCTGTCATGTTTTCAGTGACGGATCCTACTATGAGATTGACGACTACTTCTTTCAGGATCCGGATGCACCTGAATACTATATCGGCAATGCCGGGTTTTCCCGCGATGGAAGAACATTCGGAAAAGAATATGTCCGAATCCATTCTCCAAGCTGCCTCCCGGTGACATTGCGAAGCATGAGACAGTATGGACAACCCCAGGAACCCTGGTTTGATGTGATCAACCGGGCCAATCATAACCGGCCTGTGAGTTTGGACAGTGTCATGGGTGGCGGGGCTCATATTACGTCTGTCATAGAACTGGATCCCCCCCATCACCTGCTTGCCGTAGGATATTTTCGTGCCACTTTGACCACCAAAAAGAGTGTTGTAATGCTCTTCGAATCGACCGATGGCGGGCGCTTATGGGAGGAGAAATCCATAGCTGTCATGGCTGAAGACAAGCCGGAAGGAGCAAATGAAGCTGCTTTGGTCCGGCTTGATTCCGGGGAACTGTTGGTTATGGCCAGAACTGGAGGACTGATACTTCAGGCCTGGTCCGGAGATCTTGGAGCCACATGGAGCCCTCCTGAACCTGTCAGGCTGGTGGATGAGAAAGTCTATATTACAGGAGTCATGCCAAGCATCCGTAAGGCTAAAAATGGCGGACTGATCGCCGTTTTCGGACGGCCCAAGAAATTTTTCAATTCGATCTCCGAAAGTGAAGAATATGATTACGTGGCAGAGTCCTACGGTCAGTGCGGTAAGTTTGTGATGATTGATCCTGGCGGGACAGGACGCCAATGGCAGGGACTGATCGACCTGCACCCCAGAGAGGTTGCCTATCAGGAGTTAATGGGGGTTCCGCCTGAAAAACGTCTGCGTGTTCAAGAAGATAAAAACGTTCGTGACAGCAACTCATGGGAGTATCTCACCATTAACGAAATTAATGATGATGAGTTTCTGGTCACCTATGATGTCCAGCATTACCATGAACATTGGAACGCTCATCCTGTCTACGGGGTTCGCATGGTTAAGGTGAGGTGGGAACGATGAAACGGAAATTCTTCATGGCAGTTTTGGTTGGTCTGTTTGCCATTCATTGCCGGTCGGTTGATACACCGCAAATGCCTGTTGCTTATGAGCGAAACATTGTCGCCCCGGAAAAGGCGAATGATCGATTGAAAGCAGCTGTTGCCGATTTGCAGCTGGCGCTGAAAAAAATGACAGGGCAGGAGTTTTCTGTGAAACGTGAAGATTGCGATGCTGGTATTATCCTCATGCGCACAGAGTCGCCGTCGGCACCAGCGGATGCAGTATCCCGACTCAAAGGCAAAGGACGTGAGTCTTTTTTGATTCGTTCCTCGGACGACAAAAGAATGTTGATTATCGCCAACGGCGATGATGGTCTCAGCCATGGTATATATTTTTATCTGGAACAGTTGGGTTGCCAGTGGCTTCTGCCTGGCGACAATTGGGAAGTGATCCCGCAACGGCAGGATATTGCCGTCAAGGTGGACCGTCTTGTGGAGCCGGCATTCAAGCTGCGCGCTTTCTCTGGTACAGGGGGGTATGGGCCGGAAGCAGTTTACGATCCCAAATACATTGCGAGACGCTTGAAATTCCGTATCCGCCAAGAGGATTGGGAACGGCGCAACCGGTTCGGCGGCGAGATTCAGCTGGGTGGGCATGCGGGTGAACAATTCAATAAACGCCATAAGGAGACTCTAGTACAGCATCCGGAATATCTGGCAGAAGTCAAAGGCAAGCGTGAGTGGTCGATAACGGCCAAACTCGATGCCAGCAACACCGACGCGGTTGCACTCTGGGTGGGAGATCGGCTGAAAACCTATTGCACCGTGCGCAAGTCGAGTCCGGATACGGCCGTTTCATTTGCCGTTTCCGTTGATCCGGCCGATAGTGCCGGGTATTGCGAATGCGCTGAATGCCGTAGGAAGTTCGGTGCCGACAACGACGAGATCTTTTTCAGCAATCAGGTTTTTCACATGGCAAACGAGGTTGCCAAAGCCGTGCGTGCGGAGTTTCCTGATGGTTATGTCAATCTTTACGCCTACGCCCACCATTCCGCTCTCCCGTCCTTCACACTGGAACCCAACGTCTACGTTGCAATTGTCCCCTACGGGTTCAATTACAGCGGACTACAGCCTGATGATTTCATCCGCGCCTGGTGTGGCAAGTCATCCAACATCAGTATCCGGGACTATTGGAGCATCCCAGACTGGGCGAGAGATCAGCCTTCTTTCGACTATCTGAACACACCTAAAAATAAAATACGGTTCTGGTATGCTAATCATATCGAAGGATTAATTTGCGAATCAACCTACAGTGCGGGCGCAATGGGCATCGGCTGGTATCTGGCTTCGCGGTTGATGTGGGATCCGAATGCCGACCAGGATGCGATCCTGGGTGATTTCTACCGCAAGAGCTTCGGTCCGGCGGCTCCGCCGATGCAACGCATGCTGGAGCGCTGGGCCAAGGGATTCCTTCTGGCCTCCCATGAACTGGGGACGTCTTATCGCGATTTGCAAGAAGCCAGCCGTCTGGCAAAAGACGATATCTCCATCCAAGCGCGCATTGACGATTATGCGCGTTATGTGCACTATCTTCGCCTGTACTATGAAATGGAGGCCTTATCCGATCTTCCCTCCCGAACTGAAGCAGGGAAGAAACTGGTCGAGCATCTTTTCGACATTTACGACACTGCGATGGTTCATTCCTTCCGGCTCTACCAATTAACTACTGAATTTGGACGCAACACCGATCTTATAAATGAATTCCATTATCTTAAAAAGGATTCCCCGGGGTGGCAACGCGTGGCACCTCTCTCCCATCCGGAAGTTTCCGCCTTAGTTGCAGACGGGGCCGAAAAGTACAGTCCACCTGATTTTGAAATGCGCACCTATCAGGGAAAACTGGTGCCCCTCCAACCGGTGCAATCTCTTTCACCAGCTGGCGATGAAGATAAATGGGGAACAAAGATGAACACGAAAGGCAATCTGGATGCGGAGTTTGAAGCAGCTCCTGGTCTCAAGAATCTGCCGTTGCGTGTTTCCATATATTACGATAACACAGTCAAGGTTATGGATCCAAAGGGACAGAGTGTTTTCTCCAGACAGCTCAAGGGCGTCAAAGAAGACAAATACGAAGACTTTGAGGTGCCATTGCCAGGCACAGGTCGCTATACCATCGAGTTTCGCCCGTCCTCCGGCGGTGGTTTCTGGTTCCAGACACGGACAGGCGTGACGCTTACTATGCGTAGTTTTATTTCCGAGATGGGTGCACCATCACCCCGTCTATATTTCTATGTGCCGCGCGGCATCAGGAAAATAGCCATGTGGTTTCCGACTGGCGACTTCAAGGGGAAATATCCGCCTCAGGTTTTCAGCCCTGACGGCAAAAAAAGCCTCTTGGAAAGGCTTGACGATGGTAAGCTGCTCCTGGTCAAAGTCGAAACCGGAGAAGATGGCAGAGTCTGGTCATTTGCCGGATTGCGCTCACCCAACAGGCCTCACCGGATGCTGAACGTTCCTCAGGCGTACTCGTTTTCCCCGGAAACCCTGATGGTTCCTGAAGATGCGTTAAAATGAAGGTTTTGAATTTTCCACTTATCGACGGACACGATTAATAGTTGAATGGAAGGATTAAAATGCAGACTAAGAATAAATTTGGTAAGGGTGCATATGCGAAGCCACCGTTCATAAGCAAAGGGTATTATGTCCCTGTGGTTCTCAGCAACGGCGTTGATTTCTGTCAGCTTGACTTCTCCGGCTCGATGTCGTGGGAGGAGCACATCAAGGGATACGTGTCGTATTGGTACAAGAAAGGGCGCCCCGCTGCGTCTGATCCGATGGGGATAGTGAAGCTGATCTACTGGTACATATCGGAACAGGGGCCGGTGCAGATCGGCGATTTCTCGCAACGTTTCGATCCGTTGACCGCTAAATTGCTGACCACCGTGTCGGCGTATAAGTTTGAAATGCAGATTGAGACGTTCCTCACTGAAGACCACACCTTGGTGGAGCTCTTCAAAATAACAAAATGCGAGGAGAAGGGTGGAAAGCTCCGGCTCGCACTATATTTCGCCAGGAAAACTTATACGAACAAGCTCCTGAATACGCTGGATCCGGCAGTCAAGCAGATTGAAGTGTTGCGGGACAAGGCTGGAACACCGTTTTTCAGGTACAGCTACGGCGATGAATTCGAGGGTGTCGGCGTCAGTTCGCTCAAGGTGTTGAAAGGGAATGCGAAAAAAGATTCACCTGCGCCATTCCAGGAAGTCGGAGAAAGGGAAACCAACCTGGTCATTTCCGGTCTGAAGAAAGGCGATGTGTTTTATCGGGCGACGAGCGTAGTTGACAATATGGATTGCCCCGATTTCGAGGAGGCAGCCTGGAAGATCAATCGGAAATACATGAAAATGTCCTGGAAGGATATTGAAGCTTCACACGGAAAAACGTGGAGAAGCTACCATGGTCATTCCAGTTTCGAATGTCCGGATGAAGATATCTCCCGCCAGTTTGCGCTTTCCCTCACTGTCTGCAAGTCCGCCCTGCATCCTGACGGATCTACGGTGTCCGCTCTCGAAATTCCGAACAATCACGAGATGGGTACTTACTGGGACATCTGGTTCAGCCATCGGGCGCTGCTCAACGCCAACCGCGTTGAGGAAGCCATGCGGATTGTGGAGTTCTGGGATTTGTCCTATCCCGGAGCATTGGCTCAGGCGAAAAACAAGTATTCGGTCAACGGTGCGAGATTCGCATGGGTTTTAGGCGCCGACGGTCTGCCGATGAGTGATAGTCCCCAGATCCACAACAATATCATTCCCCTCATCAATATCTGGGACCAGTATTGTTGCACCATGGACAGAACCATCCTGGAGAAACGGTTCAAGATGATGGAGGACTGCGTCCGGTTTGTCATTGGGTTCGCCCTCAAACAGGATGAGCGCGGCCCTTTTCTAAAAGAATTGATAACAATTGATGAGTCCGGGAAAAAGAAGCGGAACGAACTGGTTACCACGATCATAACGTTGAAGGGAATTCAGATCCTGAGGGAGGCCGCAGCGCTGTTGTTGCGTCCGGTTAGTAGCGATATCATCAGGGCTGAGCCGGCTTTACGGGAAGTCCTGAAATCGCTGGAGACGGATCATGGCTATGCGCCCTATGAGGGCGGCGAAAGTGGAAGTTGGGGGAATGCTGTCCCTCTCATTCACTGCCCTGATCCACGGAAATTCAAGCAAACCATTGATTTCGCCTTGGAAGGTTGCGAGGAGGCCTATGGGCTTAGTGCCGGACGAGCGTCGCGAATGCGGAGCGCCACGTTTCCCTGGGTTGAGGGGATTTTTGCCTGGGCGATGTTGAGGAACAACGACAAGCGGGCGAAGAAATATTTCCTGAATATGCTGCGGTTCACAAATTTTCACGGGGGATTTGCGGAGCATATCTGGATTCATGGTGAACCCTCGCGGGAATGGTTTGTGGCGGCGCATGCGGTATTTATTGTTGCCTTGACTGAGTTTATCGCCCAGATGCGAGATGGCTGTCTTGTCGTTCTACCGCTTGGTATTCACGCTCTTCCATTCAAATCTTTCAAGGTGGCAAACATAAGGCTTGAAGGCGCCTGGTTGCTTTCCGCTGAACTGGCGTCTGGCGGGGAGTTGACAGTTGAAATCAGGAACGGCCTGGCCCAAAAGAGGACTCTTGAACTGCTGTTTCCTGTTGGCAACCTGCAAATATTCAAGATGAATTCCAAGGCTTGCCTGAAAAAGACGATCCAATTGATTCCCAAATGAGAGGTACACAATAATAATGAAATCAATGAAAGGTATGAAGATTAAATACAAACGATTCTTTCTTGTGGCGGCGCTTTCGGTCGTAGCAGCGTATGTTTCGCCTGCGGTGGACCTCCGCGACGGGCTTGAGGCCCATTTCCCGTTCGATGCGATCGGGACGGGGCCTGGCGGGGTGGCCAACCGCATCGGGACAGGAACCAATGCGACGGTGAAGATTGGGCGTCCAGGTAGCGTTTGGGAAGCCGAGGGGAAGATTGCGGTGGCCGCGGGAGTGACGCCGCCGGGGTCAGGCGATAGCGCGATCCGCGCCGATAACGCCCGGACTGGCGATATCGGCCCGGGCGATTTCACGCTCGCCGGGTGGGTCTTTCTGGCGAAACCGCCCGAAACTCATTACGTCCTGGCAAGCAAAGGCGGGCATCCGCAAGGCGCGCGCGGGTATGCGCTGTATCTCTTCAAGAAGAAGGACGGAAACCCGGCCCTGAAGCTTTATCTCGGGGACGACGCCCAGAACTACCTCTATACCGGCGAGACCACTGAATGCCTGTTTTCGCCGGCTGTCTGGCACCATGTTGCTTTCGTGATCAAGCGGGACGTGAGCCAGATCCGCACTTACCTCGATGGCCAACTCGTGGAGACGATGGCCGTGCGCAAGGGTAACGGGGATAAAATCAAGAACCTGTCGGAAATGGTGTTTTCGACCGCAACCCTTCTTGGGTTTGGCGGGACTCAGGGCGCTGGGCTTGACGGGAAACTCGACGACTTCGGCTTCTGGTCGCGCGCCTTGAGCGCGGAGGAGCTCGGGGGAATTTATGCGGACGGCCAAAAAGGCATCGGTCTTTCCGGCCCGGTTGACGAAAAACTAGCCGCCAACGCTTCGCTCTACGGTGGCCGCATCCACCTTCTCCGGAACGGCACCGGCCCGCTGGTTGCGCAACTCGCTGCGGCGCTGGATGACCTCCCGAAAGTGCTTAAGAAAATGACCGGTGCGGATTTTGTGCGATTCGTTTCCGAGGGCGGGAGCGGAACCCTGCTGCCGGCCGCAGGCCTGGTTTTGGCGCGCAGTAACTCGCCGCAAGCCCCCGCGAAAGCCGTCGCCCTGCTCAAAGGCAAGGGGCTCGAGCCGTTTGTCATCCAGGCCGACGGCCCTCGGCTCTGGATTGTCTCGAACGGCGAGCAGGGGCTCGAGCACGGGATCTATTATTATTTGCAGCAACTCGGCTGCCGCTGGTTCTTCCCGAACGAGAACTGGACGATCATTCCGACGCGCAGCGACATCACGCTGAAGGCCAGCCAGCTCGTGGAACCGGCATTTGCTTCGCGCGGTTTCTCGGGCACGGGCGGACTCGGTTCGAATCTGCCTTTGGACCCCTCGGGCCGGCTCGCCACGCAGTGGTCGGACTGGCAGCGCCGTAACGGCTTCGGCGGGGAGTTCGTGCTCGGCGGGCACAGCGGCGAGTCGTTCAATACGGAACACAAGGACATCTTGCTCGCGAACCCGACTTACCTCGCGGAGGTGGACGGCAAACACGTGCCGTGGTCGGTCGAGGCGAAGCTCAACCCGGCGAACCCGGATGCGGTCAAACTCTACACCGACTGGATTGTGAAACGCCTGCGCGAGGCGCGCCGGCAATCCCCCGAAGGCGCGCCGGAGTCGGTGATGATCTCGGTGGATCCAGCTGACGGCGGCGGCCACAGCAACACGGGGCCCAGTCAGAAAATCGGGAACGGCTCGCCGAGCGATACGGTTTTTTACATTGCGAACCAGGCGGCCAAGGCGGTGGCGAAGGAAATCCCAGGCGGCAAAGTGAGCCTGTACGCCTACAACAAGCATTCCGCGGTGCCGTCGATCCCGATCGAGCCGAATGTGTTCGTTGCCGTTATTCCCTATGGCTTCAACGAGAGTGGCCTCGGGCCGGTGGAGTTCATCGAGGTGTGGGGGAAGAAAGTGCGGCAGATCGGCCTTTACGACTACTGGTCGATCACTGACTGGAGCTGGTGTATGCCCAATTTCAACTATCTTGAGGTCCCCGCCCAGAAGATGCGGCTCTGGCATAAGAACAATGTTGTCGCCTTCAGCCACGAAAGCACGTACAGCGCCGGCGCCATGGGGCCAGGCTGGTATCTGGCGTCAAAATTGATGTGGAATATCGACGCGTCCGTCCCCGGAATCCTGGACGATTTTTACGACAAAGCCTTCGGTCCGGCGCGGCCGCCCATGCAGCGGATGCTCGAGCGCTGGGCGACGTCGTTCCAGGCGAACAGTCACGAGCTGTCGCTCTCGTTCCGCGATATGAAGGCGGCGATGGATCTCGCCGCGAACGATCCCGCGATTCTCGCACGGCTCGATGACTATGCCGGGTATTTACAGTTTCTACGGCTCAAGATCGAATTCTTTGCGGAAAAGGAGCCTGTGAAAAAGGAAGCGGCCCGGCTCGCCCTCCTGCAGCATCTCTGGAACACTTACGACTCCGCGATGGTCCATACGTTCCGCCTCTATCAGTTCCTCGTGGATTTTGGCCGCCTCACCAAACCGATGGCCGTTTTCAATATTAAAGACCCGAACACATCGGGCTGGAAAAAAGTCGCGGCCCCCACGCACCGGGACCTGCTCGCGCTGATCGAGGACGGAATTGCGAAATACCAACCGCTGGGGTTCGATTTCCGCAGCTATGCGGGCAAGCTCAAGCCTGTGCCGCAAGCGGCTCTCGAAAGCACGAAACTCCCCGGTGGCGACTGGTCGAAACCCACGATATTCTTCCGGAACGGGCTCCGCTTGGAACTCGACGCTCCTGCCGACCGGCTCTCGTTTCCATTGCGTGTGAGTTGCCCGGCGTCGGACCCACATAAGAAACCGACGCTCATCACCGTGAAGGACGACACCGGGAAAACCGTTCAGGAAACTAAGGTCGCAGGCACGGAGAACTGGGCTACGGAGTCCAAAGAGGTGACCCTTACGGTGCCCAAACCCGGATGCTACACGATCACCCTCGAGAACCCCAACGGGTTCCGGTTCATCGCGCCGGCGAAAGTCCGCCTCACCATCACGGTGCCATTCCTCGCCCAGCAACATACCGGACGCCTCTACGTCTATGTCCCGAAGGGAATCCGCCGCATCGCGGTTGCGTGCCCGCAAGACCTTCCCCCCAACGTCTGGGATGCGGCCGGTACCCTCACGAAAGCCGCATCCTATGACGGCGGCGCGTTGATCGCAATCGATGTGCCGGAAGGTCAGGACGGCAAAGTGTGGTCGCTCACCATCCGGGCCCCGGATTTCCCTGTCCATTTGCTCAATATCCCCGAGGTCTTTGCGTTCTTCCCGGACACCCTCATGGTGCCCCAGGACGCGATTTCCGCGCCATAACATGCAAATACTAACAATAAGAAGTTTATATCTATAAGTTCAGGATGCGATTGATGAGTAGGGACAACTTTTCTGTTGATTTGCCAGTCCGCGTTTTGGACGGGATTATGGCCGCCTGCGGGGTGCATATCCTCTATCTGGCATTAGAGTCGCAAACGGCATTTCGTGTATGTTTCGACGGATCCGGACTATCGCGAATTCATTGCCCAGCATACTGGCGATGCGTTGCAGGAATGCCGGTTTCACTCCACTGATCTGACGGGACGTTGTAGTACAAACTTTAGTTTGCGCCTTTTTTCTTGACGCTTGGGATCTATGTTTAAATAGAAATTACTGTTAGGGTTTAATCGTGAAAACAAGAAGGATTTGCGCCATGAAAAAACGCTCGGTTGATTTTTTCTTTCACTCTGAAAGAAAAAATAGATTCACCCTCATTGAGCTCCTGGTTGTAATTGCGATCATCGCAATACTCGCGGCGATGCTGCTGCCCGCGTTGAGCAATGCGAAAGAGACTGCGAAAAGGATCAGTTGCATGAGTAATCTGAAGCAGATTGGGCTGGCCATGCACAATTACGCCACAGATTATGACGATTGGTTTCCAGCAGGTGATTATGTTGAGGCGAATTTCTGGCACTCGCCAACGTTAAAGGACGATTATGGTGTGAGCCGGAGTATCACAAACTGCCCTTCTCAGAACTCCTTCCCCTGGTTTTACTATCAGGCATCATGGGGCACCTACAACAGCGCATATCATTATATGGGCGGTAAATCCTTCTATGCCTTTGCAAATGCCCAGAACTATTATGGATGGTACAGCCCCAAGTGGCCCCTGTTCAATGATGCCAGAAAGATTCGCCCGACACCGAGGAGGATGCTATGCGCCAATCCATCCGACAATCCTTTGATGTTTGATATCGCTTACAATTCGGTGGATCTTTCAGTTCATTATTCGTATAAACCCAACAAGAGCAACCATAGCAACAGTAATGGAACAGCGGCCGGGGAAAACATGCTGTTTGTGGATGGTCATGCAGATTGGAAAAAACTGAATCAGGGAAACGGCGAACAATTCGGATCAGATTCAAATGAATCATTTTACTGGTAAAATAACACAGGAGCGGCATAACGATGAAACTGGATAATGATGATGTTCTCTTGGACGATATCCACTGGAAAGGTGCGGAAGATGAGATCATCCTCTCGCCTCTGAAAGGTGGACGGATCACCTCGTGGAAGCATGGGACGGCAGGCGAATTGGTCAAACCGCTCGGGCTTGAGGACGGCGGTCTGCTACGCATGATGCTCGCAGAGGAGCGTTATCCTGGCACAAGCTACAACACTCCGCATCTCGCCCGTGTGCTTTGGAACGACGAGCGCGGGTTCTCCGTACAGCTCCGCCATTTCTGGAACGCCTCCAACGCCATTGCCAGGCAATTGGGCTGGAACGACAAGGTCAACCCTGTCTATCTCGACGGCCTGCTCTTGGACAAGACCGTCACATTTGACGCCGAGGCGTCGGCGCTTCTTGTGGATATCGCGATCACGAACCTTACGGATGAAACGCGCAATGTCACGCCATGGATGCAAAGCCATTTCCACGGATGGGTGCATGACGCATTCATCGTGTCCAACGGTGAAAAGAAAAACTATGTCTGGCATGACATCTACTGGGCTGGACACCGTGCCGAACCCGGCAGGTCCATGCGGCTTGTCAATGCGAGGAAAGATGGCAAGGTTTCAATCGTGCTCGGAGCCAGCTCTGATTGCCTCTCCGGAATGGCGTCTTACACGCGTCTGGATTTCGGGGAAGGTTCGACTGACGGTTGCATGGAACTGCGCGGCAAGACGGTCACCATAGCCCCTCATCAGTGCTGGCGGGCAAATGCGTTTATCGCATTGACAGAAGGCGTTGATTCCTGGCAGCGCTGGGCCAGTGCTGCGCCGA
>CAZION010000065.1:0-31705 GCA_964540865.1 uncultured Victivallis sp.
AACATGTTGATGAGCAGTGGAAGTAATTTCAGGATCGCCTTTTTTCAGCGGAATCAATTGCGAGAGCCTGACCCTGAAGTTCCACAGGAACTTGCCACGTCGTACGACTGTGGTATTACCTGTGTCTTTTTCCCTCTCGGTGTAGGGTTGTCCGTCTCGGACAAGAGTAGCACAGACATTCCTGTCTGTGTTTCTTTCGGGCGTCTCGCTCAATTTTTCCGGAACTCCGCCTGAGGCAGACAAGTCCGCCGACTGCACGAGTATTCCATCTTAAAATCAATCACCGCCACAATAATAGATTTTAATCAGTCCCATCACGCACATTTCAAAATCAGTTCCAGATATATTTCTTGCACAGAGTACAATTGAGATTATTTACCCAGCTGTATTATATCTTCCAGTTTAACATGTCCACCTTGAATTGATTTTCTGTTATCAAGAATAATTTGAGACTTGGTGACTTCCGAATCGCCAGGCACTTCAACAATACTCGGATTTTTAATATAATAAATTCCGGCAACCCCATAAGCTCTCAATAATATTTTACAGTCAACAATCTCTGGTGTTTTTACCGTATCTATAAATAGAACAGAGGTTACCCATCCGCCGGTATCTCCAGCCCCACTAAGGCAATTGTAAATTTCCTTGTTGGTTTCCGTATTACATAAAGCGGCATAGAAAAAGTGCTCTCCCGCACCGCTGTATTTCTGACCCTCTATTTTGATTTGGACAGTAAAAATATACTTCTTCCCTTGTATGAGCCCGATTGTGTTTGCAGTATCAACTCCGAACCATCCTTTTCCCTGCTCCGGCAGTTCTAACCTGACAACATTAGTTCCCTCTTCATTTATAACAGAAATAGAGCCTTTGGTTTCCTGGCTGAAAGACACTTTATATCCATCAGGAATATCCGCGTCTGTTATGGTACAAAAATTCCATTTCAGCAAATTTTTTACTATTTCGTTATTTTCATTGCTAGCTATTAAGCTCTGTACTAGAAAGCCAAAGACAAAAATCATTATAAATCTTAGAATTTTCCTCATCTTAATTCTCCTGTAATAGTTTAGTGTTTTAAAGTGTTCATTATTTCATGAAGCCTATCCTTAAGTTTTTTCACACTACTGTCGCTATCTATCTCGATTGAGAAATCCATGCTGGCTGACAAACCCGGTTCAATAGTAATAGGGCAGGACATCCATTCACTGCTGCCAGAATCAAGCGTTTGAGACCGCCAGCGGTAAATATTCATAAAACCACTCGGCAATTTAAAAATAATCCCTGTCTTGTTTTGAGGAACGAATTCGGCATAAATATTGTCTGTTTTTCCCTTTATTGGTTCATTTATAACAGACTGCATGAATCTTTCAGGCAATGACTTCGAGATAAAAACAGAATCGCCCTGGACGTCCATGTCTAATTCGGAATTGACAAATATGCTATTATTGCATGGCAGCATATTGTGGCTCCAGTAGCTCAAAGTTACTGGTAACGGAGTCTCATTGCGCAAACGGATATTGACATTTAATGATGCATTGTCTGCGGGGATATTATATGTCTTGGATATGCAGATATTTGGGAGTCCATTCTTAAACTCTCCCTCATATTGAACAACTACAATTTTACCATCGTTTGTACATTTAATTAATTTCATATCTCTGACCTCATCCCCGCTCCAACGTGCATTTGCAGGAAGCCAGAGTAAGTCTTTGCAAAAACCGCCATTGCTGAAATCTTTTTTCCCAATCATCTCCTTATTGCCAATTTTCCAGGAAAGTATACGCCCCCCACTGTTAGAGAAACTGAGTTTCTGGTAGGGCGTTGATACATTTAACACAGTTGTTTCTTTGCCGCCTACTTCGACCATGCCATAACCTGTAGTTATAGCGCCACTCTGTCCAAGTTGAAGATCAGAGTTGCCTGAATTTAGAAATTCTTTTTTAGCAATTTCAAAATTTCCCATGATATCACTGTGGATCAACTGACGGCATCCGTCAATACGTTTTGTGTCGGAGGTAACAATCCATAATGCAGGACTAAATTTGGGAACATTAACCATCACATCCTTAGCATCGTTTACTTTCAAGTACGTCTTTTCAATGGGATTGACAAGATATTTTTCGGCAAGTTGCTCTCCGCTTATCTTTACAAACGCGTTATAATCCGGATTGTAATTAAGCAAAGTTATAAGATATTCGTCTTTCAGGCTGTGCAGATGATAGAAAAGGGTTGTATTCCAGTCCGGTTCTGAAATATCAATCGTTTTAACGCCAAGATTAATCTTTTTAGGCTTGAACGGGATGCCAGTTATTGCAAAAATATTTACAGACTTTCCATCAAAATAAAAATCTTCTCCGTGTGCGACAATAGTCATACCTCGGTAGAACCCCCAGAACCCTCCTTCATCGGAGCCTCTGAACATGTCTGGCCAATGGCTAATCCCCCCGCAGCCAGCCGCTGCGGTCGCCACAGTGTCCATCACAAGGCCTTCTGGTGACTGGCGGATAATTCCGCTGAAATGGTAGCCTATAGACACATTTGGCATAACTTTCTTCGAGTCAAGATAACCTGTAATTGCTAGCATCCGTTGATAATAACTAGTAGGTGACGTCGTATAAATCATAGGTCTGTGCCAACGAACCGCACTGTCATAAAGTTTATAGTCAATGTGTGCGTTCAATCCATCACCCTGATCTACGTGGAGTGGTACAGGTTTTACAGAATCAATCATATTTTTCAGTGCGAATATGGGACGACACAAAAGCTCCATACGATATTTAATATATTGCTCTCTATACTTGCCTTTCAGAAGTTCTGGAGTCAACGGTTCTTTTATGTCAAAATTCCTTGCGAAGGCTTCAATTGTGGCGTTATCATCATATCCATCCCATTGGCGAGGTCCAGTCGGCTCATAGTCATAGTCATATTCATCAAAATATTCCGCTGCTTTTTCAAATAAATTTCTTTCAGCCTGACTGTCAATCATCGAAGCCAATTTTGCAGAAGCGGCTTCCAATCCGCCAACATCCATCGTTTCTTTCTGTTTGGAAAAACCGCGAATAAGATACATGAACTCGCCGCTACGGAGGGCAATATTTTTTATCCCAGCCTTTCTCAACTCGGTATAATAAGATTTTTTCTCTGGAGATAATTCTCCAGAATAATAATTCAAAGCCGACACTATTCCGAGACGTCTGCAGAAATCGGAAAAGCGTTGAAAATCATCATCCGGAACTTTGTTAATCAAGCCGAAAAATGACAATTCAAAACGCTTTGGTAGTTTCAATGACGAGTCTATCACTCCTACCGCAATCAAATGACTGGATGCCGATGCTAGGATATTATCATCGTACTTAAGTTCCCAATAGATTTCTCCGATGAAATCAACTGATGGTTTGACCCAGACCGCAATAAAATAATCTTCTTTATTTTTTGCCAGCGCATTATTCAGAGGAATTTCATAACGAATAAACGGCTTGCCGTCATGTATAACGTTTACCTTGTCAGTACAGTTTTTTTTGTCTTCTCCAGCATAAACACAAAGCAACCTCAAATCTTCCGGTAAATCCACAACCAAAAACATAAGGTTTTCCTTTTCCATCTTTTCAGGAAAAATGATTTTATGTCCGCCTGTAGATCTATCTGACTTGACGAAAAGCAGGTGGTTTTGTTCATTTCCAATCAAATACGCAGTGTTGTTAGCTCTCTGTTCGGCGGGCCATAATTCAAATGTCCCTGAATTTACGTCAACGATAAAAAACATGAATGCCATCAGAATGCAAACCCTGTAATTCGTCAGTGCGCCAACAACGTTTCCACAAAAGAACTTTGAAATTCTTTTCAGTATTCCGACCTTCAATTCCGTATATTCCATTTTTCCCTCTTCACATCTACTTCCATTTTACTTGACATGCTATCATAATTAATAAGCCGTACCGCCATAGGGAGCCCAACAGTTAGTGGTTTGGTGTCCGTTATTTAAAAATGCAGCAGAGTATAATACCGTCGAGTCGCCAACTCGATAACTTTCCACATGACCATCAACAAAAGTGACATTACAAGTAGTTTTATTTCCATGCCTGGTATAGAGTCCGCCATCCGTCCCGGTTGGATAGCATGTATATATCCATGAAAATCCTTGCTGAGTAGTAGTAAGCGTATCACGTTTAAAAGAATCACCGATAAAAACTATCCGGCTGGGCTTTTCTATTCTAGTTTGTTTGATTCCCACCCACCCAGACGTATTTCTGGATAACGCGTAATTCATGCCATAACTAAATATTCCAGAGGTAATGTCAAAGTCTAATTCTCCCATTCTCTGACCTTCGAGGTCATTAGGGCAATAGGCAATTGCGCGATGCTTGTTTTTTGGCATATAATTAAGCTCATATAATAAACTGAACCAATTATGGGCTTCAATGCCATTGACCGCTTTAGTATATCCAAGATAATAGCGTGGATAAATATCTCCAAAGTCGCTTAGATAGTTAGCCATCAATATGTGAATTTGCTTTTGGTTATTGATACATTGAATTTGTTTAGCCGTTTCCTTTGCTTTGCCAAGCACTGGGAGCAACATTCCCGCGAGGATGGCGATAATAGCTATCACCACGAGGAGTTCAACTAGCGTGAAATAATTGCGCTGCAAGGAGTTATGACTTGCGTTCCCTGCCCCATACTCCGCCTCCCGCCACCCGCACTTCGCATTCTTAATGAGATGCTTTTTTATTTCAAATCCCTCCTTTGCATTATATTTGCTGTTCTTATTCTTGTAGTTCATTTTTATAAATTCGGCAAATACGCGCCAGTATCTTTAAGTTTACTTTGTAATGACCGTACATTAATACTGTGCGTCGTCTTTTTCCCGTTTGAATCTGCAACCATTGATGCGGCGGTGCCCGCCGCCTGTCCGGTAATAAAACAGCCGGGCATGCATCTTACCGAACTCTGCATATAGCGGTCGGCGCTGATGCATCTGCCGGCAACAAGCACATTATCCAGACTGCATGGGATCAGCGACCGGTATGGGATACCGTAACTTTCACCTTTTTCATAACGTAAGCTAGTAAAGTCGTCAAGGAATCGTTTATAAGACTCAGGATCATTTTTATTGGGATGAATATCTACAGGACACGAATACCGGCCTATTTCGTCTTCAAAGCAGGCACGCTTTTTAAAGTCGTCAAGCGTCATCACATAATCTCCAGTAATCCTGCGGGTTTCACGCACGCCTAAAAGAGAGGCTGTCGCCGTCAGTGTCATCTTTTCGTAACCTTTAAGGTATTCCTTGTAATACCGCTCGAATTCCGGAACAATTTTCCTGCCCCTGAGTAGACCTCTTGTAATTGATTCATCGTCTGTGCCGTCTAAATCATAGACATGTCCGATATTCGCGCCCGCAATCCCGCCCCCAATAAATCCCATGCCAGGAACATGTCTGTCGGGAATAGAAAAAACTCCACCCGCAAAAGCTTTTTCAAGCATTGCACGATGGTCAGGGGAACGGTTTTCCCAATCAATGTTGGACCACAAACTGCAAAGAGTGCCCGGCATCAAGGTGCCATCCTTGTCTCCCTTTTCAAAATCCGCCCCGGCCATAGTCGCAAGGTCTCCGTCTCCTGTGCAATCAATAAATGCCTGGGCCTTTACCGCAAAAATCCCACTTTTAGAATTACATATTGCATACGAAATCCGTTTCCCATCCAGCAGAACATCGATCAGTTGAGTTTGGAAATTAAATGCAACACCTGCCTCAGTCATCAGGTCGTCGTAAACTCTTTTAAGCGTCTCAGGATTGATGACAAGATTCCAGCCATCAATACTTTCATTCAGGTTAAGCCGGTTAAAAACTATCTCTCCGACTACGCCACTGGCGAGAAAATTAATGCCGTCTGTGAACGGACAGAACATTGGGACAAGTCCGGCAGTCCCCATGCCACCGAAACAGGAATGGCCTTCTGCAAGAAAAACCTTGCTTCCCTGCCTAGAGGCGGCAACTGCGGCAGCCACCCCAGCGGGTCCGCCGCCGGCGATAAATACATCGACTTCATATCTGATCGGTATTTGCCGGACAAACGGTATTTTTTCTGCTGATTTCATTCTTTTTAACATTCCTGTGTATTTGATATATAATTGTATTCTATTTTTTTAGAATAACAATATACTTTTACGCTATTATAGTGTATTTTTCGAGGATTAATATTGGAATGCAACCTATGAATGAACTTATAAAACTGATTAAGGCATTTGAACGGCGCTGCGGACTTAAAATCTGCTTGCATGATTATTCCGGCAAAGTAATTAATTATTTCCCTCAAATAGAATTTCGCCGCCATGATAATGAATACTGCCATTGTGTTAAAGAACAATGCGGACTCAACAAATGCCTGGCTTTTGAAATGCGTAAAGTGCAGATAACATTGACCGGGCATCCTGACGGTTTCTTTAAGATATGTCATGGCGGTGTGATAGAGTATGCCACGCCAATTACGAAAGGCCCCAATATTCTCGGCGTAATGTTTGTCGGTATTTTTAGATTGAAATCTCCTACTGTAATCCCGGATGCTATTGCGTGCCGGTGCGGCGGCAATGACTTTGCGCCGCTACTCAACAATAAATTCTACAAGAAAATTCAATGCCTCGAAAAAGGGGATTTTAAAGATATAGAGGAAATCGCGAAATCACTCAAGCTGAGAATCGAAACATTGCTTGACCGGGAAGAGGAAATATTTCTCTCGCATGAAGATAAAATAAAGTGGGAAATAGAAAAATATATCGGACAGAATTGCCAGAAGGACGTAAATATTCATCATCTTGCGAAACATATATTTCTTTCAGCTTCCCGGACCGGGCATCTTGTCAAAGAGCTTTTCAATATGACTTACCCTGAGCTACTCAACAAGAACAGAATAAACAACGCAAAAATCCTATTGGCCTCCACTGCGCTTTCCATTAGTGAGACTGCTTACAGATGTGGTTTTTCCAACCCTGCATATTTTTACCGGATCTTCAAAAAGATCGAAAAAACAACTCCGGGAAATTTCAAGAATAAAAATAATAAAATCAAAAACATGCTTAATATTCCCATGAGTCCTTAATTAAACGTTGCTCAAAAAGTATTTTTAAAAAATTGAAAAAATACTTTTTGCAAGTAAAAATGGTCTAACCACGCATCTCATTTCTTTCCAACAACTAATGTATATTTTGCAAGTCAAATATGGCTCTTACAGCCAATACATCTCGCTTAAACTTTTCTTTTAACGACATATTATTATTCGAGGCAATTTCAAAATTGCCTCTTTTTAAAAAGTATGTACTCCAAAAAGTGAAATTCCCGAAAACCGTTTTTCGGGCACTTTTGCAATCAACTCATTCAATTTGGAATCATTTCAAGTAAAATTTGAGTTTTGCAATCGCCTCGACTATCTTAACTGGAAAGAATTCAGGAGTCAGGAGTCAGCATCCAACTGCGGTGTCCACAGTTTTATAAAAACGAAACTGCCAAGAAAAGAACACGCTAAAGCTGTGAACTCCAACGGCAGTTTCAGGAGAGGAGTCAGAATGGAGACGGATTTGAGTTCGAATTTCGTTCTGAATCCTGTATTCTGACTTCTGAATCCCTGCAAAACGTGAGTTTTGCAATTGGTTCCGCAATCCAAAACAAGGCGAACACATGTCATCCCAATTCGATATCTGGAAGAAGTTCTGGCCAATGGCCGCCGCCCAGTTCTTCGGCGTATTCAACGACCACGCGTTCAAGATTGTTGCGATCTTCGCAGCCGTAGGCGCCTCCGAAGAATATTCAACGAACACCGCATTCCTTGCAATCCTGACAATATTCTACGCTCTCCCCTTCATGCTTTTCCCGAGCCCCGCCGGGTATTTCTCTGACCGCTTCCCGAAAAGAAATGTGATAGTGATAATAAAAATGGTGGAGCTTGCCATAATGCTGTGCGGCACAATATGCCTTGCGAAATTCGCAGACTGGGGCACAGGTCCGCTGATATTGGTGATGTTCCTCCTGGCCGCACAGAGCACCTTCTTCAGCCCAGCCCTCAACGGGATCCTTCCTGAAACCTTCTCGGAAAAAGAGATATCGCATGTCAACGGCGTCAAGGAAATGGTCACAATGCTTGCTGTGATCCTGGGGATGAGCATTGGAATCGTGGTGAAAAAACTTTCCGGAGACGAACTTTACAAATGCGGACTGTTCTTCTCCTGCCTTTCCATCACCGCATTCATAATGTCATTGAAGATCCTGCCCGGCATAGCTGCTAATTCAAAGACCGCATGGACTTGGAAATGGTTCGGCGAATATGCCAAGGGATTCAAACTAGTAAAGGCAAACAAGGCGGTTTTCCTTTCAGTCCTTGGAGACTCTTTCTTCGTCGGAATCGGAACGGCAATCCAACTGCTCCTACTGGTATTCGCAAAATACAATCTCCATCTCACCAATGAAATCGAACAGGGGATAATACAACTGACGCTGGCGCTCGGAATAGGTGTCGGCTGCTACGCAGCAGGGAGGATGTCAGGAAAAAAAGTCGAACTCGGACTTGTTCCTTTCGGGGCATTGGGAATAGTCGTCTTCCTTATCCTCACCGTCCTGTGTACCGGTTCACCTGTAGGCACGCAGCACCTGCTTGAATCGATGCACCGCGCGCTGCATGTGAAAATAAGCTGTCCCGTACTCCCGGAATTCCTGAGCTTTTCATTCTATCCCTGGATGTCGCTACATCTCATACTCCTGGGATTTTCCGGCGGACTTTTCATGGTTCCGCTGAGAGCGTATATTCAAAACAAGACCAACCAGGCAAACCGAGGCACAATACTCGCGAACGCCAACGTAATAGCCTTTTCCGCAATCATCCTTGCGGGAATCCTAATTCTTGTCTGCTGTTCGGGCACAGGCGTTCAGGCTACGGGAACGACCAGCTCATTTCTGTCGACAATGCAGCAGTATTTCTTCAACTTGAAGCCCGTTTCCATATTCATATGCCTGAGCTTCCTCACGGTTGCAGTTTCCGTATATGCGTGCTGGCTCCTGCCGGAATTCATGGTCAGATTCGTTGTGGTCATACTCACGCACACCATTTACAGGATCAGGCTTGAAGGTGAGGACAACATACCCGAGCATGGACCAGCCCTGCTGGTTGCAAACCACGTTTCATTTGTTGATGGCCTCCTGATAACCGCATGCTCCTCAAGATTCGTACGTTTCCTGATGTACGAGGATTACTATAAGATTCCAATACTGACAAAACTCTTCAGCTGGTCTGGCTTCATCGTAGTTCCCCCTCCAGACAAACCGAAGAAGATCATCGAGACTTTCAACAAGACCAAGGAAGCTCTCAGGAACGGCGACGTGGTCTGCATATTCCCTGAAGGGAAGATCACACGCAACGGCGTAATGGATGAGTTCAAGGAGGGCTTCTCAAAGATGATTCCCGAAGAGCTGGACGTACCGGTAATACCTGTCCGCCTCGGCATGCTTTGGGGAAGCATCTTCAGCTATTATTACGGGAAGATAAAAATAAGGATGCCGATGGAATTCCCTCACCCCGCCTCCGTCACAATAGGCAAACCCGTCGCAAAGACACTGAACGCCTTCGAACTGAGGCAGATCATGTCGGAACTTGGAGCTGAAACCGAGACCAAGCCCCGCCCCGAAGAACGTCCGCTTCACTACCAGTTTGCGAAATTTGCAAGACGACACCCCTTTAAAAAGATCCTTTACGACTCCAACGGCAGGGGGATGAGCAATTTCAGCGTCATCACGAGAAGCGCAATACTTAGCCGGGAAATCCTGAAACTCTGCCCGGACGACAGGAAATATGTCGGGATACTGCTCCCGAACACTGTAGCAACTTCCATTGCGACTCTCGCAATAATGATGGCCGACAAGGTTCCCGCAATGCTGAATTACACCGCATCCGCAAAAAACATGGACGAAGCCATAAGGAAAGCGAATCTCAACTGTATTCTGACCAGCAAAATATTCCTGCAGAAGGCCGGCATAGAGCAGAGGACTGAAATGGTTTTCCTAGAGGACATTGCGAAAAATATTCCCAAATCGAAGACTTACCTTTGGGGATTCCTGGCAGCCATCATGCCTCATCAGGAACTAATGAACCTCCTCGCCCCGGAAACCCACAAGGATGTATTTGCAACGGCGGTCCTGCTTTTCTCAAGCGGTTCCACCGGCATCCCAAAGGGCGTCATGCTCTCACATCACAACATCAACAGCAATGTCTATTCCTTCTATAGGATAATGGGATGGGACAAAAATGAAGACAGCCTGCTCGGGAATCTCCCCCTTTTCCATTCATTCGGGATGACCGCCTGTTTCTGGGTGCCACTGATGACCGGGACAAAAGTCGTATATACCCCTAACCCACTAGATGCCGCAGCGACCGGCATAGCAATCCAGGAACATAAGATCAGGATTCTCCTCGCAACCCCGACTTTCCTTCAGATGTATATGAAGAAATGCACGCGCGAACAGTTCAAGTCGATCCGGCTAGTCATTGTAGGCGCAGAGAAACTCAGGATTGATATTGCAACTAGATTTAAGGAAATGACAGGCCTTATGCCGCTCGAAGGGTATGGATGCACCGAGCTCGCCCCAGTTGTTTCAGTCAATATTTCAAACTCAATACTGAGTCTCGGAACGGAAGTTGGTAAAATTGGAAGCGTCGGAATGCCGATGCCCGGCATCTGCGTAAAAATAGTGGATCCGGAAACGCGGGAAGACATCCCCCCCAACAAGGAAGGACTCCTGCTTGTCAAAGGGCCGACAGTGATGCAGGGATACTTGAACGATCCGGAAAAGACCGCAGATGCTATAAGGGACGGATGGTACAATACCGGAGACATTGCGAAGGTAGACCCAGACGACAGAATCACGATAACGGGAAGACTGTCGCGCTTCAGCAAAATCGGCGGTGAAATGGTTCCACATGAGCTTGTTGAAAACGCCATACAGGAACTGCTTGAAACCGACACCCGCACAGTCGCCGTGTCCAGCGCCCCCGACGAATCGAAAGGGGAGAAACTGATTGTATTCTATACGGAAATGAAATTCCCTCCGGAAAAGATCGTAATAAAACTGAGGGAAGCAAACATCCCTAACCTCTGGCTCCCAAAAGCAGACAATTTCAGGAAGATCGAAAAGTTCCCGTTGCTAGGCAGCGGGAAACTCGACCTAGCGACACTGAAGAAGATGGTTTTACAATATTGAGGCACAAAGTTTCAAAGGCACAGAGGCGCAGAGTTCTGATGGAAGTCGGGAGCCAGGATTCAGGAATCAAAATTGAATATCCAATATCCAAGTTAAGATTTCCCAAAATTCAATTCCGTTGAAAATGGGAGATTGAGTGTTGGATATTGGGTGTTCAATCGTATAAATCACCCAATCCCTCAATCTCCAAATCATAGCTCCCCTCTCCAGGCATAGGTGGTCAAAAGGGTGGTGATCTGGGCTACAAGGGCCGCATGATCCGCCCCTTTGGGAAGCTTGATTGCCGTAGAAGCAGCCACGACCTTGTAATCCTCATAAAAGGATTTCAAATCGTTCTTAGTGACTTTTTCACTTGCCACCCAGTGATTTACAGCATCGATAATAAGCCCCTCATAACGGTCGAGTATCTGAGTCATGTAGAGTCCGCCCTTCTTCCCGCTACCATTTCCATATACATTTCCATTTGGGCTTGATCTGCGGGCTATTTCAATGAGGTCATTTGCCATATTGTCAGCAGTGTCCTCAGAACCCTTCTGGCAAAGCCTCACCCATGTGTCGGAAACGCGCCATTGCGACCCTTTGCCGTCCTTTCTTTCAAGCAGGATGGCAAAGTACTGGGAGGAATCTTTTTCACTTTCCCCCTTGGTCTTGCTGTCATTCCAAGAAATATTCCTCAAAAAGGTTTCAGAATAATGGCTAAAAGTCCCCTTCTTGTCATTAGGGTCGATAATAATGTATTTCTCCTTCTCTTCAATATAACCGATAACTGCAACCCAATGCGCGAAATCCTGGCAGCAGAGAATCGCAGGAAGACCTTTCCTAAGGTGGGCGAGGAGTTTTTTAGCGAACAAATCGCCTTTCTCCTTCTCGGGGACCATAAGATATTTTGATTTGACCCCATAGGCGGAAGCCGCTTTCCTTATCTTGTTTTCACCTATGCCTTCCTTGAAAATCTTATAGGGTGAACCTGAAGCCTTGGCCAGCTCCCGCTGCGTGGCCTCGATCCCGAGGATATATAGACAGGAAGATAGACTGCAGGGGCCGCAATGTCCGGGCAGCTGAGACTCCATTATACGGGGAGCGAATTTCATATTATAAATTTTCCTGAAAATTTATGATGGTGCCCAGGGGGGGACTCGAACCCCCACGAGATAAATCCCGACAGATTTTAAGTCTGTTGCGTCTGCCATTCCGCCACCAGGGCAATACTTAAAAACAGGCATGTAAAATACATTATAATATGAATTTTTCCATAAAAAACCAAAGGCTTGTCACAAAGTGCTTTATACCAACTAGAAGCATCTGCACCGTGATGGCCGCAAGAAGGAGCCCGACAAGCCGCTCAACCACCGCAAGTCCCTTGTTACCAATGAGTTTACTTAGAGTGCTCGACATGGGAAGCATCAATCCGGAGACAACACTTGTTATTATTATGCCCAACTGCTAAAAAAAATATAGATGGGCAATAAGCATTCAGCTATTGAAAATAGTAATTTCAATACAAAGTTAACGTTCCTAATAGCGCCAGTCACCATAGAAGAAAGGATTGCAATATGAATGACTATGAATTGAAGCCACTGGGAAATGCCGAAATAACCCATCTTCGTCCCGCCAATGTCGACCGTTTCTGGTTCGGCGCACCTTACTATCCGGAGCATTGGGACAGCAAGACCCGCGAGAAAGATTCTGAACGCATGGCTGCGGCAGGATTCAATATTGTGAGGATGGCGGAATTCGCGTGGGACCTGATGGAGCCTAAAGAAGGAAAATTCGATTTCTCCTTCTTCGACGATATTATTGAACGATTTGGCAGAAAGGGCATCATGTCGATGCTCTGCACTCCGACAGCTACCCCGCCGAGATGGCTTACCCTGATATATCCAGAGACCCTAAGGGTTAATGACAACGGCATTCCGATGCAGCACGGGTCCCGCCAGCACTGCTGCCACAGCAACGAGACCTTCCGTAAATTCTCATGGATAATCACACAGAAGATGGCGGAGCATTTCAAAGACAATCCATACGTATCCGGATGGCAGACCGACAACGAGATATACTGCCATTTCTCAGAGTGTCACTGCGAAAGCTGCCAGAAGGGGTTCCAGAAATTCCTGAGATGGAAATACAAATGCGACATTGCACTTCTCAACAAGTCATGGGGCACGGCGTTCTGGGCGCTTACCTACAGTTCGTTCGATGATATAGAAACTCCCAAACGCAACAAGCCTGCATTTTGCAATCCATCTGCAGAACTGGATTATTTCCGCTATCTCAGCCACATTGCAACGGTATTCCAGCATGAACAGGTTGAACTGCTCAGGAAGGCCCAGCCTAAATGGTTTGTTACACATAACGGAATTTTCGGGCACATTGATTATCGCGGGACCTTCACAAAGGATCTGGATTTCCTGGGGTTTGACAGATACCCCATGTTCAATCATGACCCGGAAATCAGAGAAAGCAGGGGTGCATTTTATTTGGATCTGGTACGCTCCATTTCAGGGAACTTCATAATCCCTGAACATCAGTCAGGCCCCGGTGGACAGGCCCCTTATTTCCATGACAACCCGGAACCCGGCGAAATCAGGAGCATGACTTACAGATCGCTTGCGCGCGGGGCCGATGGACTTCTTTATTTCCGCTGGCGCACATGCAGGTTCGGAGCAGAGGAATATTGGTGCGGAATACTTGATCACGACAATATCCCCCGGCGCAGGTATGATGAAATTTCCCAGATCGGGAAAGAAATGGGAACTGTCGGCAAGGAAATTCTCGGAACAAGTGTTTTCATTGATTGCGCCATTGCAACCGGGGATATGGAAGCGGACGATGCACATTCGACATATTCGCTCGGACTTCCTGAGCCTGTCTGGATGGCTGGAGTGGCCCATAAAATGCTTTACAAATCCGGATATGCCGTAGGCTGCGTTCATCCTGAAGACAATCTATCCGGAATCAAGATTTACTTCATTCCCAACTGGGAACTATTTAATCCGGAAATGGTACCATGCCTGGAAAAATACGTAAAGGAAGGCGGGGTCCTTGTGATCGGCGCACGCAGTGCCACCCGTGATGTCAACAATCATGTTGTCGCTGAAACAATCCCCGGATGCCTGCGTGAACTTGCAGGTGTTTCCGTAGAAGAATACGGAAAACTGAACATGCCGGAAAAGAGGCAGTTCCACCTGAAATTCAAAGACAAGAAAATAAAAAGCGAAATATGGTATGAGATATTAAATCTTGAAAACGCAAGTCCGTTTGCAAAATGGTCTGGACGCCACCTCGACGGAAAAACTGCAATATCAATACGTAAACTTGGAAAAGGACATGTCATATACGCTGGCGCATACCTGTCCGAGAACATTCTTAAAATCCTCATGCCGGAATTCATCAAGCTTGCTGATATCAAACCCTTATGGCCTTCCGCTCCAGAAGGAGTCGAAACTGTCCTCAGGTACAATGGAGATAAAAAAATATGGTTCTTCATAAATCACAACGACGGCGAAGCAAGTATTAATGAAACGCCAAAAGGTAAAGACCTGATAGAAGGAAAGAAAAACAACGGCGGGGAGATAACACTTGACAGGTATGGCGTTGCAGTAATTATGGAGTGCTGACGCGCTAGCTTCAGCTTTGCGCACGGCGAAATTCTTTTCGCCGTCCTAAGACCGGCAAGCTTCGCTCTATTGAATTATGTCGCCGCCCTGCAGGGGCTTTTGATTACTTATTCCCATTTCCCCAAGGCTGACGCCTTGGGCTACATTATTTCACCCGCTTTGCGGGCTTAAATTCAATATATTGCTTCAATGCATCAAAAAAAATGCAAGCTGATTAGCCGTCTCCCAGAGCCTCCGCAGGATGGCGTAATTATGTAGCCCCATGCGGAAGCGTGGGGGTATGATAAAGTAAAAAAGACAAAAGTCCCCGCAGGGGGCGACACGGCCTACACTCCGAAAGTTCGGGAGCATTATCGCAGCCGCACTCCACATTAAATCTCTTTCAGGAATTCCTTCGTGATCTTTCCGTTGGTGGCTAGGATTCCGTCATCCGGAAAGTTCTGTTTTCCACGGAGATCGCAGACCTCCCCTCCTGCCTCCTGCAGTATCAGTACACCGGCAGCTATATCGTAAGGATTGAGATTAAGCTCCCAGAATCCCTCAAGCCTTCCGCACGCGACATAGGAAAGATCGATGGCCGCAGAACCATATCTCCGAACACCCCGGAGTTTCGGAAGTATCTTATTGAATATAGGGAGATTATTCTCCTTCATGTTATTTCTCAGGCATGCGAATCCTGTTGAAAGCACTGAATTGACAAGCATATCGCGCGACGAGACGTGGATTTTATTTTTGTTGCAATAGGCCCCCTCGCCTTTTGCCGCCCAGAAAAGCTCCCCCAGTTTGGGCGCGTTAACAGCTCCGGCAACCGTCACTCCGTTTTTCTGAAGTGCTATGGAAACGGAAAAGAAGGGTTGTCCGTGGACAAAGGAAGTTGTGCCGTCAATAGGGTCAATCACCCAGCAAAATTCACTGCCTTTTCCGGTTTTCCCTGTTTCCTCGCCGAATATGTCATGATCCGGAAATCTTTTATAAATCTCTGAAATAATAAACGCTTCCACCTTCCTGTCCGCATCTGTCACCAGATCCTTCTCGCTCTTGAAATCGAGCCTGAGTGATCCTGATTTTGCGAATTCCGCAATCGCTATCTTGCCTGCGGAAACAGCAATTTTCCTTACAAGTTCAATCATAAGGCACAGATTCCTTTGAAAATAAATTTTGAAATTGGTTCTTAAAGGAGTTAATATATGCGTTTAGAGAAATATAAACAATTTGGAGGAGAATTTTTATGAGCATTGACATTGGCAGCTGTTTCAATTATGGGATTGAGAAATTCAAGCAGAATATGACATTCTATATTGTCGGCTTTCTTATCATTGTCGGCATATCAATAGGAATCAATCTTATTGCACAAGCCCTTAGTTTCGGCTGGGGATTTGTTGTAGGAATGATCGGATCAAAAATAAACCTGGGTGAAATGACGATTAAAATACTTGCCGGCGGCGGGGGTTATATAATAGGAGCATTGGTCGGAATACTTATAGCCCCGTTCATGGTCGGATACTACAAAGGCATCAAGAAAGAGTACGAAGGCGGAACTGCGGAAATTACAGATGTGTTTTCCGCTTTTGACATTTCAGCGCCATGCCTTTTGAACTATGCTGTGGCAAACCTGATCGTTATTGCAGGTGTAGTCTGCTGCATAATCCCCGGAATCCTTCTTTCCCCACTCATGAATCTATCAATCTTCTTTCTTGTCAAAGGTGAGACTCAGGGTTTAAATGCACTCAAACGTTCCTGGGAGACCCTCAAGAAAAGCCCGATTCTTATTCTCTGGAATATCGTTCTGGGTATTTTTGCCGCACTTGGACTTCTGGCCTGTTGCATTGGAATATTTGCAACTGCGCCAATCGCGATGTGCGCCACTTATAAACTCTTCCAGCAGGCCATCGGAGAAGACAATCTGCCTCCTGTTGAACCGGTGCAAAATGATGAAAACGCGCCACTTCCAAGCTGAGGATTATATGGAATTAGGCGGCCAAGGGCCGCACTTAAAAAAACAAAAAGATTTCACCACTAATTCTCACTAATCGTCACTAACAGGAATTAAATACAAAACCATGCAATGAATGAAGTTTTCAGACCGAAAACTTCATTCATTGCATATTTATTATTAGTGGATGATAAGTGCAGATTAATGGAACGCCAGCATCCTTGCCGGCATCTTTTCAATAAAGAAAAGCAGGCGGAGTTTTATCTCCGCCTGCTTTTTTTATTTCCAGTATTTCTCCAGCCGTTTTATAAGGAAATAAGTTCCTATCCCCAAGCAGACCATAACGAGTAAGAAAATAAAATAGGCAAATTTCCAATTTTCAAAACCCACCATCTGTGAAAATTCGGACATTCCTCCAGCGCCGGCAAAAAAGCTCGGAATGGCCACGGCTATGACTATGGCGTTCAGATGTTTCATAAGAATGTTCAGCTTGTTGCTGAGACTTGAAAGATACATGTCTATCATGCCTGCAGAAATATCGCGGATGGCCTCGATAGAGTCAATCACATGAATGACATTTTCATAAAGGTCACGCAGATAGATCCCGGTTGTGTCCTTTATGAGTGGAGACCCGCAACGTTCAACTCCGCTTATCATGTCCCTGGTTGGCCAAAGTATTTTCCTAAGGAAGATCGTTTCCCTTTTCAAGTGATGGATTTTTCGAAGTGTGTCCGGGGTGGGATCCTCAATAAGCTCGTCTTCGATATCTTCTATCTTCTCGCCTATTTTCTCCAGAACCACGAAATAATTGTCAATAAGCGCATCGAGAAGCACATACGCCAGATAATCCGCCCCCATCCGCCTCACCCTGCCCTTGCCGGTCCGGATCCTGTCCCTGATAACGTTGAACACGTCACCCTCCGACTCCTGAAAAGTGATGACGCAATCAGCTCCCATGATAAGGCTTATCTGCTCGCTCTCGATCTGTTCCTTCTCTTCGTTATACGAGAGGAGCTTCACTATGATGAAGATATAGTTGTCAAAATCCTCGAATTTCGGTCTCTGGCTTGTGTTCAGCATATCCTCAAGGATCAGCGGATGCATGTCGAAATGACGTCCGATTTTTTCAATTATATCGGTATCGTGGATTCCGTCAATGTTAATCCATGTCATGCTAGGAGTATCTTTGAACTGGAAGCAGTCTTCAACTTCTTGCGCTTCTTTTTCCACAAAATTATTCTCGTCGAAATCCATGATCCGGATTCTGACTTTCTGGGCCACGGTTTCGCCTGTATAAGTAACCGACCCCGGCGGAAGACCTTTTCTATTTACCATTCCTTTTAGGAAATCAAACATTTTTTTGTCCCAAAAAATAATGTGAACTTAGAGCTTCTCTTCAGATAAAGATTGCTTGAATAATAAAGCAAAAGACAGGAAAAACAAGAGCAGAGAAAAACAAAATCCCTGAACACCCAATATCCAACAAGGAATTTCCAACATCCAGCGGATTTGATTTATTGTCTTTTTCGTGTGATTAGTGTGTTTCGTGGTTTATCTTTTTCTGTGTATTCCGTGGTTATAAAATTGGTTGCGCCTTTGCTGCTCCAGGTTCGATCTTTTCCACCTCCAGCAGCGCCTTCTTGAGCCTGACTCCGCTTGGACCGCCCTGGAAAAATCCAATCGAGCCATCGCTCTTTATTACACGATGGCACGGGAAGAAAAGGGGAAAGGGATTTCCGCTCATCACGGTCCCCACTGCCCGCGCCGCCCCGGGAGAACCTGCGAGCTTCGCAAGATCTCCGTAAGAAATTGTCCTTCCCCGCGGAACCATTTTGCGAAGTTCGCAAAGGACTTTCCGTTCAAACGCAGACAGCCTGTCAAGGTCAAGATCTTCCAAAGGCAGCAAATCAATTTCGCCTTTGAAGCAGGCCTCAAGTTTCCCGAACAGATTCTTCAAATCCCCGCTTCCCGTTTTCGAGCTCTTTCCAGAACAGAAGGAGATGTCTACGGCTTTGACCTTGAAGGACGGTTTCTCCACGTAGGAAAGCGTTACTGCGATATTACCCCCTGCCTTATCAAATATTTTTCTTGCGCTCTTCGCAGAAAAAACTTTGTCATTATTTTTATTTGCGTTCATATCGGACTCCGTTTTACTTTTTGAGAAAACAATGCATAATAGTTTCAAATATATTTTTCTTTCAAATGAAATCCATGCAGGATTTGATTTGAAAGAAAATTTGTTCACCAAAGCGTGGAGACTTAAGATGAAAATGTACGTCATAGCATTGGATCAGGGAACAACAAGTTCCAGGGCGATAATTTTCGATAAGCACGGTAAACCACTCTTTTCTGCAAACAAGGAAATCACGCAGATATTTCCGAAACCCGGATGGGTGGAACACGATCCCCTGGAAATATGGGAGTCCCAGAAAAGGGCAGCCTGCACGGTGATCCGGAAAGCCGGAATCAAGCCGGAACAGATTGCATCCATAGGAATTACAAACCAGCGCGAAACAACAGTTCTCTGGGACAGGCTAACCGGGAAGCCAGTCTACAATGCAATTGTCTGGCAATGCCGCCGCACATCAGACATCTGCAAATCAATTGAAGCCGACGGCAAAGGCGAAACCATACGCAGGAAAACAGGGCTCCTCCTCGACGCGTATTTCTCAGCCACAAAAATAAAATGGATTCTCGACAAAGTGCCCGGCCTCAGGAAAAGGGCAGAGAACGGGGAAATATGCTTCGGCACTGTTGATTCATGGCTACTTTTCAAGCTAACCGGCGAACACTTGACCGATGTCTCCAACGCCTCGCGAACAATGCTGCTCAATATAAAGACGGGAAAATGGGACAGGGAGCTACTTGAGATTTTCGGAGTACCTGAAAAGATTATGCCTGGGATAAAAGCCTCATCTGGATATTTCGGAAAAACGAAGAAAGGAATCTTCGGAAAAGAAATTACGATTGGCGGGATTGCCGGCGACCAGCAGGCGGCCCTGTTCGGACAGGCATGCTTCGAGACAGGTTCGGCGAAAAACACATACGGCACTGGTTGTTTCATGCTTGTAAATACAGGGCGGAAACCGGTATTCTCCGAAAACCATCTGCTCACGACAATTGCATGGGACATCGGTGACGGATTGGAGTACGCGCTTGAAGGATCTGTCTTCACAGGAGGGGAAGTGATAAAGTGGCTGCGGGATTCATTGAAAGTCATGAAATGCGCCTCGGAATCTGAAGCTATGGCAAGACGTGTTTCCGATAACGGCGGGGTTTGTTTTGTTCCGGCGTTTGCCGGACTAGGCGCGCCATACTGGGATCCGGATGTCAGGGGGACTCTCTTCGGAATAACGAGTGGAACATCCCCGGAGAACATAGCCCGGGCCTCACTTGAAAGCATCGCATTCCAGTCAAGGGATCTTATTGAATGCATTCAGGAGGATCTGGGAACCAAAATAAAGTCCCTGAAAGTTGACGGCGGCGCCTGTGTGAACAATTTCCTCATGCAGTTCCAGTCTGACATCCTGGGGATACCGGTTGTGCGCACTGCGGTTCCTGAGACAACTGCGCTCGGGGCTGCGTATCTCGCAGGTTTAAGCTGCGGGTACTGGAAAAGCAAAAAGGACATTCAGGAAAACTGGCGCGCGGAGAAGACGTTCAAACCGAAAATCGCCTCATATGAACGCGAAGTCCGCATCTCCAGATGGAAGAAAGCCGTCGAGACGGCCAGGGAATTCAAGTAACACCCCCTTGAACAGGATTGAGTATTTCATTTCCGGCTGCTTGTTTTTTATTCATTCATAACTAACTTACCCGCTATGTTTTTTGTGCTTCTCATCAACACCTCCGGAGGAATAAATAAATGAATGTCAAGGAAAGACTGCTTTACGTCTCAAGAATTGAAAATTTCTACAAACGGATCGGCGAAAAAATCCTGACGGAAACAATCACTTTCAATGCGGAATACAGCCACAGCGTCGCACCGGTCCCTTTTTCCAAAAGACTGGAGGGTAGATACAAGAAGATAAAAGAGGGTGAGAAATGGGGGGACGCATGGGACAGCGCCTGGTTCCACCTCACTGCTGAAGTTCCAAAATCTTGGAAAGGTGAGGAAGTTGTAGCCAGGCTTGACTTCAACAGCGAAGGGCTGGTATTCACCAAAGACGGAATGCCTGTGCAAAGCATTACGAAGGGTTCAGTCTTCCAGGCCGACTACTCCAAGGACATCCATTATCTCTTAAAATCATGCAAGGGCGGAGAAAAGATAGAGCTGTGGGTTGAAACTGCAGCAAATAATCTTTTCGGAATTGACAGGACTGGCGATCCAAGCCCGACAGATCCGAACAGACACGGCACATTCAACGGATGCGTCAACAACATCCGCCTTTGCATCTTCGACAGGGGTTTATGGGCGCTCTGGCTGGATATTGAAGTCCTCAAATCGATGATTAAGGGACTTCCGGAAAACAGCGTCCGCAGAAACAGGCTTATACGCACAGTGAACGAATCTATCGACGCGTTTGCGGACAATCCTGCAAATGCGGGGAAATGCAGAAAAATACTTGCCGGTGAATTCGATAAAAAAGCTTCAAGTTCAGACCTGAATACGACCGCTGTGGGACATGCCCACATAGACACGGGATGGCTATGGCCTGTTCGCGAGGGGATCCGCAAGTGCGGTAGGACTTTTGCAAGCCAGATAACCCTTTTGGAAAAATATCCCAGCTATGTTTTCGGCGCATCCCAGGCCCAGCATTATGCGTTTGTGAAGGAATATTATCCGAATCTCTATAAAAAGATAAAGGAGATGATCAAGAAAGGACGCTGGGAATGCCAGGGTGGAATGTGGGTTGAAGCCGACTGCAACATAATAAGTGGCGAATCAATGGTCCGCCAGATCATTCACGGTAAGAATTTGTTTATGGACGAATTCGGGGTTGATGTGAAAAACGTCTGGATTCCCGATGTTTTCGGATATTCTGCGGCCATGCCGCAGATAATGAAGAAATCAGGGATTGATTTCTTTGTCACACAGAAGATTTCATGGAGCCAGTTCAATGAATTCCCGCACAACACATTCATCTGGCGTGGCGTGGACGGCAGTGAAGTACTGACACATTTCCCGCCGGAAAACACATATAACAGCGGCCTGCATCCGGAAGCGCTCATACATGCAAAAGAAAGATTCAAGGAGAATGATTACATTGATGATTTCCTGACACTGTTCGGGATCGGGGACGGCGGAGGCGGACCGAAAGAGGAATACATTGAACGCGGACTCAGGCTTGCCGATACCGAAAGCGTGCCGAAAGTCAAATTCGGCAAAGCAGAAGATTTCCTGGAAGGTCTCAGGAAATATGAAAAAGAGCTTCCGGTATGGGTGGGAGAGCTTTATCTTGAATGTCACCGCGGTACGCTGACAACACAGGCTCTGACTAAAAAAGGGAACCGCAAGCTTGAGCAGAAACTGAGAAATGTAGAATTCATATTCTCCTGCCTGCCCCTTGCCAAGTATCCTGCAAAAGAGCTGGACTTCATATGGAAAAAACTCCTGCTAAACCATTTCCACGATATCATTCCAGGTTCGAGCATACACAAGGTTTACGAGACAACCCTGGAAGAATACAGGGAATGCCTGGAAAAATGCGACAGCCTCATTGAGAATGCCGGAAAAATGCTTCTTGAAGAAAATGAAGGTAGCCTTGTGATATCAAACTGTCTTTCATACCCGTTCAGCGGTGTGGTGGAACTGCCGTCGGACTGCGGCCTGATTGACGATGAGGGCAACGAGGTCCTTGTCCAGAAAGAGGGAAAGAAAACTGTTGCACTTGTGGAAATCCCCCCTCAGAGCTTCAAAGTTTTTGAAAAAGCCGGGAATGCACCTGAATGCGAAACCGCTTCAGGGAAAGGACTTGTTCTTGAAAATGAACTTATCAGGTATGAGTTTGCAAATGACGGTACAATCAGAAGGATTTTTGACAAGGAATGCAACCGTGATGTTCTTGAAAAAGGAGGAAGCGGGAACCTGCTCACCCTTTACAAAGACCGGCCGGCAAACTATGACGCATGGGACATTGACATCTATTATGAGAAGTCGGCACTGGAAACAGCCAGCGCCGTCAAAGCTGAAAAGATTCCAGGCGGATACGTCAGGAACGGGCTGAAATTCACGCTCAAGATAGGTGTTTCTGAAATTGTCCAGAATGTTTATCTCGCATACAACAGCAAGCGCATAGATTTCCAGACCCGGGTAGACTGGAAGGAGAGGCATAAAATGCTTCGCGTCTCCTTTGCCACCGACATAAGAAGCGAGAGGGCAAACTACGACATACAGTATTCATACATGCACAGGAACACCCACCGCAACACCAGCTGGGACCGTGCTAAATTCGAGGTTGTCGCGCACCGCTATGCGGACCTTTCCGAAAATGAATATGGCGTAGCAATCCTCAACGACTGCAAATACGGCCACAAAATACTGGACAATGTCCTTGATCTAAATCTCCTCCGTTCACCTACGGAGCCGGATCCGGATGCGGATCTCGGCGTTCACGAATTCACATACTGCCTCCTTCCGCACAAAGGCCATCTCACCGATTCAACCGTGATGGCCGAGGGCGCAATGCTGAATATGGGCGTGACTGTATTTGACGGTTTCGGAAAGCCTAAATATCAGGTTCCATGCAAAATTGAAAGCGATGGGATCTCCATGGAAGTCCTCAAAAAAGCTGAAAAGGAAAACTGCATTGTCATACGTCTTGTCGAGACGAAGGGACACACTTCAAAGGGCATCCTGAAACTAAATTCATCGAAGGCGAAACTTGTCGAAACCAATCTCCTCGAATGGACTGAAGGAAAGACAATCAGCGGTTCGAAACCGGTGGAAATAGTGATGAGGCCATTTGAAATCAGGACGTACAAGATTAAAAACTAGTACATCTCATTATGGATGGCAGGGTTCACATTGAAGCTAGTGTCATGTATCTCAAATACGTCGAAATAAAACGTGAAGGAGACATGAAGCTAGGCTGAAATTACAGGTTGAAGAAATTCTTCCTCTTCTGCTTGTTCCTGTCTAGTTCTCCGGCAAGGTTCTTCATGATCGGAATCGCCCTTGTCTTGGTATTTACAGTTTCGTTGTCCCGCACCATCTCCTTTTGGGCGATAGTGACGACACGTTCCTTATCCTCTTTCGCCTTGTATAGATTTATGGTGGCGAGGATTTCGGTAAACTTAGGCCTCTTCACGGGATAATAAGAAAGCATTTCCATGACAAGGGAGCTGATTTCTCCCGGCACATTGCTGCGGTAGCCTGAAGGTGCAACCGGAGCAATGTAGTCAACCGTATCGGCAGTTACATATGATGGTTTATCTTCACTGAAAACCTGCAGTTTTTCGACTGGCTTCTTTTTCTTTATCCTGGAATATACAGTTTCAATTTCGCTTTTGCCGGAGAAAGGATATTTCCCAGTAAGCATGTAATAGAAAAGCACACCGAAGCTGAATATATCGCCCCGTTTATCCTCAACACGGCTTTCCGCTTTTTCAGGACTTATGAAATAAGGTGAAACAGAAATGGGGATATCCTCCCTGTTCTGCTGTAATGTGTAAATGGACCTTGAAATAAAGAAATTCTTCGTCCTGACATTTCCCCTCGCGTCGATGTGTATGTTGTCGGGGCACAGATCATGATGCACAAATTCCTTGTGATGGGCAACAGCGAGGCCAAGTGCAGTAGCCTGAAGCACGTCGATAACCTTTTCGACATCAAGGAGCCCCTGGGTTTCAGGAGAATAGTCAGAGAGGGCGTATCCATCCATCTTTGGTTCGGTCACGAAGAAATTACCGCATACATCACCGAAATTGAGGATGGGGCATATGTTCGGATGTTTCAAAGTGGAGAGGTCCAGCGCATCTTGCTTGGCTATACTAATGAAGTTCTTGTATTCAGGATGATCCTTTTCAAGGATATATATTATGGAATTCAGATTCTTTACACTGTCAAACCCATCATATATCTTGAAAACGCCTTTATCTCCGACAAGCTTGTCCAGTCTGAGGTGTCCCATCTCAAGTGGTATGGATAGGGTTGTACTGCAGGCGGAACATTCACAGAGAGTGAACGGCTCTATGCCTGTTATGTCCATAACGCCACCGCAACCTCGGCATATAAGCTGCTCCATCTTCGCCCCCTCTTCAAAGAATAAAACTAAAACCTCTAGCAATATAATATCCGATGAATTCTTCTACAAGCAAATCTTGAGGGAACCTCTGAAAATCGGCATATGGATCGTGACAGGAGATTATGGAACTCCTGCAATTCCCTCACCAGATAGACTGGCGGCGGGAATAGATTGACTGTATGAAACCAAGCAGGATCATGGTCACAACCGTAAATGTTCCACCATAACTGATCAGCGGCAGAGGGATTCCGGTAATCGGCATAATCTTTATTGTCATGCCGATATTGACAAACGAATGCGCGAAAAATATGCCGGCAACTCCAACCGCTATGTATCTGCCGAAACTGTCGGGCGCAAAAACTGCAGCCCGGAGGCATGAAACTATTAGAAGGAAATAAAGGAATACAACAGCAACTGAACCTGCGAAGCCCGACTCCTCTGCAATTACCGAATATATGAAGTCCGTATAGGAAACATTCTTCGGGAGGAACCCCAGGGTATTCTGAGTACCCTGCATAAAACCTTTTCCGTATGCGCCGCCGCTTCCGACCGCCAGTTGCGACTGGAGGCTGTTCCATCCCCGGTTATCCGGGTCGCGTTCAGGGTTCATGAATACAAGTATTCTCTCCTTCTGGTATTCTTTCAGGAAAGGATATACTGCGGGCACCGAGGCGCATGCGAGGAACAATCCGATGAATATCCATTTCCATTTCAGGCCGGCGACAATTAGAACCGAACAAATCATGGGGATGAAGACGATACTGGTTCCCAGGTCGGGTTCGGCTACAATTAAAATGAAAGGGATTCCGCATACTATCCCGAGAATGAGAAGGTTGTGGAACTTATTTATGTCGAATCCCCTGATTGACAGCATCCAGGCTGCAACAAGAAGGACTCCGAACTTGGCAAATTCAGAAGGCTGAATACTTATGCCCCACACTGAAAACCATCTCCTGGCCCCATTGAGATCAACTCCTATTTTAAGGACAAGCAGAAGCCCGATCAGGCACGCTACATAAAAGAAAGGTGTTAAAAGAGCCAGCTTGCGATAGTCGAAAAAAAACGTCATGAAGATCCAGATTGAGAACCCGATGGCCGCCCAGAGGAGCTGTTTCTTCCATAGGAAAGTCGCCTTATACCCCACCTGCTGACCGGTTCCGTAAATGAAGATCAGGCCTATGGCAAGAAGACTCACCATGGCGAACATCTGAATGAAATCCACTTTAGCTATTATGGACAGGACAAGGCCTTTAAAGGATCCGGATGAATCATCTTTATATGCCATTTGAAAACCGCAGCCTCAAATTTTCAATTTGTTCTCATACATGAGATTAAGAATCTTCTCCCGGACAATCAGGAGCCTTGCCGCATGGTCATCCATCTTTGCAGACAGTTCGGGTTGGGCGGAAGCAACATTATTCGTCAGACCGATAATGTCGTTTATCGCAGAATTAAGGCGCTTGCAGTTTGCAATCACAAGGGACGGCATATCCACCGGGATTTCCATTACCCCTACGATCCGTGAAAGAAGGATGCCGTAAAGGCAGATACCCTTGAGTCCGCAATCCATGATTTCCCTTTTGAAGGAGGCTGAATACAATTTCGTCCAGGTCATGGAAAGTTCGAGGACTTTCCTGTAGATGTCAGCCCCTTTCAGATTCCTCCAGTCTTCCGGCAAGAGGAAATCGTCTTCACAGTCCTCGCAGGTGCATTCAAAAAGCATGTCATAAAGCTCATTCGCCTCAGGAAGTGATTTCTGCATCTTCCTTATACGGCCGAAGAGAATCTCCTCTTCGTCAGGCAGGTCTATGAATCTTGGCAGCTCGCTCATATAGGTGTTTATGCATTGATCCTCCTCGCGGAAAATGCCCTCCCACCTGAATTCATCCCACTTTTTTATGTCTTGAGTCATTATTTCTTCACGGACAGGCTTTTACGGGCAAGAAGTTTGAGCGCGTCAACTTTAGGAGCATCGCCCCAAAGACTTTCGAGCTGATACTGCTCCCTCATTTTCGGGGAAAGAATATGGACAATGACGCTTCCGAAATCAATAACTGTCCACTGGCTTGCAGGCGTACCGTCGATCACGCGCGGCCTGACGCTCATTTCTGCACGGACTGCCCGGGCAATGCTGTCGGCGATCGCCGATAAGTGCGGGACTGAATTACCTGTGCAGAGCACAAAATAATCTGCAATCACTGACAATCCTGAAACTTTAAGGGTGATAATATCTGCCGCCTGATGGTCATCAGCGGTTTTCGCGCATATGAAAGCCAACTGCTCCGGTTTTCCAGGAACATTGGGTTTCACCGTCTTTGTCGTCTTCACAGCAGCCTTCTTAGTGGTTTTCGCCTTGGATTTCGTGGCCATTTACTTTCCTCCGGATTGATTTTTTAGGTTATAAATCCCGTTTTCCATAATATATCTGCAAACAGCCGGGGCAAGCAGAGCTCCGACGGCTTCGCCTTTTATTATTTTATTCCTTATGTCTGTTGAAGCAAAATCATAGAAAGGCACCGGCAATATATATCCAAGAAGCTTTTCAGCAACTTCATTGCCCCAGTTTAAGCAAAGTTCTTCCCGGGAAGGCAGATATCCTTTTCTTGGATAGACAAGCAAAGGCCAGAATTCAACGAGCTCTTCCGCCCTATGCCAGGTATGCAGAAGCCTCAGACTATCGCTGCCTATCAACAGTTTTATTTCCGAATCAGGATGGAGTCTTGAAAATTCAACCAGCGTGTCAAAAGTGAAAGACAGGCCAGCCCGTCTGCTTTCAATATCGGAAACCACAAACTTAGGGTTCCCTTCTGTTGCAAGTTTCAGCATATCCAGTCGGGAGTTGAATCCGGAAACAGGAGAATCCGGTTTATGCGGTGGCTTGAATGCCGGCACAAAAACAACCCTGTCGGCCGCCCCTGATGAAACAACAGTCCCAGCAAGCTCCATATGTCCATTGTGCGGAGGATCAAAAGTTCCCCCGAAAACGGCAATAATTTCTTTTTTCATTCCCAAGTTTCACACTTTCGCAATCTGGAACTCCAGCACTTTAGAACTTCCCCTCATGTCTTCAATCTCGGGTCAAGGATATCACGCAATGAATCTCCCAGAGTGTGGAGCGCCAGCACCAGGAAAAACATGAATCCAGTTGCTCCGGCGACTTCCCACCAGACACCCTGCCAAAGCCGCTGCTGCCCGTCTGCAATCATAACTCCCCAGCTCGGTTCAAGCTGGACCCCCAGTCCGAGATAGCTCACAATTACCTCTGTCATTACCGCGTAGGCAAACCGGATTGTGAAATAAATTATCACAAGGTGGAAAAGGTTCGGGATCACATGGCGCATGACTATTTTGAACGAAGAAAATCCAAGGGATTTTGCGGCCTGCACATAGGCGGTATTCTTGAGTTTCATCGCTTCCGCCCGGACAACCCGGCAGAGGCTGACCCAGCCCGTAAGCCCGATTCCGAGATAAACCGCGACCATTCCGGGGTCGGCATGAAAAAAAGCCGATGTCTGGTTGAACATCTCCGCAAGGGGAGGATACAGGAACCCTTTTGTAACAAGAAGGGCGAATGCGAGCACGAAAAGCAGAGTGGGCATTGAAGCGAAAGTGCTGTAAACCCATATGGCGACGTCATCAACCCAGCCTCCGAAATAACCACCTACAACCCCCAGCGCTACGCCTACAAACACTGCCAGGAAAGACGAGAATATCCCGATTTTCACAGCCGTGCGGCTCGCATGCATGGCCCTCCAGAAGACATCCCTGCCTTTATAATCGGTTCCAAGCCAGTGCGAGCTAGACGGTGCTTGATATGCATTCTCAATGCTCCCTCTTTCATACTGCGGGATAATGTTCATTCCGGAACAGTAGAGCGCATAAACCTCGCTGAAGAATGCAAATGAGAAATAAAGGCAGACGAGCAGAAGTGCGACGGCGGAAAACTTATCTTTCAGCAGGCGTTTAATGATATTTAAGAGGCTTGTATTGTTTTGCATGTATAATAACCGTTCATACTCAAATCCCTTGCTGCTTCATGACTTCGGTCCATGGTCTTTTATAGAAGCGCGATTTCTTCTGGAGGATATTGTATTTGATCATGTGCCAGATGGCGGCGACCCCGTCTTTCCAGGTGATCTTCTTTCCCTCCTCGTAGGTGCGGCCATTGTAACTTATCGGGACCTCGTAGATTTTCAGTACCCTGGCGTGTGCGAATTTCGCAGTCAATTCCACCTCAATCCCGAAACGTTCCGAATCCAGGTTGATATTCTGAATGACCTCCCTCCTGAACGCCTTATAGCATGTTTCCATGTCCGTCAGATTAATGTCGGTAAGCAGATTTGAAACGAATGTGAGGAATTTATTCCCGAGCTGGTGCTTGAAATAAAGCACTCTGCCGGCAGCGCCCTGAAACCTTGAACCGTAGACAACATCCGCCTTCCCAGACACTAGTGGGGCAATGATTACCGGATAATCATCCGGGCTGTACTCCCTATCCGCATCCTGGATTATCACAATCGGGGCTTTCGCCTCATCGAACCCCCTGCGTATGGCAGCGCCTTTGCCGCGGTTTTTCTCCTGGCATACAAGCCTGACACGGCCATTCTCCCTGTCGACATACTTCTGGATCTGCTCTTTCGAATTGTCTTTTGAAGCATCGTCAACAACGATGATCTCGGCGGTTTCAGGACGGGCGAGGACCTCATCGAGAATCATGTTGATGGTCTTGCCCTCGTTATACACGGGGATCACTACGCTTAATATTTTTTCAGTGTTCATTGTTTCCCCAGTTCTTTAGAACGTTCGGCGGCAGCGGTAACGGCTTCAGAGACGGTTCCCCTGAAGGCATTTTTTTCAAGCACGGAAAGACCTTTGGCGGTCGTGCCACCCGGTGAAGTCACCTGGTCACGGAGAACCGAGGGATGTTCACCGGTTTCAATAACCATGCATGCGGCGCCTTTGACGGTCTGGGCGGCAAGCTTGAGGGCAACATCCCTGGGCAGCCCGGCCGCAACACCGCCGTCGGCAAGCGCCTGTATGAAATCAAAAACATAGGCGGGACCGCTGCCGCTAAGGCCGGTGACAGCATCCATCTGGGATTCCTTAACCTGGCACACCGACCCCACGGCGTTCAAAATACTTTCAGCCCTGCTGATATCAGTTTCGGAAAGTCCGTCCGAATGGCAGAATACCGAAACCCCCTCGCCTATGAGGGCGGGCGTATTGGGCATCACGCGGACGAGCCTACGGCAACCGCTGAGCCCCTTAAGTGTTTCAATCCTCGTCCCGGCAAGAATTGAAATAAGGAGTTTATCCTTCAGCAGGGTCTTGGCTTCGGAAAGAGCTTCAGCAACATTCTGAGGTTTCACCGCAAGTATTACGGTATCGGCCTCCGAGAGGGAGTCCCCTATGTCCTTTGCAATCCTTATCCCTGTTTTTTCTGCGAACTTCGCAGATGCGGATTCTGAAACATCAAAAGCGGAAATAGCGGATTTTGAAAAGCCCTTCTGCAGGAGGCCCGCAGCCAGCGCAGTAGCCATCCTCCCCGCCCCGATGAATGAAATCTTATCAGCGTTTTTCATATTGTCACTTTCAAATTGTTCTTGTAATCTATATTAACATGAGCCAATTGCAAAACCAGGTGTTTTTTCTTTTAAGCGGATTTCTCGCTCGATGATGTTGCAATATAATTTTCCATCCGCAATATTATGTTTATTGAGTTTGCGGACGAGATAAAAAAATAAATAAACACTGGAGCAGTGATTACATATATAAATTTCCTGATTTAATTGCAAGGTAACAGAATGCCGAAAAGAAAGAGCGGAAACAAACCGCATGTTTTGCTGATTCACAACGTTGACAAGACATGGACCCCTGCCGAAAAAAGAAACGCGCTCCGCGAAATAAAGACCATCGAGTCCGCAATACGCAGCCGCAAATACAAGGTTGTCAACATAGCTGTCAGGAACACAGACATATATTCCCTGCTCAGCAAGTATGATCCCGAAACGCACATAATCTTCAACTGCTGCGAAGGGCTGCCAGGGATAGATCACAGCGAAGCAAGAGTCACTGCAATCCTGGAATCGCTCCATTTCTCGTACACCGGCTCGGATTCAAAGACACTGGATCTGTGCTGGGACAAGAAGAGAACCAAGATACTGCTCGACAGGAACAAGGTTTCAACCCCGAAATGGCGCATATACGAATCGCCCCAGCTGATATTCGACGACTGGAATTTCTATCCGTCCATTGCGAAACCCGCAAAGGAACACTGCAGCCTCGGTGTAACCACGGAAGCAGTCGTTCTGACAAAGGCCGAACTTCGGAAAAGGATATCGTTCGTGCTGAATTCCTTTTCACAGCCGGCGCTTGTCGAGGATTTCATCGACGGCAGGGAATTCCACATAACACTATGGGGGAACGGTTCCGTAAAAATGCTTCCTCCGGCGGAGATGGACTTTTCCGCATTTGAAAACATACATGACCGTCTGTGCACATATGATTCCAAATTCGATCCGGACTCGATACATTACAAGAAGATAAAATTGAAACTTCCGGCCGAGCTTTCAAAAAAGGAATACAGCTCCCTAAGAAGCACCGCAAAGAAAGCCTATACGGTACTGGGTTGCCGTGATTATGCGAGAATAGACATAAGGCTCAGGAACGGAGTTTTCTATGTCCTGGACATAAACGCGAATCCTGACATAAGCAGGGAGACCAGCATGGCCGC